>NZ_JBKJYW010000122.1:0-22876 GCF_046715635.1 Serratia sp. (in: enterobacteria)
TTCGCGCAAATCCTCTCGCGCATCGTCAGTCAGTTTGTAGTTAGCCATTAGAGATCCTTCATCAACTCGTCAAATACCTGATCACCCTCATGCAACTGGCCAGCCTCTGCCTGAGTAATGGAGCGCGCAAGCTTGGCGCGCAAGCTTTGCAGTTTCAACGCCTCAAACTCGTTGTAATCCTCAACAGACATAACCACTACGGAAGGTTTACCGTTTTTGGTGATGCTGATCGGCTCACGCTGAGCTTTAGTTATCATCTCGCCAAACTGGGTTTTGGCCTGGTTGGCCGTAAAGCTAATCATGGCAATCTCCTCAGTCGTTCAAATAGGTATAAATCGTTCGATTCATACCTATTTTAGACCAGTTAAGTTCTGCATACTAGCATAAGCAAATAATATGGTTATCCAATTGATATACTTGCATAAAATTAATAACTATAGGCTCGTATTCAACAAAAACACCACCTCACCGCGATAATAAGGCGAGACGGCCAGCCGCCGTTGCCACTCGGAGTTCCAGTCGCCCTGCTGCACCAGACCGATTTTGAAAGGGATTTGTAGCTTAAGCAGCGCGGGGAGATAGCGTTCATACTCCGTGACCGTGCGCCGCCCCTGGTAGGTTTGGATCACCAACTCATCGATTGGCAACGCATTCAACTGGCCGACGTTGCCGGTCTTTGCCCAATCGAGCAGGCCAGTAACCCCCAAAGCATATTCTTTGGGTAATCGACCGCGCAGCTTATTGAGAAACTCTGCGTACTTATCCAATTGATAGGTTGCCGCATCAAAATCGATTTGTAGCCCTACAACCCGGTTACCTGCCGCAGCCCATCGGGCTGGTAAACGTAGCGCCGAAGCCAATACCTCCTCGGACATGTCCAGAGTAGCAACACGTACGGTGATCCAGACGGCGGGTGCCTGGAGCTTGCTCAGCGGCAGCCCCATTTTTTGGAAATAAGCGCCCTGACGCCCAGTGATAATTTCACCCTGATGGAGATAGAGCAGATCGGCCTGCTGCAGCGCAGGCTGCGGCCAGACGCCAGACCAAAGCCAGAACGCGCGGTAATCATGCGCATTCACATACCTACCAGCGGCGTTATCCGCCGCTACTGTGGTTGCAGAGATCGGCAACCACAGTAGCAGCAATAACCGCATCACCAATAGTATTTGAGCTTCTGTTCCCACTGGTTACCTTTATACTGGCTCTTCAACAGGTTAAACCAGCGTTGGCGGTTTTTTTGCGAGATCTCCTGCCGATCGCAGCTGTTGTAGCCGGAAGGAGAGAAACACATCACCGCCCGGTACAGCGCATAGGTTTTATCTTCCGGCTCGGCCTTGGGATCGGCGATCACTTGCTGATAATATTTTAATCTGCCGTGCGCTTTATCTTTACTCAGTTCGGCCCCTGCCAGGTCATCCAGCTGTTCATTGGCTCCTATTTCCGCTTCGGTGCTGATATCGGCAAAGGTGGTATGCAAGAACTCTGCCACACAATTCATCGCGTGCGGATCGGTCTTGTTCTTCGCCAATACGGCAACGTTAGCGTCTAGTGAAGCACAGAAATAACCAGGCTCGGTCTGACTGCCATCCCAATCGAAAACGCTGAGTGCGACATCGCCAAATACCTGTGGGTCAGGCGTCTGCTTGATGTTTTTTTTCAGTTGGCTGTCGTCAATAAACCCCTGATAGTCGCCTATCATCAGATCCTTAAACAACAGCGTATGCAGAGCGAGGGTCTTTTCTTCATCGTTAGGCGCGCCAGCGGCTTGCTGTTGCAGCAACGCTTTGTCGGCCAGGCTTTTGAGCACCAATGAGCGGTAACGCAGGTTATTGATTGGGCTGTCTGGGGCAAAAATAGCAGCGGTTTTATTTTCATGCACCAGGGCGGTGGCCAACATCAGCTGCAGATACTGTTGCTGATAAGGGGCAAGCTTCAGGCCGAGCAGATGACGCCAATGGGCTTCGGCACCCGGCCAATTTTCCTGCATCACCAGGGCATCGCCGTAGAGGATCTGCTGGCTGAACGCAATAAGATCGTTCGCGGCCAGCTGTGCTGCTGGCTGGATCGCCTTGGTGACCGCGGCATAATCCTTTTGCTGATAGAACAGCCAGGCATTATGCATATATTCCCAGAGCGGCAACTGATTGGCGGCAACAAACATGGGTTTGTACCCCTGCAGCAACTCATCGCTCACTTTCGGCATCGACGGGTTATCGAGATTGTATTTGCGCAGCCACTTCATGGTCTGGGTGAAGGTCAGCAACGGAGCATCGGCACTGCTGACAAAAGGCTGTTCTGCGCTGTCGTAAGGAATGTTGCGGCTCAGCAGGATTTGATCCCCTTCATCAATCATCGCACCAAGCGTAGTGATATCGGTGGCGGCGGCGACCTCGCTTTCATACAGCTGCGCCAGACGTGGCCAGTCGGACAGATACCAATTCACCCGGCGCTGCAACCCCTGCACGGAATCCACATATTCGCCTTTGGGGTAAGCGGCCAGATAGGCCTGTGCCCGTTGCAATGCCTGAGCGCCAGCGTCTTTATTAGCGCGCTGCGGATCGAACATGCCGTACTGATCCGTGGCATTTTCAGTGATCTGGTTCAAGGCGACGCGGAACAACATATAAGCGGCCGTTTCGGCCACCCATTGTTGGTCCGACTCTTTTAACCGTTGGAACCCGGTATCCGCATCGGCAAACTGCCCCTGATAAAACTGTTCCGCACTGGTGAGGTAATCTCTGAACGCCGCCGCATGAGAACCTTCAGCATAGCTCGCCATCAGCGGTAAAAAGTGCTCTGGTTGTGCCTCACCGCGGTAAATTTTGGCCCGGCGCAACGCCAGCAGGTCGCGTTCGGCCTGATCTAACTGCGGGTCGGCCAGCAGGGCCTGGAAGAATTGGCTGAGTGACAAAGGATTATTGGAGATCCAGCGGCCTTCATATTCGGCGGAAAAACCGGTTAACCCCGACGGTTTAATCCCTAAGCTTAATGCTAGCGCATCGAGTGGATCTTCCTGCGGCACGGCTGTTTGGCCTGGTGTGGTGGCCTGATCGGTTTCAGGCGCTGCTTCACCAGGGAATATGCCAAACGTGTATCCTCTATTGCGGCTGATATCCTGTGGCAATGACGACAACGCCACGGGCAAATTACGCATTCCCGCCGCCAACATCAGTAGATTGACGCAGGTATCATTATCGGCAGCCAGGTAGGGCACACCGCTCATTGCGCAATAGTCGCTCCAGCGGCAGCCGGTTTCATCGGAAGAGGCCAGGGCCAATGGGCTGGTACCGGAGATGGCAGAGACCACCGCGGCTACTATCAGTTTTTTCATCGATGTCCTTACTTATCTCCAGTGTTCACTCTCATCCCGAGTGAATTTTGCCTGAGATAGTGTCGTAAGCATGGCGAAAAAACAATACGTCGAAAACAAACCGGCATGGAATGTCTGTAATCTCCGGGGTCTGCCGTACAGGCCCCGGTAATGTGTTTATCACAGACCCCTGTCCTGCCCCAAGCCCCCTTGCAGCAACCAGTAATACAATTCGCTACTGCGCTTGAAGCCCAGTTTGCGCATGGCCGTGAGTTTATGGGTACTGACGGTCTTGACGCTTAGCGACAACCTATTAGCAATCTGATTGGGCGTTAATTCCCGGCGGATCCACTGCAAAACCTGCCGCTCACGTGGAGTCAGTTGCAGATAGCGATCGGTACTTTGCTTTTCTGATTCCCAAGGCTGAAGGCATGCCTGACAATACATCTCCTCTAACAGGCACATCAACGCATCAGGCTTTTCCCTACGGCCCAATACATTGAGCTCCCCCTCGGAAGGTTTTGCTGATTTGGCACGATCAATGATATTTTCCCGTACTACAATGGTTCCAAGCAGCGTGCTCCCCGGTATTTCCCAGAGTCGACAGGGCTGCTTTGCCCAGCCAGCGGGTTTGGCCAAAACCATCAGATCGATCGCTATCTCAGATGCCGCCGGCACCAAGCTCCAGGTGCAGCCTTTCTCCTGGAAGTAGGCCTGCAAGATATATTGTATCCCCAAGGCAAAAAAGCGGTTGCTATCCTGAATGGCGACGAAAATATGCGATTTCATTTTATATCCTTATTTTTTAGCTGCCGAGTCAATCCGTTCAGCATTTATTCCCTGGAAGCGCGCATCTTTGGGAAACAGACGTACCGCATCCCGACGGTACTGCTCAGCCAACGCAAACTGCCGCTGATGGCGCAATATCTGAATCAGGCTGGCATAAACATTCTTGTCGATACGCCGCTGCAAATAGCTTTGCGCCCACAAACGGTAGCCTTCTAATAGCCGCTCGTCCCGGCTGTGGTTATAGGTCAGCAGAGCATGAACCTGTTCATCGAAAATCTTGCGTTCTTGATGGATCCACGCCTCGAAAGGAGACATGTGCTTCAACGGCTCGATATCCACCAAACCCTGGCGCTCAGCCTGATTGAGCACCATGGCACCCGACAGGGAGAACCCCATGACCAGTGCAATGATGAGGGCCAATATCGCCATTGCCCTGGATGCCGTAATTCCAATGACAAGGGGCAAGGTTCGCCGTTGTGTCACCCCACCACCCAGCCGATCGGCGATTGCCAGCAACAGCAACAACAGCAGATAATGCTGGGTAGACAAATAGAACGGGTATTCCAGTTGGCTGTGGATAGCGATAGGCACCATCGCGATACACAATGACGTCGCCAACCCGGCCGACCGTCCCCCAGTGGCAAAGGCTGCACGATCATGGTGGACGGCCTGCCGTACCACACGCAGACCCGCAGCCAGTATCAACACTACGCCCAGCAGAGCTATCAGGCCGCCTTCGGCCACCCACAACAGAATTTCGTTGTGCGGGTGACGGGCGATCTCGGTCAACACCGTCGGTGGCATCTGGTTAATACGGAAATGCTGGAAACTGTACTCGTAGCCCCCGTAGCCCCAGCCCAGCCAGGGTTGTTCGCTAATCATCAACAGCGTGTCACGCAACATGCTCCAACGCGCATGGTTGCTCCCCTCGTGATCCACCACTACCGCTACATCCGCAAACCATAAAACACCGAGGCCGACACCAACACCAAGCACCATCATGCCGCAAGCCAATGCGCTGCGTTGAGGAACCCGCCGCCCGAAACACCAGAGGAAGAGTAGCGCGACAGCAATCCCCCCCAGCCAGCCCGCACGGGACTGGTTCCATACCAGCAAGGCAGACAACACCAGCAACACCCCAGCCAGGATGAGCTGACGACAGCGCTCATAGCGCGCCTGTACCAGTACCCAGCCCGGCAATAACAGCAACATCAACGCTAATGCCAACCCGCTGGCGATAAAGCTCGCCAATACGTTAGGCTGCCGGAAAATGCCATACACGCGATTGCCATATACCGGCACCCAGGCCAAGCCAGGTGAAAACAACTGCAATAACGCCAGTAGCGCCTGTATGGCAATCAGCAGCAACAGAGCCCAGCACAGGCGATGCAGCGTGCTACGGGTATAGCGTATTTGCAGGCAGGAGAAGTAAAACAACATACCCACCATCAGCCCCCCAACCCGCCATCCGGCTTCGGGTAACCAGGCTGATGGCGTATACAGCAGCGGAAGGGCCAATACTCCGCCCCCTAAAACACCCAGGCGCAACGCTGGCGTAAAAATTATCGCGCGATGCGACAGCGTCCCCCACCAAAGTGCAAAAAACAGCAGTGCCACCGCAATAATGGCGAACAAATTGATCGATAATGAAACGCCACGCCCACCCGGAGTTGGAATGTAATAGTTCGTTGCTATAACAAAAAATAAAAAGAAAAACCCAAAAAGTCTGGGATCAGATCGCAAACGTAACTTCATGGTAAAAATCCAACTATCGAACAGGCGAAAATTTAGCGCCGCTCATATAAAAACGGCTCATCACTCGAAAAAAAAGCGTACGCTTTCTTCAGTCGTGGAGGATCATGGTGAAATCTCTTAACATAGAGTTAAGTAACGGCGTCATTCTTCATGGCCATTGTCAATAACATAAATCAATAAACACACCCTCATAGCGTAGTCACTACAATAATCAGCGAGCCACTATATTCGCCCCCGGCAATTTCCTTAGCCGCACTCCGTAACTCAGAGCTAACGGTAAAGTTTCTGTAGTAGTCCACACGCTTCACGCTCCCAATTTCAGCAGATGTATTGTCAATAGCAATAAGCGACTTAAACGTATCAGGGCCGTTAAGCGTCACTCCACCATTATTGGGATAGTAATTTAGAGCTTGTACCCGCACGGTGGTAGATCCGGTGCAGCTAACAGAGACCGTAGTACTGGCACTATCGCGGTCAACACCCGTGCTGGTCACTTGATGATTTATGGTACCGCTACCGATATTGCAGGTGACTGGTGGTGTAACCGGGGGATCTGGTTCCTTTGGGGGGACACCAGCACTAGGGTTTCTGCTGCAATTTCTGGGGAATTCGCTAATAGTAAGGCCAATGAAGATAGCGAAACAAAGACTAGGGCCAGCTCTATAAATGGTTTGGCCCTGCAAAGCAGAAATTAATTCTTGCATTTCAGCCAGGGTAGTCTTAGGAGGAAGCTCGCGGCCACCAATTATATCCTGGCTCCCGGATTCGATAAACATCACACATCCTGGTTTTGGACAGGGCACTGGTCCGCCTATGTTTGTGACAGTGACCGTATTGGTTATGATATACACCTTTCCATCCACCTCTTTCCATTCAAGTTTCCCTCCGCTGGCTAAAATAGCCTCACTATAAGAGTTTACTGAGTAAGGAAAAATAAAAGAAAGTATAAAAAATAGCAAAAACCGGGTTACTGAAATATTCATAATCCAACCTGTTTTAATACCGCACGTTGCAGAAATCCGTGCCGTCGGTTTTAAGCCATGCGCCGCCACTGACAGCGTAGTAGAGGAACAGCAGCCCCAACTATTCTCTATGGATGGCGCTGACACCACGTTATTCATTTTAGCTGCCGAGTCAATCTGTTCAGCATTTCTCCGCTGGAAGCACGCATCTTCATTGTAAAAATCCAACTATCGAACAGGCGAAAATTCAGCGCCGCTCATATAAAAACGGCTCATCACTCGAAAAAAAATCGTACGCTTTCTTCAGTAGCGGAGGATCATGGCGAAATCTCTTAACATAGAGTTAAATAACGGCGTCATTCTTCATGGCCATTGTCAATAACATAAATCAATAAACACACCTTCATTCCGTAGTCACTACAATAATCAGCGAGCCACTATATTCGCCCCCGGCAATTTCCTTAGCTGCGCTCCGTAACTCAGAGCTAACGGTAAAGTTTCTGTAGTAGTCCACACGCTTCACGGTCCCAATTTCAGCAGATGTATTGTCAATAGCAATAAGCGACTTAAGCGTATCAGGACCGTTAAGCGTCACTCCACCATTATTGGGATTGTAATTTAGAGCTCGTACCCGCACGGTGGTAGAGCCGGTGCAGCTAACAGAGACCGTCGTACTGGCACTATCGCGGTCAACACTCGTGCTGGCCACTTGATGATTTATGGTACCGCTACCGATATTGCAGCTTAATGGCGGCGGCGGCGGCTCCACCGGCGGAATGATCCCCGCTTCGCTATTGAAATTACTCGGAATATAGGACCCATGCGACACCCGGCTAGTAGTTATCCCTAGAGTAAAATAGGTGAAACGATCAGAACTTGCAGCCCCGACATCTCCGGTTGTTGTTAAAAAAGCAACAAGTTGAGCCCTGGTCAAATCCTTTACGTTGGTATACCTGTGTTCTGTAACAGCACCTTTAATACTTCGCATTAAAATGCAGGTCTTAAAAGTGCCACCACGACCATATTGTTTTAACATAGCCTCGCAGGGGTAGTTGTCATTGGGCATCCAATCCCCCAATGTTATAGACTCTATCTTTACTCGCCCATTTTCTACCTGATACTTCATGTCAATACTGGTGTTACTAAAATAACCATTTCCTAGATGATAAGCCATCGCCAACGGGGCTAACGCAAAAAAACTCGCCATAGCGCAGACGTACATCCAGTATTTTTTCATGATGTCCCTCCTTATCATTCATAATCGAGTCTAAAGGTAGCCGTCGCGCTGAAGGGGCCGCGCTCAATGGTTTTATTGGCGATCGCCTTCGCTTCGCCCTGTACATAAGCCTTTAACACAATGATATTGCTGCCGGCCTGCAACGTGTATTTCCCACTGGCCTGATTAATTGGCAGGGGTGTGGCATCCAGCGTTTCCAGCCCAATCGCGATCCCTTTCGCCTGGCCACCGCTGTCCGGTGCCAGTAAGCCTGGAAGCAACAGGCTTTCTGCCTGATTCATGAAACGGACCGTTACCGTCTTGCCCAAACTCAGGTCACACTTCGCCAGATGCAGCTCAAACCTTTGCCCCGCCGTGCGTTGATGCTGGTACAGCGTCTTGTCCACAATGGTGCCAAAATCCAACGAGATCTCTTCCTGCCCCGGGGTGATAACACAGGGTTCGGCCACCAAAGCTCCATAAAAGCGCACATTATCTGCCGCAGTAGCAACGCTGGCTGGCCCCAGCAGCAGGAACAGGGCACTGACCCAGGCGCTGCGCCGGGTTACCCCGTAACACTTGCCGATGATGCGTTTCATGTTCATCTCCCTACTGATAATCCGCTTTCAAGGTCGCCAGGGCCTCAAACGTCCCTTGCGTCAGGATCGTGCCGCTCTTCTTCACCAGCACCGCTTCCAGGCGCGGCGGATTGTTCAAATCCACCTTCAACGTGCTGCCAGGCGTAAACAGTTCATTGTTCTGGTACACCCGAATTCCCAGGTTGTCCCGGTTGCTGCCCAACGCCTGCGGATCAAACACGGCAACCTTGTCGCTGCTCAGGGTCAGGGTCAGCGCCCAACTGCTGCCGGAACCTTTATCACAGGTGATCTGGTAATTAATCACCTTACGATGGTTGACACCGTCAACCGAGTTGATGCCAATCTGTTCGCCAAACGGCACCTCTACCTGCCCACCGTTATTGATGGTGCATGGCGGGGGTTCAATCAGCGTTCCGCTAAACGCCATATAGACGCTCTCCGCCCGTGACCCAGGATGGATTACCAAAACGCTGGCCAGCACTAGCCCTTGCATGATTAATGCTCTGCTCATGTTCCGTTCCCATTTACTGATACGCCATTTCCAGCGTCGCCCCTGCCGTGAAGACCCCACCGCTAAGTTTGACCCCAGCCTGTTTGACCGGCACCACCTCCAGCAGCGGCATATTCGGATAAGTAAAATTCAGCCAGCTGTTGATAGCACGGCGATTCCCCCCCTGTAGCAAGGCAATCCCCAGCCCCGTTTTATTGGTCCGCAACACGTTGCTGTCAAAACTGGCTCCAGGCTCCTGCTTAATCCGTATCTTCATAGCATTCGCCGAGTCGCTGCCGCAGGACAAGGTATAGATAACCCGCTGGCGGTAGTTATTACCGTCCACTCGGGTCGTCATCACTTCATTGAACTGCACAACGATCGGTTGGTTATCATTGAGCACACAGGCAGGCGGTTTCGTGACCGTGACCTTGACCGTAACCGTTGCCGCCTTGGCCAACCACGGGAACCAGACCAGCGCCCCAAACAAGCAGCAGAGCCATCTTTGACGTTCCTTCATTTCCCCGTCCTCATCGGTCATCACACCATCCAGTTAATCCATCAGCCTGCGCTGGGATAGGGCCTTATTCGTTGTCACTGTTTTTCTCTTTGGCCACGCCTTTATTCAACAACGATAGTCCGGCTCTTATAACGCTTTGTTCTTTGGCATCACTACCACGGTGCAACGGCTGCTATCACAGCTAAAGCTCAGCTGTGGACGCCCGCCATAGTCGTTGACGTAAGTCAGTACCGGGCTATTACCTACGCTGGCGGCACTGACCGTCAGCGGTAAAGCGGCTTTCGGCGGGACCATCAAGGGTTCAAAATCCTTTACCCCCTCACCGTTCTTTTTGTTGCTCGCATCCACAATGGTGACGTAATACGGCGTCGGGTTATTGACCATGTATTTGTCCCCCTGCTTCGTCAGCGTCAGTTGCTCCTGTGGCGGGGCCGCATTGCTATCCATGGCAATGGCCCCTGGGCGATAGAACAGTTTGACCCGCGTCTGTAGCGCAATTTGCAGCGTGTTTGCCTTGTTAGTCTTCGGCGGGATCTCTCGCAGGTTGAAGTAGTAAATCGACTCGCGATCCTGTGGTAACAGCTTGGCCGCTGGCAGCGCCTGGATCTTCACCTGGCTCGCTTTACCCGGTTCGATGCGCTGTAACGGCGGCAGTACGGTGAGCGGGGTTTGGATCTTGTTGCCCTGCTCATCCTCAATCCAGCCCTGTGCCAGATACGGCAACTGTTTGTTCTGGTTGCTGACATTTAGGCTGAGCGAGTTCTGGCTGCCATCAAAAATCACCCGGGTACGATCCAGCGCGATAGCCGCCTGGGCCTGCTGCACGCCTAATGCTCCCAGTAGGACAACGCCGATCATGGTCCACTTCGCCGTGATACCACGGGGCTGTTTGATAGTTTGGTTACTTTGCATTCTCTATTTCCCGGCCATAGTGGCGCTGTTAAAGGGTTATCGGGGTGTTCCCCTCAGTCTGCTGACGGGCTAACCGGACGACAGGGCAGCAGCAGCGTGCTCATCAACATGTTCGCAGGCAGCGGGGAGGGCATCCGTACCTCGCACTGTGGATCACCGCCCCAGTGCACCATCATGTTTTCCCCGGCGTTAATACCGCTTAGATAGACGCTGCCGCCGTCGTTGACTATCCCGGTTTCTTGCCGACGGGTATTCATTACCGTGGCACCAAACGGCGGTTCGCTTCCGTCAGCCAGTTTGATCACCGCCATCGCTTTCTCACCGGCAATCACCTCAAACTGGCGGTAGCCAATCGCCCCTTCTGTCAACGTCGCCTGTACCACCGATTTGGTCGCCTCAACGTTGTCGCCCAGCGTATTGAGATCAATTTGCGCCTGGTTGCGATAGTAGCTGTTGACATCACCGATCACCGCTTTACCCCACCAGTTGGTATTGCTGGTGCTGCCATAGCCGCGTACCGGTACTCCAGCCACCCCGTTGGTATCAATCAGCATCCGGGTGCCCCCTGCTACACCTGCTCGGTGCAACGCTCCACCTTCCGCCGTCAGCGTCATGCCCCCTTGGGCGTACATGCCTAACGCACTATAACGGTCTTGTTGATAGCTGGCGTTGGCGCTCACTTTGGCCATATCCCCTTCATGGTTGTAGAAGCCACTCAGGTTGGCTCCTCTACGCGAGCTGCCCACGTTCAGATGATAGTTATTGTGTTCATCCACCCGGTCGTAATATCCCACCCGATGGGTAGACTCATCACGGTTCACCGTGGCGTTGTAACTCACCGTCGATTTGTCGCCCCACGGCAAGGACAGTGACAGATAAGCCCCATCATCGCTGTTGCCGTTGTACTGATTGCGGAACGCCGTCAACGACAGATTAAGGTTGCGGAAACGGCCAATATCAAAGGTACGTGACAAGGTCAGGCTATAACGGTCGTTGGCGGGTCTATCCCAATAGGTCTCATGGTCATAGTTGAGGTAAGTGCTCACCCCCCAGTCACGGAACTGCTTGTTGAAGGTAATGGTGTACATCTCTTTACCGTTGCCCAGGCGCCTACCGTCCACACGGGCATCCAGGTACTCGCTCATGCTCATAAAGTCCCGCTCAGAGAAGCGGTAGCCAGCAAAGGTCACCTGGCTATCGTAATCATCGAAGTTCTTCGAATAGCTAAGGCGATAAGACCCACCGCTGAGCGTGTCATCCTGCCGTGGTAAGCGTGCTCTTGACTGGGTGATATCAAACGACAACGCACCAAACGCCATCAGGTCGCGCCCAATACCCAGCGAAAGCGCATTATAATCCCCCCCACCAGGGCACCGCCATACAACGACCAGCCGTTGCTCACCCCCCAGGAAAGCTCCCCACTGCCAAATAGCGGGCCACTGGTTTTATGTTTCCAGTCCGAAGGTTTACCCGCCGCCAACTTGAAGCGCACAGCTCCTGGACGAGTCAGGTACGGAATGCTGGCGGTGTTGAGGATAAACTCCTGCACGCTACCATCCTGCTCTTCCAGCCGTACGTTCAGTTCTCCGGTCACTGCATCACTGATATCCTGGATACGGAACGGCCCTGCTGCCACCTGGGTCTGATACAACACTCGCCCCTGTTGGCTGACAGTCACCTTGGCGTTGGTTCTCGCCACTCCGGTCACTTCCGGCGCGTAGCCGCGCAGGTTCGGCGGCAACATATTATCGTCCGAGATCAGGCTGGCACCGCTAAAGCGGAAGCTGTCGAACATCCCTGAATCCAGGTAGCTCTCGCCTATTGTCAGCTTTGAACGCAGTGCCACAATAGCGCGGTAGGCGTAATAGCGAGTCCAGTCCAACTGCCGGTACGTAGACGAACTTTCGCCACTCTGATGCTGGACGTTAAGTTGCCAGTCAGCCCGTAGACGCCAGGAACCCAAGTTCGCCCCCGTGATGCCATTGCCGCTCAAGCTGTTACTTCGGCCCCCTTGCTTCAACTGTTTCCGGCTTTGCGCGTTAAGGTTGTAGTCCAACAGCAGGCCTGGGATACCCTGCTCCCAGCGTGACGGCGGATCCCAGTTATCAGCGGTATACTCCAGGTAGGCCTGGGGGATGCTCAGATACAGTGCCGAGGTCGATAAATCCCCACGCACCTCCATGCCCTTCAGGCTAGCCTCATCCAGGCACTCGCCCTGATGCCACCAGCTGAGATCCTTGATCATTCCCTCTTTCAGCCCCAACTGCGCCACTAAGGCTTTGCTGACACAGGCACGACTACCGTTCGGATCCTCTTGCGGCACATAAAACGCTACCGGTTGCTCCGGCAGATCGTCCCTATTGATATGTACCACCATGCCGTAGGTGCCCGGCATGATAAATCCACCACGGGAAAATTGACTCAAATCGATATTTTTACGGTCATTCACATCTAGCACATCTGTATTAAACTGAATTTCCTCGGCAGCCAATACCACTATTGGTATTGCACTCAACGCCATTGAAATACACACACCAAGCACCTGAAAACGTGCCAGCCTCCCAGCAGGTGATAATTTCATGTCCCTAACCTTTTTATTAATACTTCCTCATTATGGCCGTTTATTCATTAGGGTCAGAAGTAATCCAATGTAAACCGCACCGCAGAGAAATATTCCCCCGCTTTAAATATCTGGTTATTTGCAACCAACGTTGAGGTGTAATTCAGATTCGTACTCTGTGAGAAATCGTGCTGCAACAGCAAGGGTTGCCCAGGTTTAACAATATTACCCAGAGCATCGTGGAGCCGCAGCGCTATCCCAGACGCCATCCCCTGTACGGAAAACAGGTCGCCCTCTGCATCGCCATCAAAGGTTATTCGAAAAGATTTCTTGTTAAGGAATGATAGGCCAGGGCGATCCAACTCACAATCGAGCAGCTTAACCGTAAAGGATTTACCTTGCCCATGACCGTCACGAATAATATCGTTTAACGGCACCACACCCATATTAACGGTTTGGTCACGGCTTTCGACCGCAATCGTACAGGCAGCATCAATAATGGATCCTTCCATATTGATAAACACCATATTCCGCACGGAAGATCCCGCTATGGCGGTAAAGGGCAACGCGATAAGCATGCAGGAAAGCACGACAATAATATGAATCATTCTTCGCATAGTCGCTATCCTTAACGCCATACCGAGTCCACGAAAGAGCATACGGATAACTCCGCATGCCCAGGTAGGCTATACCAATGATGGCCTAAGCGATTATTGGTAGGCTAAGGTAAAGTTAGCTGTTGTCGAGAATGCCCCTTCGGTGATAGTGGCAGAAGCACCGTCACCCTGCAGGTAGGCAGCAAAGTTCAGGGTATTATCGCCATTCTGCAGCAACTGAGGTTTGGATGCCGTAGCCAGCTTGATAGGGCCATTAACATCCGTAATCACGATGCTGGCTCCCAGCCCTGTTCCCAGGCGATCTGCAACAGCCCCAACTTCACCATTGAAAGAAACGGTTACTTTGTTCTTGGCATCAACACCGTCACTGATTTCGCAGCCTTCCAGCTCAATCTTGAAATCACGCGCCGTAGATTGACCGCCGTTTTTCAGCAGCACGTTAGAAATCTGCCCCAGTTCCACCGTCTGTTCGCCATTACCAGCAATAGAACAAGGCGCATCAATAATAGAGCCGGTAAACACCACTTTACCATGCCCTTGATCTTTTGCTGCGTGCGCCAAAGAAGACATGCCAAAAGCGACAACCGCAACCATCATGATTTTGTTCAGTTTCATTTACTGCATCCTTTATGTTGTAAATTTTATCTTTTACGCCGTTGTTAAGGGACCCAACGTTCCTTGGCGTTTCCATATGCCGAAAATAAATGTTGACGACGGCCTCAATGCTAGAGATCGGGGGCCAGAAAAGCAAAATAACACCAAATAACAGCCATTATTTAGTTTTAAATATCTTAAATTACGTAAAAATTAGCATTTAATTTTTAATGGCTCAAAAAAAGACCGATAAACAGCAGGTAACACTATCTTAAATTCAACTCATTATTATCGGTAAAAAAATAGTTGAGACAAAGGTTGACGGAGGGGGTAAGTTCCAACTAAATTCCCACCCAAACTAAATTGATAAGACTATTCTTATTATTGAGCGCCGTTAATCGCGAGTACCAAGGACGTTGGACTATTATCATGAAATATATAATAAACTTGAATGTTATCTTTGATCCTGACAGCAGAGTTTTGACGCTTAAGAATGACATTCAACAGTCTATTGAATTATCAAAACCGGCGACTCGGCTACTCAGTGAATTGATCAGTAACAACAGGGTTAACCTGGAGCGTGATGACATCCTGAAAAACGTGTGGGAGGACTATGGCTTTTCACCGTCCAATGCCAGCCTGAATAATCATATTAGTGAGCTAAGAAAGGCATTCACTAACCTCGGGATTAGTAAGGATATTATTTTTACCGTACCCCGTGTCGGTTTTAGAATGGACGCGGAGATCCATCCGATACAAAAAGCTATCGCCGAGCCTGCACCGAGCCATGAGATACCCACGATTAATCAAGGGGTAAAGATTTCCACCAACGACGCGCCAGCAGAAATCGGCGAGCCAAAGGATCGTGGCTCACTCTATCTATCGTTAAAAAAGCACCGCATGCTCTCTTTCGTGCTGGCCCTGTTACTGTTATTGACCACGCTGATCGGCATGACCACGCTGATACACACCAAAAAAGAGAGCATCAGCTTCCTGGTGACGCATGACAAATGCAGTATCTATAACTTGAACGATAACAAGCCAGATAAAGATTATACGGCTAAAATAATCAAGGAGATGACAGAAGAAGGGATAGATTGTTCGCGGGAAGACCTGGATGTTTTTTATGCCGAAGCGCACCCTGACAACGACCGTCTCAGAGTTCGGCTACTCGCCGCCTGCAGTAAAATTGACGCCACCAGGTATAAAAATTGTTTAAATTACAAAACAGTAGAGTAATAGCATGAAAAAATTCGCCGTAGCCCTGCTGCTGATTATTAGCCTATGCGCCATTCTTTTTTATGTCTATCAATATGCCTCTCGCAAACCGTTCCATTGTGATGCTCAGATGTTTGCACATCTCAAAGTCCGTGATGGTGACGGCGTTGAGGTTAACACCCATGTCGACGTCATATTTATTTCGCAGCATGAAGGGAGTATAAAATTTTCCGGCTCGATCAAGAATCAGGGGCATAGCTATATCCTGAGAAGGACGGTCTTCTTTACCATCGCCCCGTCCGAGCTGGAAAACGTGAACAAACTCGTCTTTACCCATACGGAGAGCCATCCCGTGGATAATACGCCAACGGACCTATGGGAGAACAGAGTGTTACCGCAAACTCCGGGTATTGAGTTTCACTCCAAGATCATGGCATTAGATAAAAATGCCATTATTCTGAAAGGATTTTCTAATCCGTTGCTCATCTGCATCCGCCGCTAAAAGCCCCAAAAGTTCCGCCGATCGGCCACTACCGGCAATGCTGTCTGAACAGACGGGCCAGGTAGGCGCCCATCGGCGTGAGCGTCGTATCCTTTCGTTGGATCAGGTAGAAGGTAGCCTGCGGTAAGGCCTCGTCCAATTCCAGTGCTACCAGGTGGCGGCCTAAAATAGGATCGGAGATCACATCGACCGACAGAATGCTGACGAAATCACTCTGCGCCACCAGGCTGGTACAGGCCATAAAGGTCTCACAGGTGACGCTGATCGCCGGTGCCATCCCCATATCACCAAACAGTTCATGTAGCAGGCGGTAGTAGCTGCCATTGGGGGTTGGCATAGTCCAATCACAATTTTCCTGTCGTTGGTGCCACTCCACCTCGTTCACTGCTTAGCTGGTGTACCCAACGCTGCATAGCCGTGCTACCCACCCCCATTGCTTCGCAGGCTTGGGCAATTGAGTAGCCTCTGTCGAGAACAAGGCTTGCAGCCTCACATTTGAATTCCGCAGAAAAAGTACGTCTGCCTTTCATTGGACACCTCTTTTGTATCAGGGAAGTTTGTCACCCTTATTCGGTGTCCAAGATCATTAAGCCACATCAAACCACGCGCTCCGGACTGCTCCCTCGCCCTTTGGGAGAGGGTTGGGGTGAGGGGAAAAATTTGTGCTCAATAACCCGTCTTTTGGCGTAAGCTGAACCGATTATCCCCGCCGGATGCTTGCCAGCCGGTGGGGACCCTTCTTTCAATGCGCTAAGGGCCTGCCATGAGTCGTGAAATCAACAAAGATACGCAGCTGTGTATGTCGCTGGCCGGTCGGCCAGGCAATTTCGGCACCCGTTTCCACAACTATCTGTATCAGGAACTGGATCTGAACTTCATCTATAAGGCGTTCACCACCAAAGATATTCAGGCAGCGGTCGGCGGCGTGCGTGCTTTGGGTATTCGCGGCTGTGCGGTTTCCATGCCGTTCAAGGAGAGCTGTATTCCGTTCCTTGATGAGCTGGATGCGTCGGCCACGGCAATTGAGTCAGTCAATACCATCGTCAACGACGACGGTTTCCTGCGGGCCTATAACACCGACTATATCGCCATCGCCAAACTGCTGGCGAAATACCAGATCCCCCCGACCACCTCATTTGCCCTACGTGGCAGCGGCGGTATGGCCAAAGCGGTGACCGCCGCCCTGCGCGATGCCGGGTTCAAGAAAGGTTATATCATTGCCCGCAATCCGCAGGCGGGCCAGGCACTGGCAGCGCAGTATGGCTATCAGTGGCAACCAGAAGTCGGAGATTTACAGGTTGAGATGGTGATTAACGTCACGCCGATCGGCATGGCGGGCGGAAGCGAAGCCGAGCAGTTGGCCTTTGAACCGGCCACGATCAAGGCTGCGAAAATCGCCTTCGACGTGGTGGCTTTACCGGCAGAAACCCCGCTGATCCGCTATGCCCGTGAGCAGGGTTTGCAGGTGGTGACCGGTGCCGAAGTGATCGCCTTACAGGCGTTGGAGCAGTTTGTGTTGTATACCGGGGTGCGCCCTTCCGATGAGCAAATCACCCGTGCTGCGGCACATGCTCGCGGCTAATGATATCCCCTCGCCAGAGGGGATACGTAATACCAGCAGCGATTAGAACGACAGGGTCAGGCCCGCGTAATAGGCCCGGCCCGGTTCGTTGTAGGTCGAAGCCCCTTCGTTTTCACGGTAGATCTGCTTGTCGAACAGGTTGGTGACGCCGGTTTTCAGGCTCAGATCCTTCATCAGATCGTAATTGACGCCAATGCCTACCACCGAATAAGCCCCGACTTCCTGAGTGGCAAGCGTGCCAGCTTCGTTACGGATCTCCGCATATTCGCGCGGCTTTTGCCGGCCATACATCGTCCAATTCAGGTTGGTGGAGAGCTTATCGGTGACCTGATAATCCAGCAGGGTATTCACCGTGTACTTGGGGATCACCGACAGAGGATTCCCGGTATCCTTGTTTTCGGAGGTGATCATATAGGTCGCGTTAGTGCGCCAGGTGAGCATATCCTCAACCAACGGCACCACCAGGTTGCCCTCCAACCCTTCGACCAGCGCTTTACCGCTGTTTTCCCAACGCAAGATGTTGTAACCGTTAGAGGCATGGCCAACAATCTCGGTGCCCGCCACGATCTTGTTTTTATAGTCGTTGCGGAAATAGGTAATACCCGCATCGTAACCCGCCCAGGTAAATTCCAGGCCGATCTCTTTGTTAACGCTGGTTTCCGGATCCAGATCGTTATTCCCCAGCAGATAGCAACTGCCTGAAACTATGTCCTTCGGGCACCCGTTACCACGGGTGGATAACAGATAGCCTTCGCTGGACTGGTACAGGTTTGGCGCTTTAAAGGCTCGGGCAATACCGGCCTTCAGTTTGAAATACTCGCCGAGCTCCTGCGAAATGTTCAGGCTAGGGCTCCAGTTAGCGCCATATTTATTGTGATAGTCGAAGCGCAGCCCAGGGATCACAAAGGTTCCCGCCAGAGGCTCGATGTTATCCTCAAAATAAAGTGAACTGATGTCGGCGCTATTTTTAGCGCTGCGCTCGGAGGGATCGCCAGAGACGCCGCCGATGATGATGCCACTGGAGTCGGTCATCTGCATGGAGGCCGGATCGTTGAGCTTTTCACGGTTCCACTCGGCACCCAGCGTAACGTTCTGCTCAAACAGCAGATCCAGCGGGATATTCAGCTCACCGCCGGTGCGATAATTCTCCAGCCGGCTGGTGTTGTAAGTATCGTCGTTGATCATCCCCTCAATGCGGCCAGTTGTACCCTCCGCCAGACGGGTATTGTTGGTTTTCTCATAGTTAAAGTTCAGCCGGGATTGGCCCCAATCCCAGATGCCATTATGGGTAATGCCGTAGCTCTGGCGATACAGGCGGTTAGTTTCCTGGCCGTACAGCGAAGCCACCAGACCACCAGGGCTGAGATTGCCATTGCTGTATTGGGTATCGCCCGCGTAGATATTGCCCTGGCGGCTGTAGGCATAGTCAAAGTCGAGGATCTGCTGCGGGTCTATTTTCCAGGAGAGTGAGGCATTGATATCTTTGTTTCTGACGCCTTCACGCCCTGCGGCATTGGAACCGTTCTGCTGGGTGTTGATGTCATAAGCATCGGCATCGGTTTTATTGAGGTTACCGAACAGGCGCATGGTCAGCACGTCACTGACCAGCGGGCCGCTTAAGCTGAAGTTGGCGCGATTGGTCGCCCCTTCCTTGTTGTTTTCTGGCTGGTTGGTAAACAGCGAGAGCGTGCCATGCCAGTCTTTGGTTGGACGTTTGGTAATGATATTAACCACCCCGCCTGCAGCACCTGAGCCATAGCGGGCTGCGGCCGGGCCACGTAACACCTCAATGCGCTCAACCATTTCCGCGGGCACCCAGTTGGTATCGCCACGGGTATCCCTTTCGCCACGCCAGCTATAACGCACTGAATCACGTGAGGTTGCCGGAACTCCGTCGATCAGGATCAAGGTGTTTTCGGGCCCCATTCCTCGTATATCAATCTGCCGATTATTACCTCGGCTACCGCTGGCGCTATTGCCAGTAAGGTTTACGCCGGGCATTCTGCGGATGATGTCGGAGAGGTCGTTGACCGGTGGCGTTTTGCGTATATCCTCGGCGGTGATAATCGAAACCCCTGGCTGTTGTTTCAGTTCCTCCGCTGCGGTGGCACGCACCACCATGGTTTCGTTGTCCTCTACCGGGACTTCCTCTGCCGCCATCCCACCGCTACTGAACAGCCCCGCCAGCAGGATCGCACCAGGCCGCAGTCTGTTTTTTTTCGGTATAACCATCGCAATAATCCCTTTTATTTAAAGTAGTTAATAATAATTGTAACCATTTTTGTAATTGCGAATTGTAATGATAATCATTACTAGTTAAACGCAGGAAAGCGTAAATTCACAATTTCTCCATACTTCTGGCGGGATGTTTTTTAAGCGGAAGAATGGCGAATATGGCTATCGAGGATTATGCAAAAGGCGGCACATCAGGGAGCTGCGAGGATAGCTGGCAAAGCCAACACTTGTCAGTTTTGTGTCAGTTACGGCACAACTGAGAATCATTATCATTAATTGAGTTGCCCACTAGAAACGAATATCATTCTCAATACTGTATATAAACACATATACAGAACTCACCCTAATTGTGAA
The DNA here is from genome assembly GCF_046715635.1 of Serratia sp. (in: enterobacteria). Lineage (GTDB taxonomy): Bacteria > Pseudomonadota > Gammaproteobacteria > Enterobacterales > Enterobacteriaceae > Chania. Next base: position 20,216 of record NZ_JBKJYW010000122.1, read on the forward strand.
CAAGAAGAGGAACTCATATGATTGACGAAATTGTTGGCTACGATCCCTACAGTTGGAATAATGGAGTAGCTCCAGAACCGGGGCTAGCATGGGACGGTGGCGCATGGGGTTGGCCTACAACAGGTATTGACTCTGGCGATCTAATGATTGTTTGGCCTGCAGGTGATAACTCAGTATCTGACCAAACCAAGAAGTTATTAGACAATAATATTTGCCTGCGCTGCGGACAGAAAAACTGTCCCTATATAAAGAATGGAAAAGATTATAAAGAACTCAGAAGTGCATTGAGCAAAGGTAATATGCCTTTAGCCAAAAAAGTATACATGACTCGATTTGCTCAATTTGGTGGAATGAATAAAGGCACATTTAAAGAGGCACTTAAAAAACAACAGGAGGCAAAGGCCAAAGCAGAAAAAGCGTTTTTGCTGAACATTTCCACCATTGTTTCCAGTTCAGCAGAAGGGATTAGTAAACGTTTGGGTAAAAATTACCAACTTGCAGCTGATGAAATTGCGAATAACATTAAAAACTTCCAAGGAAAGAGAATAAGAAATTTTGATGATGCAATGGCATCTTTAAATAAAACAATGTCAAACCCAGGTATGAAAATCAACAAGGGAGACAGAGATGCTCTTATTCAGGCATGGAGATATACGAACGTTAACGACATGGCAAACAAGCTCAGTAATTTTGGCCGATTCTTTAAAGTCGCAGACCTGGTGATTAAGGCTGAGAAAATACGCGAAAAAAGCATAGAGGGCTACGAATCTGGAAACTGGAAGCCACTGATGTTAGCGGTGGAAGCTATGGTGTTGAGTGGAGTAGCGTCTAGTGTTGCCTTGGCAATAGTGACTGGAATACTCTCTTTATTTTCAATGTCTGTATTACCAGTAATAGCCGCCATCCTGGTAATTAGCATTGCGTCATCTTTTATTGACGCTTCACTTGCCGAAACACTGAACAATAAAATCATTGATTTATTAAATTGATATAAAGCCCGGCGCTCTTATCGTAGGGCTGCGTACTCTGATGGGAATCTCACCAAAAACCATAGGAAAAGTGAAGTAAATAAATATATCCCAGTAAAAGTAATCACGTAATAGACAAAAAGAAAATAATCATTAGAAGATAAAAATTTAAGTAGTCTGTTTCCATGTGATACATCAAGTGAGCAAAAAATAAACATATAAATATATATAGCGTAAACGATAGAAAAGAGAACAAACCTGACTATTATCGAATACAAACCGACGCCACTAAGCTTAAGCCTTAGATGATTTCTGTATTTAATGACAAAGTAAAAGGCAAAAAATAACGCTAACTTGCAATACAACCCTAAGACTGAACTTAATAAAATATTATCAGAGGATATATTTATCGGGTGAATTTTGGTTATCTCAACGCCAAGTTCAAATAGTTGGGCAGTTGGGTTTAATTTAAAGTAACAGAAAAGCAAAAACAAGGGACATAGCCCAACAGCTAATGTCATAAACAGTTTTCTCTCAGCAATACCGCTTTCCCCTTCCCGCATCACGCCCCCAAATTTTGCAATTAATGCTAATTAGTCTCTATGCCATTCTTGAATACACTCAATTGATAAAGAGTATCATTATCAATTGAAGCATGCCAGAATTTCTGCAAGAAATGTTCAATGCCGGAATACCACAGGCACCATTCAGGCTATTGAAGCGCAATCAGTGAGTAGCGTAGGAATTTTCAGGTTGGTATCTAGATAAGACAAAGGGGCTAATCATAAGCCCCTTTTGATATTTTACCGTGACGTTAAGCGTTACTTGGCCACGCCTTCCATTCCCACCAGCCCCACTTTCAGGTAGCCGGCTTTGCGTAGCGTATCCATCACGCTCATCAGCGTTTCATAATCTACGGTCTTGTCCGCCTGGAAGAAGATGGTGGTTTCTTTATTCGCCTGCGTGCGTTGATCCAGCACCGCCGTCAGTTGTTCCGCCGCCACCGGTTCATCGCCCACGTACAGCTGCTTGTCTGCCTTCACCGACAGGAACACCGGTTTTTCCGGACGCGGCTGCGGTTTAGCGGAAGAAGCGGGTAGATCGACACGAATATCTACCGTTGCCAGCGGCGCAGCCACCATAAAGATGATCAACAGCACCAGCATGACGTCGATAAACGGCGTCACGTTGATTTCATGCAGTTCGCCGCTGTCGTCCAGATCTTCATTTAAGCGCATCGCCATAACTCACCCCACCCGCAGTTGGTGCGCATGCTGCGAACGTTTGGCATCGGCCGAAGCCGCCAGATCCAGATCGCGGCCCAACAGCAGCAGCACCTGCGCCGCCACATCGCCCACTTGAGCACGGTGGCCGCCGATAACGCGAGCAAAGATGTTGTAGATTACCACCGCCGGAATGGCCGCAACCAGACCGAGCGCGGTGGCCAGCAGAGCTTCCGCAATACCCGGAGCAACGACCGCCAGGTTGGTGGTTTGCGAATGGGCAATGCCGATGAAGCTGTTCATGATGCCCCACACGGTGCCGAACAGGCCGACAAACGGTGAAATGGCGCCGATGGTAGCCAGGAAGCCATTGCCGCGCCCCAGTTGACGCCCGTAGGCCGCTACGCGGCGTTCCAGACGGAAACCGGTACGCTCTTTAATGCCGTTGTTGTCGTTAGAGGCTGCCGACA
>NZ_JBKJYW010000123.1:0-16530 GCF_046715635.1 Serratia sp. (in: enterobacteria)
GCTGTGCGGCGCAATCCCTTTCGATACTCGTCAACCCTCGTCACTGTTTATCCCACAACAGACACAATGGTTCGATCGTGAAACCCTGCAGGCCAACTTGGCGCCTGCTGCCGGATCGCTCCCTGAGATTGTGCGCCAAACCGAATTGCCAGCGCAGCCGCAGTTTATGCAGATGGTTAGCGATGCCGTACAGGCAACCAGCGGTGATCGATTGGATAAGGTGGTACTCGCCCGCCTGTTGGACATTGAAACCAGCAAGCCGGTAGACCACGCAGCGTTGATGACGCGCATCATTGCTCAGAATCCCCATGGCTTCCATTTCCACGTGCCGCTGGCAGAGGGGGCGTTGGTGGGAGCCAGCCCGGAGCTGCTGTTGCGTAAATTTGGTGACCAGTTCCATTCCAATCCGCTGGCGGGCTCGGCACGGCGCGAAAGCGATCCGCAGCGGGATCGTGCGGTCAGCGAACAGCTGTTGGTTTCAGGCAAAGATCGCTATGAGCACCAGATTGTGACCGAAGGTATGCGCCAGGTCTTGGCTGGGCGCTGCAGTCATTTAAATATTCCCGCTGTCCCCGAGCTGCTCAGCACCACCACGTTATGGCATCTTTCGACGCCTATCGACGGTGAAGTGGCCGCTCGGGCAGAGAATGCTCTGTCGCTGGCCTGCCTGCTGCACCCGACGCCGGCATTATGCGGTACCCCAACGCTGGCAGCGCGCGATCTTATCGAACAGCTTGAGCCGTTTGACCGGCAGCTGTTTGGCGGTATCGTCGGCTGGTGTGACGCCGAGGGCAACGGAGAATGGGTCGTCACCATCCGTTGCGGCACCGTTAAGGGTAATCAGGTACGCCTGTTTGCCGGTGCGGGTATCGTGCAGGATTCTTCCCCGCAGTCAGAATGGCACGAAACCGGTACCAAACTCAGCACCATTCTGCGTGCGTTTGGCCTTAATCAAGGATAGAGAGTCGCCCATGACTATTGCTTTTACCCCCTGGCCTGAAGAGTTCGCGCGCCGTTACCGCGAACGCGGCTATTGGATCGATCGGCCATTGACCGACATCTTGTCCCGTCAGGCCAACAATGACGCCATTGCCGTGATCGACCCACAACGCAGCTTGAGCTACCGCCAACTGGAACAGCTTTCCGACCGTCTAGGTGCCGCCTTGTTACGGCGCGGGCTACAATCCGGCGATACCGCGTTGGTTCAACTTGGCAACGTGATTGAATTCTATGTGGTGTTCTTTGCCCTGTTGAAAATCGGCGTGGTGCCGGTGAATGCCCTGTTCAGCCATCAACGTAGCGAACTGAACGCCTATGCCAGCCAAATCAAACCTGCGCTGCTGATTGCCGATCGCGATCACGCCCTGTTCGCTCAGCATCAGTTCCTGGATACGTTCAGAGAACAGCACCCTTCGCTACGGGTGGTTGGGCTGCGTAATCAGGCCGAAGGTGAACAGGCGTTGGCTGCCTGGCTGGAAGAGGAGTGCGGTGCTTTTGAACCGACACCAATGGCTGCCGATCGGGTGGCGTTTTTCCAGCTTTCCGGTGGCAGCACCGGTACGCCGAAGCTGATCCCGCGCACCCATAACGATTATTACTACAGCATTCGCCGCAGCGTAGAGATTTGCCGCTTCGACAGCGCTACCCGCTATCTGTGTGCGTTACCGGTGGCCCATAACTACCCAATGAGCTCTCCGGGCGTGTTGGGGGTGTTTTACGGGGCTGGGCTGGTGGTGTTTGCCAGCGATCCCGCTGCTGCCCAATGTTTCAAACTGATCGAACAGCATCAGATCACGGTCACTGCGTTGGTGCCGCCTGCCGTTACCCTGTGGCTACAGGCGATCGAAGAGTGGGGCAGTAATCAGCCGTTGGCCAGCCTGACGCTGCTGCAGGTTGGCGGAGCCAAATTGGGGGAAACCCTGGCGGCCCGTATACGCAATGAGATCGGCTGCCAGTTGCAACAGGTATTTGGCATGGCCGAAGGGCTGGTGAACTACACCTTGCTGGATGACGACGACCAGCACATTCTCACCACCCAAGGCACGCCCATGTGCCCGGACGATGAGCTGTGGGTAGCCGATGAGCAGGGTAATCCGCTGCCGGTAGGGGAAACGGGCCGCCTGATGACGCGTGGGCCATACACCTTCCGCGGCTATTACCAAAGCCCTGAGCATAATGCCGAAGCCTTTGACGAGAACGGTTTCTACTGTTCCGGCGATCTGATCAGCCTGACGGCGGACGGCTATGTGCAGGTGCAAGGGCGGCAGAAAGATCAAATTAACCGCGGCGGCGAAAAGATTGCTGCAGAAGAAATTGAAAACCTGCTACTGCGCCACCCGGCGGTGATTAACGCCGCGCTGGTGTCGATGCCGGACGATCTGATGGGTGAAAAAAGCTGCGCCTTTGTGATTGCGCACGAGGTCGTCAAACCCGTGGTGCTGCGCCGCCATCTGCGTGAGCAGGGCGTGGCCGAATTTAAATTACCCGACCGTTTTATTCAGGTGGAGTCACTGCCGTTAACCCCGGTCGGTAAAGTCGATAAAAAACTGCTGCGTGAACGCCTGGAAGCGCAACAACTGGCTCAGGCCAAAGGAGAGTAAGTCATGGCGATCCCTAAACTAAACGATTATGCGTTGCCAACGCCGAGCGAACTGCCGGTCAACAAGGTTAACTGGGCCTTCGAGCCACAGCGCGCAGCACTGCTGATCCACGACATGCAGCAATATTTCCTCAATTTCTGGGGTGAAGATAGCCCGCTGATCAAACAGGTGGTCGAGAACATCGCCGCTCTGCGCCGCTACTGCAAGCAGCAGGGGATCCCGGTGTTTTACACCGCGCAGCCTAATCAGCAAAGTGATGAAGACCGTGCCTTGCTGAATGATATGTGGGGGCCGGGGCTGAACAAGCACCCAGAGCAGCAGGCGGTGGTCAGCGAATTGGCGCCGGATGCTGACGATACGGTGCTGGTTAAATGGCGTTACAGCGCGTTCCACCGCTCGCCGCTGCAAGAGATCCTGCAAGAAAGCGGGCGCGATCAGCTGATTATTTGCGGCGTCTACGCGCATATTGGCTGCATGACCACGGCTATCGACGCCTTTATGCGTAACATCAAGCCGTTTATGGTGGCCGATGGCCTGGCGGACTTCTCCCGCGAGGAACACCTAATGGCCCTGCGCTACACCGCCGGGCGCTGTGGCCGGGTGGTGACCACCGCCGATCTGCTACCCGGTATTGCCAGCATCGATGCGCTGCGCCAGCAAATTATCCCGTTGCTTGATGAAGATAGCGAAGACATCGGCAATGATGAAAACCTGATCGACTACGGTCTGGACTCGGTGCGTATCATGGAGTTGGCAACCCGCTGGCGTAAGATTCGTGAAGATATCGATTTTATCGCACTGGCCAAATCACCCACCATCGATAGCTGGTGGGCGTTGCTTTCCGAGAGGAGATCCTGATGGCTAAAGAACAGGAATTTAGCGGTAAACGCGTTTGGGTGACCGGTGCCGGTGCGGGGATTGGTTATCAAACCGCATTGGCATTTGCGCAGAGTGGGGCCGAGGTTATCGGCTTCGATCTGCATTTTGGCGATCTGGACTATCCGTTCCGCACCGAGGTGCTGGATATCACCGATGCCGCTGCGGTAGATAGCGTTTGTCAGCGTTTATTGGCGGAACATGAGCGGTTGGACGTGTTGGTCAATGGAGCTGGCGTTCTGCGCATGGGGTTGACCGATGAAACCAGCAATGCGGACTGGCTGGCCTGCATGGCAGTGAATGCCGGTGGTGCTTTTAACCTGTTCCGTCATACCTTGCCGGTGTTTCGCCGCCAGAAGCAGGGGGCCATAGTGAGCATTGCCTCTAACGCGGCCCATGTGCCACGTGTTGGTATGGCTGCCTACTGCGCCTCCAAGGCCGCTATGCGCAGTCTGTGTCAAACCGTGGGGCTGGAAATGGCGCCTTATGGGGTGCGCAGTAACCTGGTTTCCCCTGGATCGACCAATACCCCGATGCTGCGCGGGATGTGGCAGGATGAACATGGTGAAAGCAATATGATCAAGGGATTCCCTGACCAGTTTAAGTTGGGGATCCCGTTGGGCAAGATTGCCCAACCGCAGGAAATTGCCGATGCGATCCTGTTCCTGGCGTCTGACCGGGCTAGCCATATCACGATGCAGGATATTGTGATTGATGGTGGGGCGACGTTGGCGGCTTGAGTTTGGGTTGGTTGGGTGATTTGAATAGGGGGCTGATTTTTCAGCTCCTTTTTTTGTTTTTGGGGAGGTCAGTTTGGCAGAAAGACTGGATGTTGATGTTCGCCGATAGTTAGGTTGAAGGTGATATTACTGGTGGCACGGACTGTTCCCTCTCCTTGGGGAGAGGGTTAGGGTGAGGGAGATATCACTGTGGCCGAAGGAGTTGGCTTTTAGGTAGGTCAAAAGAAGTAGGGTGCGTGCATTAGGCACCTGTTCGGTGGGTCTGGCAGGATGACCGGCCGCCGCCGTTGTCTCGCAAGCGAGACTCGAACCTGAACGCAGGCTCTCACCCACACGACCCTTCTTTGCGTATGGGGTGAGGGAGACGGTACGGTAGTGTAGTGTACATATGCGAAAAAGGCGCCTAAAGACGCCTTTTTCTAAATAGTGGTGGGTCGTGCAGGATTCGAACCTGCGACCAATTGATTAAAAGTCAACTGCTCTACCAACTGAGCTAACGACCCAATTTCCTAGCTGCTTTAACATCTTGCAAGTTGTCTTGGCAACGGCGGCATATATTACTAATTTATCTCAGCAGCGCAACCTAAATTTTGGCGCAATAGGTTCAACTGCTTGTTCTTCACGCGAATGAGCCCAGAATTCGGTCAAATCGACTAACTTCTGGGCTCAGTTTTTACTTATAAAGCTGCTTCGCGTTTCTTGGCCTGCTTGGCCGCATCGCTGGTCGGGTACGATTTGATCACCTGCTGGTAAACGGCTTTGGCTTTATCAGCCTGGCCTTTTTCCTGCATGATCACCCCAACTTTATACATTGCGTCCGGTGCCTTGGGTGATTTTGGGTAACTCTTAACCACCACTGCATAATAGTATGCCGCGTCTTCCTTCTTACCCTTGTTGTAGTACAACTGGCCCAGCCAATAGTTGGCATTAGGCAGGTAATTGGATTTCGGATACTGCTTTATGAAAGCCTGAAAAGCGGAGATTGCCTGGTCATACTGCTTTTTTTCCAGCGCCAGTGACACAGCGGCGTTGTAGTCGCTGTTTTCATCGCCCGTACTAGCCGCAGCGGCTGTCGCACCCGCAGGAGCGCTGCCAGCGCCGTCAGAGGACGCCGCGGCGGCTGTACCACCTGCGACCCCTGCTGCTGCACCAGCGGAATTCTGTGCGCCACCCTGGCTAAGGCTATCCATCTGTTGATAGATCTGTTTCTGGCGTTCAACCACCTGATTCAACTGATACTGACTTTCCTGGATCTGCCCACGGAGCGTATCGATATCGCGTTGGTTGTCAGAGAGTTGTTGCTGGAGTTGGTTCAAAAGCTGGCCCTGAGCATTACTGATACGCTCAAGTGATGTGACACGGTCTTCGACCGAGCCGGAGCCGACATTACTGATTGGCGCTTGGGCAGTAGCGGCCCATGGGACCGCTACGCCAACCAGTAACGCCAGACTCAACAGGTGACGTCTGAAGTTACTGTTCATGCGATTCTCTTAGTAAACCAGAACGGCACGACGGTTTTTAGCATAGGCTGCTTCGTCGTGGCCCAGTACTGCTGGTTTTTCTTTACCGTAAGAAACGATAGAGATCTGGTCAGCAGAAACGCCTTTGCCTTGCAGGTACATTTTAACTGCGTTAGCACGACGCTCACCCAGAGCGATGTTGTATTCTGGCGTGCCGCGCTCATCCGCGTGACCTTCAACAGTCACTTTGTAGGATGGGTTGTTACGCAGGAAAGCAGCATGTGCATCCAGCATCTGAGCGAACTCAGAGCTGACGTCATATTTGTCCAGGCCGAAGTAAACAATGTTGTTACGTTGCAGTTCTTGCATCTGCAGACGTGCTTGTTCTTCAGAAGACAGGTTGCTGCTGCCGTTTTCTGTACCAGTGCCAGCGCCCATACCGGATTGATCGTTATTAGCGCTTTTGTTAGAACTACAAGCTGCTACAGCCAGAACTGGCAGTGCCAGCAGAAGCCCTTTCAGCACTTTGTTCAGTTGCATTTCTTTGATCCTTTTATAGTTTTTGCCATACATATTTTAAACATGCATCACAGATACGGCGACCAGGCAGGGAATTTGACCTGTCCATCGGTTGCCGGAAGACGCGCTTTGAAGCGCCCATCAGTCGATACCAACTGCAGCACGGAGCCCATACCTTGCGTGGAGCTATAGATCACCATGGTGCCGTTTGGTGCGATACTAGGCGTTTCATCCAGGAACGTGTCCGTTAACATTTGAACGGCTCCCGATCCAAGATCTTGTTTGGCGATATGCTGAACCCCATTATTGGAGCTCACCATCACCAGGAATTTACCGTCGAAGCTGACATCAGAGTCCTGATTCTGGGCACCTTCCCAGGTCAGACGCTGTGGTGCGCCGCCGTTGGCGCCAACCTTATAAATCTGTGGGCGACCACCCTGGTCAGAGGTATAAGCCAGAGATTGGCCATCTGGGAACCAGCTCGGTTCGGTGTTGTTGCTACGGCCATCGGTGATCTGGCTGATTTGGCCAGAGCCCAGGTTCATCACGTACAGGTTCAGGCTGCCAGTTTTGGACAGCGCGAATGCCAGGCGGCTACCGTCTGGAGAGAAGGCAGGTGCACCGTTGTGACGTGGGAATGAAGCCACCTGACGGATGGCACCATCAGACAGGTTCTGGATCACCAGCGCTGATTTACCGCTCTCAAAGGTCACGTAGGCCAGTTTGCTGCCATCCGGCGACCAGGCTGGAGACATCAGTGGCTCTGGTGAACGATGCACGGGAACCTGGTTAAAGCCGTCGTAATCCGATACGCGCAGTTCATACGGGAATTTCCCGCCATTGGTTTGCACCACGTAAGCGATGCGGGTACGGAACGCGCCCTTGATACCGGTCAGCTTCTCAAATACGCCATCGCTGGCGGTATGAGCCGCATAACGCAGCCACTGTTTGGTCACTTTAAACTGGTTCTGTGCCAATACCGTGCCAGGCGAACCTGAAGTATCGACCAGTTGGTAGGAAACCAGGTAGCTGCCGTCGGCACCAGGCTGAACCTGGCCTACCACTACGGCATCAATGCCCAGCGCAGTCCAGGCCGCCGGCGTCACTTCAGACGCGGTGGTAGGCTGCTGCGGCATACGTGCCACATCAATCGGGTTGAATTTGCCGCTGTTACGGAGATCTGCGCCAACGATCTGGCCAACATCTTCCGGAGGCGTGCCTGGACCCGCCCATTTAAATGGCACCACGCCAATTGGACGAGCGGAGTCGACCCCTTGGGTGATTTCAATGCGAACTTCCGCATGCAGCACGGATGCCCACAGAACTAAAAGACCTAATGCTACTCGAAATGCCTGCTTCATCTCATCTCCCTTATCCAGACGGTATGCCTGCGATAATTTAGCAGAATTTTAACAAACCAATGCCAACAAAACTACATAATCCCTGTTGGTGACCTTGGTACATCCATGCACTTTACTCGGTTAAAACAATCATTATTACGGCTTAAATGTAAGGGGAGCATTCTTAAATACCTCATACACTGCTTGGCTCGGTGGCTTAGGAATACGGGCCTGGTTAGCTGCTGCTATTGCAGCTTGGCACAAGGCGGGATCTCCCCCCTCAGCTTTTACGCTTTTCAAGAATCCATCTGGTGCTAGTTGAATACGTAAGTCACAAGTTTTTCCTTTGTAAAGGTCAGAATCATAAAACTTGTTTTCTATTGCATGCTTAATCTGCCCCAGATAGCTATTAATTTCAGCACCGCTTGCCCCGGCAGTCTTAGCATTACCCTCTCCCACAGGTTTGCCGTCGCCTTTAGCCTTCGCTGCTCCGCCACCTTTCGGCGCATTTTTACCATCGGCCAAGCTACCAAATACATCTTCAGCAAGGGCAGACTGTTTAGCGGCTTCAGCGGCTGCCTTTTTCTTGGCATCTGCAGCTTTCTTGGCTGCGGCAGCCTTCTCGGCAGCGGCGGCTTTTTTCGCTTCCTCTGCTGTAGCTTTCTTCTCGGCATCAGCGGCAGCTTTTTTCTCTGCGGCTTCAGTTGCCTTCTGTTCTGCGGCAGCTGCGGCCTCTTTCTTCGCCTCTTCCGCCTGCTTTTTAGCAGCAGCGGCGGCGGCAGCTTCTTTCTTGGCCTCCGCTTCGGCTTTCTTCTGTGCGTCTGCCTGCGCCTTGGCTATTTTATCCGCCTCGGCTTTGGCTTTCGCCGCAGCCTGCTCGGCTGCTTTCTGTTGTTCTTTGGCCTTGGCCGCAGCGGCTTCTGCCGCTTTCTGCTGCTCTGTGGCCTGCTGCTGTTGTTCAGCAGCTTTCTTCTGCTGTTCGGCCTGTGCCTTGGCGTCCTGCGCGGCTTTTTCCTGCGCGGCCAAACGCTCTTGTTCCAGTTCTTTCAGGCGCTGTTGTTCCGCCGCCTGCTTCTGCTGCAGCTCTTCAGCCTGCTGCTCCGCCTTCTTCTGGCGCTGCTTTTCTGCACGCTGTGCATCGCTGCTCTGTTGCTGCTGGCGATTGTACTGCTCGACTACCGCCCCTGGATCGACCATCACGGCCCCGACCACGGAACCATCACCGCCGCCGCCTGCACTACTCATTTCAGTATTTTCGTACAGCGAACCCCAGATCAACAGGGCAATCAATAGAATGTGCAGAACCACCGAAACAATTACGGATCGGTTCAGCTTATCATTTTGCTCAGTTGCCTTTACCAAAATAGAATCCCAAAAACTGCTGCTTAAACGGGGTTCCTGCGCCACAAGGCAGGAACCGGGTTGCCACTGACCTTACGGTTAGATTGGCTGGGTCATCAACCCTACGGAAGCGACACCCGCCTGATGCAGAATATTCAATGCCTTGATAATCTCATCGTACGGTACTTCCTTGGCCCCACCGATCAAAAACACCGTCTTAGGATTAGCTGCCAGGCGCGACTTGGCCTCGGCCGCCACCTGCTCAGGCGGCAACAGCTCCATACGGTTGTGATCCACCACCAGGGTGTACTGACCTATGCCGGAAACTTCCAGGATCACCGGTGGATTATCGTCACTGGACACCGTTTTAGAATCGGTGGCATCAGGCAAATCAACTTCAACGCTTTGGGTGATGATTGGCGCGGTTGCCATAAAGATCAGCAACAGCACCAACAAGACGTCCAGCAGCGGAACAATGTTGATTTCCGACTTCAGCTCACGCTTGTTACGACCACGAACTTTCGCCATGCTACCCTCCTACTTCTTATTTGCTGTCGCTGGAGAAGGCCTGACGATGCAGAATAGCGGTGAACTCTTCCATAAAGTTGTCGTAATTCTGCTCAAGCTTGTTAACGCGCTGGTTGAGGCGGTTATAGGCCATAACGGCAGGGATCGCGGCAAACAGGCCGATAGCCGTGGCGATCAACGCTTCGGCGATACCCGGTGCCACCATCTGCAAGGTGGCTTGTTTCACCGCGCCCAGGGCGATAAAGGCGTGCATAATCCCCCACACGGTACCAAACAGGCCGATATACGGGCTGATGGACCCCACGGTGCCGAGGAAAGGAATATGGTTTTCCAGCGTTTCCAGCTCACGGTTCATCGAAATACGCATCGCACGCGTTGCCCCTTCGATCACCGACTCTGGCGCATGGCTGTTGGCACGGTGCAAACGGGCAAACTCTTTGAAACCGGAATGGAAAATCTGCTCTGACCCAGTCAGGCTATCGCGACGTGCCTGGCTTTCCTGATACAGACGGGAAAGCTCGATACCAGACCAGAATTTGTCTTCGAAAGCTTCGGCGTCACGAGTGGCCGCATTGAGAATGCGGGTCCGCTGGATGATAATCGCCCAAGAAGCCACTGAAAAGCATATCAAAATCAGCATGATAAACTTGACCAGCAGGCTCGCCTTCAAGAATAGATCTAGGATGTTCATGTCAGTCACTGCTTAAACTCCGCGACAATAGACTTAGGAAGCGCTATCGGCTTCATTTGGTGTGGATCAATGCATGCAATCAATACATCGGCCTGACTCAAGAGAGTACCGTCAGAATTAACAATGCGTTGAGCAAACGTAAGAGAAGCCCCGCGTATTGAGGTGATTTTGCTCCGCACTTCCAGCAGGTCGTCAAGACGTGCAGGTAGCAGGTAATCCACCGTCATACGCCGGACAGCGAAAGCGACATGTTCTTCACTGAGCAGCTGCTGTTGATGAAAGTTATGTTGACGCAGCATCTCAGTGCGCGCTCTTTCATAAAAGGCGACGTAACGGGCGTGGTAGACCACACCACCGGCATCGGTATCCTCGTAGTAAACGCGTACCGGCCATCGAAACAACTGATTACTCACTCTACTTCCCAGCAAGGCAATTTAACGATTGCTACTATACGCAAGACGGATCGGGTTGGGAATGGGTTACTGAATGGGAATGAAAATAATTATGGGCCTGAACGGCCCATAACATGGGGGATGAACAGCAGATTATAAAGAAACGTAAAGTAATCCTGCGGCCAAGATCACAATTGCAGGTAATGGCGCGAAAAATGCACGCCAAAACGTGCTCTGAGACCGGAAACCGACACCGTGAACGATGCCCGCACATACCGCCCAGATCAGCAAGATGCCCTGCCATATCTCTAACGAGCTGGTACGTGCAGCAAAGCGGCTAGGATCCCAAAAGATACATCCCGCCAAAATCACCGCCAGCACCAATGAAAGGGCCCGAACCGGGCCCTTGTCGGTGATAGCGTACAGCTTATCCACCAGTGACGAACTCATCACTTACCGTCTTGCTGCGCTTTTGAATCTTCACTGTGCTCAAGCGCCAGCGCCGTGATGATACCAAAGGCACAGGCAAGAAGCGTTCCGAGGATCCAGGCAAAATACCACATGGTTTAGCTCCTTTTGCTTAGTACAGAGAATGTTTATTCTCTTCGATGTAGTTCTTATCCAGGCGACCAAACATTTTGTAGTACGCCCAAGCGGTGTACGCCAGAACGATTGGCACGAAGATAATGGCAACAACGGTCATCACCTGCAGCGTGAACAGGCTGGATGTCGCATCCCACATGGTCAGGCTGACGTTAGGTACGGTGCTTGATGGCATAACGAATGGGAACATGGTTACCCCAGCCGTCAGGATCACACAGGCAATCGTCAGTGATGAACTCAGGAACGCCATCGCAGCTCTGTCTAAACGGGCAAACAGGATGGTGAACAGTGGCAGAACCACGCCCAGCGCCGGCAGTGCCCACAGGATTGGATACTTGTTGTAGTTGATCAACCAGGCACCCGCCTGATGAGCGACTTCTTTACGCAGTGGGTTGGATTCCGCTGCCGTATCCAGTGCTGAGGTGACCACGAAACCGTCGATACCTTTCACCAGCCAGATACCCGCCAACAGGAAGCATATGCCCATCACCAGCGCAGAAATCTGCGCCGCAGCGCGTGAGCGCAGGTGGATTTCGGCAGTGGTACGCATCTGCAGGTAGGTTGCCCCCTGAGTCACCAGCATAGTCAGGCTGACAATACCGGCCAGCAAACCAAACGGGTTCAACAGTTGGAAGAAGTTGCCGGTATAGAACAGGCGCAGATAGGAGTCTACATGGAACGGCACACCCTGTAACAGGTTACCGAACGCCACGCCGAACACTACCGCAGGCACGAAGCTACCGATAAAGATGCCCCAGTCCCACATGTTACGCCAGGTGCTGTTCTCCAGCTTCGAGCGGTAGTCAAAACCGACCGGGCGGAAGAACAAGGCTGCCAGCACCAGGATCATGGCCACATAGAAACCAGAGAACGCGGCGGCATAGACCATCGGCCAGGCGGCAAACAATGCGCCACCGGCGGTGATCAGCCACACCTGGTTACCGTCCCAGTGCGGGGCAATGGCGTTAATCATTACCCGGCGCTCAGTATCGGTTTTACCGATGATGCGCATCAGAATACCGACACCCATATCGAAACCATCGGTGACGGCGAAACCGATCAGCAAGATGCCAATCAGGAGCCACCAGATAAATCGCAATACTTCGTAATCAAACATATCTTGGACTCCTGTTTAGCGCGCTTCCTGCACGGCGGCAGTCGGTTGTTCAAAGTGGTAGCGGCCAGTTTTCAGGCTGCTTGGACCCAGACGTGCAAATTTGAACATCAGGTACATTTCAGCCACCAGGAACAGGGTGTACAAGCCGCATATCAGCCCCATCGAGAACAGAATGTCGCCTGCGGTCAGCGAAGAGGTGGCGACTGCGGTTGGCAGCACCTCACCTATCGCCCACGGCTGACGGCCATACTCCGCCACGAACCAGCCCGCTTCAACGGCAATCCAAGGTAATGGCAGGCCATACAGCGCGGCACGAAGCAGCCATTTCTTCTGACCAATACGCCCACGTACCACGCTCAAGAACGACAGGCCGATAATAAACAGCATCAGCACACCACAGGCCACCATGATACGGAAGGCAAAGTACAGTGGAGCAACGCGCGGAATAGAATCTTTGGTTGCCTGCTGGATCTGCGCTTCCGTTGCGTCGGTGACGTTTTCGGTATAGCGCTTGAGCAGCATGCCGTAGCCCAGATCCTGCTTGGTATCGTTGAATGCGGTACGCACTGCCGGATCGGTATTACCACCACGCAGTTCTTCCAGCAGCTGGTAAGCCTTCATACCGTTACGGATACGTACCTGGTGCTGCGCCATCAGATCGCGCAGGCCGATAACCGGCGTGTCGATGGAACGGGTAGCAATCAGGCCGAGTGCCCAAGGGATCTGAATCGCGAATGAGTTCTCCATTGTCTCCTGGTTCGGAATACCGAACAGGGTAAATGCGGCCGGAGCCGGTTGAGTTTCCCATTCGGCTTCAATGGCAGCCAGTTTGGTTTTCTGCACGTCCCCCATTTCGTAACCGGATTCATCACCCAGTACGATAACGGAAAGGATAGCAGCCATACCGAAGCTGGCAGCGATGGCGAACGAACGCTTGGCAAAGGCGATGTCACGCCCTTTCAGCAGATAGTAGGCACTGATGCCCAGCACGAACATCGCGCCGGTGGTGTAGCCAGAGGCCACGGTGTGAACAAACTTCACCTGTGCGACCGGGTTGAGAACCAGCTCGGAGAAGCTGAGCATCTCCATACGCATGGTTT
The DNA here is from genome assembly GCF_046715635.1 of Serratia sp. (in: enterobacteria). Classification (GTDB taxonomy): domain Bacteria; phylum Pseudomonadota; class Gammaproteobacteria; order Enterobacterales; family Enterobacteriaceae; genus Chania. The sequence goes on from NZ_JBKJYW010000123.1 coordinate 13,308, forward strand.
CAAAGTTGAAGTCGGAGGCGATTGGGTTTTGCATCCAGCCGTTGGCGACCAGGATCCACAACGCAGACAGGTTTGAGCCGAGAGCAACAAACCAGGTGACCGTCATGTGCTGGATCTTGCTCAGGCGATCCCAGCCGAAGAAGAACAGACCGACCAGCGTCGATTCCAGGAAGAACGCCATCAGACCTTCGATAGCCAGCGGGGCCCCGAAGATATCACCGACGTAATGAGAGAAGTACGACCAGTTGGTCCCGAACTGGAACTCCATGGTCAACCCGGTGGCCACACCCAGAGCAAAGTTGATTGCAAATAACTTGCCCCAGAATTTGGTCATATCTTTATAAATTTGTTTGCCGGACAGCACATATACCGTTTCCATAATTGCCAGCAAAAACGCCATACCCAGCGTTAATGGGACAAATAGGAAGTGGTACATCGCCGTTAAAGCAAACTGTAAGCGCGACAGTTCGACAATATCAAACATCTTGACTCCTTGCTCCTCGCAGGAAGACTCCGACTTGCGGTTATCGGTATTACTCCCGAAAGAGTAGCCGGTAACGCCCCGCAGTGAATGCCCTTAAAACACAACAAAATTTGATCCAGCCTCTCCGCTTTCAACCGCACGTTCAGAGCCAGACCACGAGGGGCAGGAGCAAAACGCACCAATGAAAACCGACAGCGGGTAACAAATGCAACAAGATCAGCCATCCGTAATTACACAATGGCATGATACTCGCCAAAGCCCATACAATAAATAGGTATTTGCGTGACACAGGTTGGACTTTTGGCTACAGGTCAAAAATCAGCCTAAATAGGTAGCTAGGCCTATATTGATCTAAAACAATTTAAGCCTATCTGCATATTATTGCTAGGCTCATTACACATTTTGCTGTAATTTCCCAGCGCTCATGTTAAGCAATGGTTTAATTGTTTTTTATTGATATCTTTGTGTTAAATAAATGTAATTTAAAATACCTCCAATTGTATTACTCCAGCATTACCATTCGATAGATATTAACTTTTTATTTTCAATAGTCATTGCAGTGAGTTAACTCACAAATCTGCTTTTTGCTAAGTAATCATAGACCATGTTGCGAGGTTGATCCCAGAACCTGCAAATACTGAGTGGTCAGCTCGCACCTCCCGCAACAATGCCTTGCAAAACGCCCTTCTCTCTCAGTGACATACAAAAAAAGGCCGCCCAAAGGCGGCCAAACATGTCGAGATATTATTTTCCCCGTCGTCTTTCAAGTCACAGCGTTGTTATCTGCACTTGGTTACTCGGCCCATCCTTGGACCTCGCCCCTTCGGGGCCGCCGTGTACAGCGTTCAAATCTGTTCCCGACAGATTTGTCACCTCAGTCACTTACTCAAGTAAGCTCCTGGGGATGGGGAAGTTGGTCGCCTAGCTGTAACTTGAAATCCATAGGGGATACTTTTGACGTATTAACGATTCAGGATCGCCTTCACTGCATCACCGATATCAGCCAGGCTGCGTACTGTTTTCACCCCTGCCGCTTCCAGAGCCGCGAATTTCTCATCCGCAGTCCCTTTACCGCCGGCAATGATGGCGCCAGCATGGCCCATACGCTTGCCTTTAGGTGCAGTAACACCGGCGATATAACCCACCACCGGCTTGGTGACGTGCTCTTTGATATAGGCCGCCGCTTCTTCTTCCGCGCTGCCGCCAATCTCACCGATCATCACGATAGCTTCGGTCTGCGGATCTTCCTGGAACAACTTCAGGATATCAATAAAGTTGGAACCCGGGATCGGGTCACCACCGATACCTACGCAGGTAGACTGCCCCAGACCGGCATCAGTGGTTTGTTTTACCGCTTCATAGGTCAGAGTACCTGAACGGGAAACGATGCCTACCTTGCCTGGCAGGTGAATATGGCCAGGCATGATACCGATCTTGCATTCGCCCGGGGTGATCACACCTGGGCAGTTCGGGCCGATCATGCGCACGCCGGCTTCATCCAGCTTCACTTTCACGGTCAGCATATCCAGGGTTGGGATACCTTCGGTGATGGTGATGATCAATTTGATGCCTGCATCGATGGCTTCCAGAATGGAGTCTTTGCAGAATGGCGCTGGCACGTAGATGACAGACGCGGTGGCACCGGTCGCTTCAACAGCTTCACGCACGGTGTTGAACACTGGCAGACCCAGGTGCTGAGTACCACCTTTGCCTGGCGTCACGCCGCCGACCATTTTGGTGCCGTAAGCGATAGCTTGTTCGGAGTGGAAGGTACCCTGGCTACCGGTGAAACCCTGGCAAATGACTTTGGTGTTCTTATCGATTAAAATGGACATTATTTACCCTCCACTGCCGCAACAACTTGCTGAGCCGCATCAGTCAGGCTGGTCGCAGCAATGATATTCAAACCGCTGTCCGCCAGTTTCTTGGCGCCCAGTTCGGCGTTGTTCCCTTCCAAGCGCACCACCACCGGGACGTTAACGCCCACTTCGGCTACCGCGCCAATGATACCGTCGGCGATCAGATCGCAACGTACGATACCACCGAAGATGTTAACCAGAACCGCTTTCACCTTGTCGTCAGACAGGATGATTTTGAAGGCTTCGGTCACGCGCTCTTTGGTTGCACCACCGCCCACGTCCAGGAAGTTGGCAGGTTCGCCGCCGTGCAGTTTCACGATGTCCATGGTACCCATCGCCAGACCGGCACCGTTCACCATGCAACCGATGTTACCGTCGAGGGCAACATAGTTCAGCTCCCACTGGGCCGCACGGGATTCACGCTCGTCTTCCTGGGAAGGGTCACGCATTTCACGCAGTTCGGACTGGCGGAACAGGGCGTTGCCATCGGCACCCAGCTTACCGTCCAGGCAGATCAGATCGCCCTGCTTGGTCACTACCAACGGGTTGATCTCAACCATGGCCAGATCGCGCTCCAGGAACAGCGTTGCCAGGCCCATGAAGATTTTGGCAAACTGGCCGACTTGCTTACCGGTCAGGCCCAGTTTGAACGCCAGTTCACGACCCTGGTAAGGCTGTGGGCCTGCCAGTGGGTCGATGGTCATTTTGTGGATCAGTTCCGGGGTCTCTTCCGCAACTTTTTCAATTTCAACGCCGCCTTCGGTGGAAGCCATAAACACTACGCGACGGCTGGCACGGTCAACACCGCCCCCAGATACAGCTCTTTGTCGATGTCGGTGGCCGCTTCTACCAGGATCTGGTGAACCGGCTGGCCCAGCGC
>NZ_JBKJYW010000124.1:0-6627 GCF_046715635.1 Serratia sp. (in: enterobacteria)
CCCTGTTCGGAACGCTGCATACCGATAGTGCCACCGGTATAGGCGACGTAAATGGATTTCTTTTGCATGGCTTCGATCTTGTGGCTGTCAGATAGGCTGAATTATAGGGAGACAGCAGCAGAAAAAAAGCCCGGCGGGTGCCGGGCTAGAGATTTATTTGTTAACGGACCTCTCCGCAAGTCAGGCATATGGCATAACGATGCTGCGGATCGTTCAGGTTATTAAACAGGCCAGGTTGTTCTTTCACCGCCAGCGCCACCGATGCCAACGGGGCTGGCAGCATTGACTGGATCGCCGCAGGCAGCATGGCGTGGATCGAAACGCCAAACTGGCTGAGCAGCATATCCGTCATGCTAGGGGCATCGATAAACCAGTTGAGTTGCCACTGTGGCAGCTTGGCCAACTCTGCCGCTTTCTTCACGGCGTCGTCAAAGTCACCCAGTTGGTCGATCAGGCCATTTTTCTTGGCGTCGCTACCGATCCAGACATGGCCCTGAGCAATTTGATCGACCTGCTCCGGCGTCATTTTCCGGGCGGTTGCCACCAGGTTGATGAAGTTCTTGTAACCGTTCTCGATGTTCAACTGCATCATCTGTGAGAACTCCGGCGGCAGGGCTTTAGTCACCGCCAGATCGGCCAGTGGCGAAGTAGCGACGCCATCGGTATGCACACCAACGCTGTCCAGCGTGTTTTCATAGGTGTTGATCACGCCGAAGATACCGATGGAGCCGGTGAGGGTGCTCGGGCTGGCAACAATGTAATCTGCCGGGGTCGATACCCAGTAACCGCCAGAAGCGGCCATACCGCCCATGGAAACCACCACCGGTTTACCTGCGGCACGAACGGCTGCCAGTTCGGAGCGGATCACTTCTGAGGCGCTGACGCTACCGCCAGGGCTATTGACGCGCAGGATGACGGCTTTGATTTTCGGATCCAGACGAGCCTGACGCAGTTGTGAGGCCGTGGTATCGCCACCGACCGATCCAGGCGTCTGTTGGCCATCCATGATCGCGCCATTGACAAAGATAACGGCAATCTCACCGCCCTGATCCGGTGACGGTTGCGGCTGGTAATCGTAGATGCTGACCGCATTGAAGTCATTGTTCTGCTTATCCCAACCGAAGGTTTTCACCAACTGTGTTTCTATCGCAGTGCGAGAGGCCAGTTCATCGACCAGTTTGCTGTTCAGGGCGAACTGTGCGGTATCCCCACCCGCTGCCTTTAAGCCACTGAGAATATCTGCTGCGCCTGGGAACAACTGATCTGGCGTGAGTTGACGGTTAGCCGCCACCGTATCCAGATAGTTTTGCCACAGCCCGCCGACCCAGCGGCTATCGGCTTCACGCGCTGCCGGTGACATATCATCACGGATCAGCGGTTCTACGGCAGATTTATAGGTGCCCACGCGGAAAATATTGGTGGTGACCTTCAGCTTCTCCAACAGGGATTTGTAGTAAAGGTTGTTGGTGGCGAAACCATGCAGATCGACGGCACCCTGAGGTGACAGATAGATCTTGTTGGCATAGCTGGCCAGGTAGTATTGCGTCTGGTTATAGCTGTCGCCGATGGCATAGATCGGTTTACCGCTGTCGCGGAATTCACGCAGCGCCTTACCGATGTATTGCAGGGAAGGCTGATCCGCCCCGGCAAAATCATTCAGCTGCAACACCATACCGGTGATGTTTTTATCATCTTTGGCCTTGCGAATGGTCTCCACCAGGTCAAACAGCGAGTTTTCCTGTAGACGATTGCTGGAAGCCCCCAGCAGTTCACGGCCCCACTGGCGAACGCGGTTGTTCACCGAAGGTTGATCGACCACCACGCCGCTGAGATCGACCAGCAGTGCGCCTTTTGGTGTTTCTACCGAAGAATTGCCTTGGAGTGAAAGATAAATACCGACCCCGACCAGGATCAAGAAAATCAGGAACAAGTTCAGGATAAGTTCCCTGACAAAATTCAGCAGACGCCATGTCCATCTGAAAATGCCTGCAATAATTCGCCCCAATGTGCGCATGTGCTCTCCAACAAGAGTCTAGAATGTTCCGCTATCCTAATGAGCGGCCGAAGAAAAGTCAGCTTTAAATCACCTGCTATTTGTCCCTTTGCAGCTTGAAAGGCAACGTTTATAGACAGTATTACAGAGGCTGTAACTCTATGTTGAGCTATGTTAACGTGATTTAAATGAAAATTGTTATCAGGAGTTAATGATGGATGCACTGGATCTTTTACTTAATCGCCGTTCTGCGTCACGCTTGACTGCCCCGGCACCCGCAGGTGAAGTGCGTCAGAATATCATCAACGCGGGTCTGCGCGCGCCGGATCATGGGGCATTGCAACCGTGGCGTTTTGTGCTGATCGAAGATCAGGGTCTGGAACGTTTTAGTGAACTACTGCAAGCGGCCGCCAGGCACGATGAGCTGGATGACAGCGCGGTGGAGAAGGCCAAACAGGCACCTTTTCGCGCGCCACTGATTATCACGGTGGTTGCCCATTGCACTGAAAATCCGAAAGTGCCGCGTTGGGAGCAGGTTGTTTCTGCCGGTTGCGCAGTGCAAGCGATGCAAATGGCCGCTTTGGCGCAGGGCTTTAATGGCATCTGGCGCAGTGGCGCCTGGACAGAGCATCCGTTGGTGCGTGAAGCCTTCGCCTGCCGCGAGCAGGACGAGATCGTCGGTTTCCTCTATCTAGGCACGCCACAGTTAAAAGCTTCCACTAAAGTGATCGCTCCGGACAGTACGCCTTTCGTCCGCTACTTCTGATCCGCCATGCGGGAATTCGCCCTGGAATGCGCGATAACCCGCAGTTTTGTACTGTTTCTGAGCAGGTCGCACGCATAATGCCAACCTGCTCTTATCAATCCCCTCCGCAAGCGCTACCCTATATCCCATTGTGATATCCTTACGTTCGTTTGTTACCCAGAGGGAGTGGACTATGACATCGCCGGCCATTCGTTTGACCCAGTACAGCCATGGCGCTGGCTGCGGCTGTAAAATCTCACCCAAAGTGCTTGAAACGATACTGCATAGCGAGCAGGAAAAGTTTATCGATCCCCATTTGCTGGTGGGTAATGAAACGCGTGATGATGCCGCGGTGTATGACATCGGTAACGGCGTAGGCATTATCAGCACCACCGATTTCTTTATGCCGATCGTCGACGATCCGTTTGATTTTGGCCGTATTGCGGCAGCCAACGCCATCAGCGACGTGTATGCCATGGGCGGTAAGCCAATCATGGCGATTGCCATTCTTGGCTGGCCGATTGCCAAACTGCCCGCAGAAGTTGCCCAGCAGGTGATTGACGGTGGCCGCTACGCTTGCCAGCAGGCGGGTATTGCCTTGGCGGGTGGCCATTCCATCGATGCTCCTGAGCCGATTTTTGGTTTGGCGGTAACCGGTATCGTCAGAACTGAACTGGTGAAGAAAAACAGTGCGGCACAGGCGGGCACCAAGCTATTTCTGACCAAACCGCTGGGCATTGGCGTACTGACCACTGCAGAGAAAAAAAGCAAACTGCTGGCGGAGCACCAAGGCTTAGCCACGCAGGTCATGTGCCAGTTGAATAAGCCAGGCGCGGATTTTGCCGAAGTTGCTGGCGTAACGGCGATGACTGATGTCACCGGCTTTGGCCTGCTTGGCCACCTTAGCGAGATGTGCCAAGGCTCCGATCTTCAGGCAACCGTATGGTTCGAATGTGTGCCGAAACTGCCGGATGTCGAACGTTATATCAGCGAAGGCTGCGTGCCGGGCGGTACCGGGCGTAACTTTGAAAGCTATGGTCACTTGGTTGGTGCCATGAACGATCTGCAACGTCAATTGCTGTGCGATCCGCAAACCTCCGGCGGTTTGCTGCTGGCGGTATTGCCAGAAGCCGAAGCCGAAGTGCAGGCGATAGCGGCCCGTCATGGCATCACGCTGAACGCGATTGGTGAATTGCAAGCCGCACAGGCGGGCAAACCGCTGATTGAGGTTGTCTAGTGTCAACGGTGACTTGCCAGGATACACAGGACTACCAGCGTCTTTTTCTGCAGGATGTGCCGTTGATCGACGTGCGCGCGCCGATTGAGTTTTCGCAGGGGGCATTTCCCTGTTCAGTTAACCTGCCGCTGATGAACGACAGTGAACGTCAGGCGGTGGGAACCTGCTACAAGCAGCATGGTCAACAAGCTGCGATCGCCCTTGGGCACAGCTTGGTCAATGGCAAACTGCGGGAGCAGCGCACGCAGGCCTGGATCGAACAGTGTGCCCGGCAGCCAGAAGGTTATATCTACTGTTTCCGCGGTGGTCTACGTTCGCAATTGGTTCAGCAATGGCTGCGCGAGGCTGGCGTTGATTATCCGCGCGTGGTGGGTGGCTATAAGGCGTTGCGCAATTATCTGCTCGGCACGCTTGAGGCCGCCGCTGCGTTGCCTATGCTGATCGTTGGTGGTAACACCGGCTGCGGCAAAACGCTGCTGATTAATGAGTTGGCGGCCGGGATCGATCTGGAAGGCGTCGCCCATCATCGCGGCTCCTCATTTGGCCGCACGCTGGTGAAACAGCCTACCCAGATCGATTTCGAAAATCAGCTGGCCATACGTATGCTGAAAAAACAGCATGCTGGTTGCCGCCATTGGGTGTTGGAAGATGAAAGCCGGATTATCGGTTCTACCAATCTGCCTTTAAGCTTGTTCAACGGTATGCAGCAGGCTGCCCTGGTAGTGATTGACGATCCGTTCGATGTGCGCGTGGCACGGTTGCAAGATGAGTACATCGATCGGATGCGTGTGGCCTTTGAACAGGCCTATGGCGAGCAAGAAGGTTGGCGGCAATATGATGAATATCTGCATCATGGCCTGTTTGCCATTCGCCGCCGCCTGGGGCTGGAACTGTTCCAGCAGTTGACGCTGCGCCTGGAGTCGGCGCTGCAAGTGCAACGGCTCAGTGGCCAAAGCGAAGCGCATCAGCAATGGCTGGTGCCGCTGTTGCAACATTATTACGACCCGATGTATCGCTACCAATTAGAGAAGAAAACCCAACGTGTGATCTTTCGCGGTAATTACGCGCAAGTCAGAGAGTTCCTGATGACGTATAGCCAGCATAACGGTGAATAATGCGACTGTTTATAGCCGAAAAACCGAGTTTGGCCCGCGCCATTGCTGATGTCTTACCCAAGCCCCATCGTCGGGGTGACGGCTTTATTGCCTGTGGCAGCAACGATGTGGTGACCTGGTGCGTTGGGCACCTGTTAGAACAGGCCCAGCCGGATGCTTACGACAGCCGTTACGCGCGCTGGTCGTTGGCCGACTTACCGATAATCCCGCAGAAGTGGCTGTTGCAACCGCGACCTTCGGTCAGCAAGCAGCTGAACGCGATCAAAAAGCTGCTGGCAGAGGCCGACGAAGTGATCCACGCGGGTGACCCGGATCGGGAAGGGCAGCTGCTGGTGGATGAGGTGCTGGATTATCTGGCACTGACCCAGGAAAAGCGCCAGAACGTGCGGCGTTGCCTGATTAACGATCTCAACCCGCAGGCGGTGGAGCGTGCGGTACAGCGTCTGCGTGATAACCGTGACTTTATCCCGCTGTGCGTTTCCGCGTTGGCGCGTGCGCGTGCCGACTGGCTTTACGGCATCAACATGACCCGGGCTTATACGCTGCTAGGGCGTAACGCGGGCTACGACGGCGTGTTGTCGGTGGGGCGGGTACAGACGCCGGTGTTGGGACTGGTGGTGCGGCGCGATGAAGAGATTGAAAACTTCGTCTCGAAAGACTTTTTTGAGGTGAAAGCGCATATCGTCACGCCTAAGGAAGAGCGCTTTGTCGCCCTATGGCAGCCGAGTGAATCCTGCGAACCTTACCAGGATGAGGAGGGGCGTTTACTGCACCGGCCGTTGGCCGAACACGTGGTTAAACGCATCGAAGGCGCACCGGCGCTGGTCACCTCGTATAATGATAAACGGGAATCAGATACCGCTCCGCTGCCGTTTTCCCTTTCCACGCTGCAGATTGAGGCGTCGAAACGCTTTAACCTCAGTGCCCAGCAGGTGCTGGACGTTTGCCAACGGCTGTATGAAACCCACAAGCTGATCACTTACCCGCGTTCTGACTGCCGTTATCTGCCGGAGGAACACTTTGCCGGGCGTCATGCCGTATTAAATGCCATCAGCGTACATCAGCCGGATCTCTATCCACAGCCGATTATCGATAGTGAGCGCCGTAACCGCTGTTGGGACGATAAAAAGGTCGATGCGCACCACGCCATTATCCCCACGGCGCGTGCCAGCAAGGCCAGCCTGAGTCAGGATGAACTGAACGTTTACGGTTTGGTGGCTCGGCAGTATCTGATGCAGTTCTGCCCGGATGCGATGTTCCGCAAGTGCGTTATCGAGTTGGATATCGCCGGCGGCAAGTTTATCGCCAAGGCGCGTTTCCTGGCCGAAGCTGGCTGGCGTACCCTGCTGGGCAGCAAAGAACGTGATGAGGAAAACGAAGGCGCACCACTTCCCGTAGTCGCCAAAGACGATGAGTTGTTGTGCGAGCGTGGTGAAGTGGTTGAACGCCAGACTCAACCGCCGCGGCCCTTTACCGATGCCAGCCTGTTGTCTGCCATGACCGGGATTGCGCGTTTCGTGCAGGATAAAGCGCTAAA
>NZ_JBKJYW010000125.1:0-12390 GCF_046715635.1 Serratia sp. (in: enterobacteria)
CATATCGCAGTGACGCTGAAAAAAGACGGTGGCCTGGTGGCACCGGTACAAACCGCGCTGAATGGCGTTATCAACAATGGGGATTATGAAAAAGTGCTTAACCGCTGGGGTGAAGGCATTGAGCGCCTTTCTGCCTCCGAGATCAACCCGGCAGGATTAGGCGATTAAGGGGGTCACATGAGTGAAGTATTTCGTGATGTTTCGCCTGAAGCCAAAGAATTGCAACCGATTATCAACGGGTTATTCGGTGAATACGCCGCCCGCTATGGGGACTATTTCTCCCGCGATGCCGAAGTGGAGCTGGCGCAATGGTATCTGCCGCCGCAGGGGTTATTTCTGGTGCTGGAGCGTGATGGCGAAATCATTGCGACCGGTGCTTACAAACCTTTTGACCCGCATACCGCAGAGCTGAAACGTATCTGGACACATCCGGCACTGCGCCAACAGGGCCTGGCGGGCCGTGTGGTAAGGGAACTGGAGCGTCGTGCATTGCTGGCGGGATATAGCCGCGTCTATCTCACCACCGGATTTCGCCAGCCGGAAGCCGTGCAGCTTTATCTGGGGCAAGGATACGAACCGCAGTTCGACATTCACCGCGACCATGAAGAGTACAGCGTACCGCCCTATGACGGCCGCCTGCGTTTTATCAAAACGCTGACCTTCGCCAGTCAAAGCAATATTGCCTGAGGAACCCACCGATGAATTCATCTTCCAGCATTAAAGTGGTTCCGGCGCGTTATCCGCTTCGCACCGCTGGGGCCGTCGTGGCACTGTTTGTATTGGCGATCGTCGTCCAGTCGATCGCCTTCAATCCTCGCTGGGAATGGGCGGTTTTTGCCCGCTGGTTCTTTGATCCGGTGATCCTCTCGGGAGTAGCGCAGACCTTGCTGTTGACGCTGCTCGGCACCGTACTCAGCCTGATCATCGGTGGTGCGCTCGCGCTGTCGAGGCTATCGTCCTCCTGGCTGTTAAACAGCCTGGCATGGGGCTACATCTGGCTGTTCCGTTCGCTACCGCTGATCGTGGTGCTGATTATTCTGTACAACTTTTCCTACCTGTACGAGCGGCTTTCCATCGGCATTCCCTTTACCGATATTGCTTTCGGCAGCTTTGCCACCATCAACGTGCTCGGCCAGTTTTCCACCGCGGTGGTGGGATTAACGCTGGTACAAAGTGCCTATACGGCAGAGATCATTCGCGGTGGTTTTCTGGGGGTCGATCACGGTCAATATGAGGCCGCAGCTGCGCTAGGCTTACCCGCCTGGCGGCGTACCCTGCGTATTATTCTCCCTCAGGCGCTGCGTACCATTCTGCCTGCCGGTTTCAACGAAATTATCAGCCTCGCCAAAGGGACCGCGATGGTTTACGTCTTAGCCATGCCTGAGCTGTTTTATACCATCCAGATGATTTACAACCGCACTCAGGAAGTGATCCCCCTATTGATGGTGGGTACCGTCTGGTATCTGGCGATCACCAGCGTGTTATCGCTGCTGCAACACGTCGTCGAGCGCTGGTTGGCACGCAGCGAACGCCGCTCCGCCGTTAATCAGGAAGCGGGTAAACAGAGCCAATCGCATCAGCCAGCCCCATCTGCACCGGAGGTGATCCATGTCCCTATCTCATAACACCCAAGGCCACATCTCCATTACTGGCGTCAGCAAGGTTTTTGGCCGTCATAAGGCGCTGGATAACGTTTCTCTGGAAATTCCCCCCGGGTCGGTCACGGTGATCCTCGGGCCGTCCGGCTCAGGAAAGTCGACGCTGTTACGCACCATTAACCATCTGGAGCGCGTTGATGAAGGCTTTATTCAGATTGATGGCGACTACATTGGCTACCGTCTGTCGGGCGACAAGCTTTATGAACTGAAGGAGAAAGAGATCCTGCGTCAGCGCATCAACGTGGGGTATGTGTTTCAGAACTTCGATCTGTTCCCGCACCTCACCGTGCTGGAAAACCTGATTGAAGCCCCTATCGCCCATGGTCACCTGAATCGCCAGGACGCCATTAAGCAAGCGCTTGAACTGCTGGATGTGGTGGGGCTGCGCGATAAAGCCGATTCCTGGCCGCGTCATCTTTCTGGTGGCCAACAGCAACGCATTGCGATTGCACGTGCACTGGCACTGCGCCCGCGCGTCATGCTGTTTGACGAACCCACCTCTGCGCTGGATCCGGAACTGGTGGGGGAAGTGCTTGACGTTATCAAGAAGCTTGCCCGCTCCGGTACCACGCTGGTGGTGGTAACGCACGAAATTGGTTTTGCCCGGGAGGTCGCCGATCAGGTGGTGTTTATGGTTGATGGCAAGATCGTTGAACAGGGCCACAGCGAGGCGGTGCTCAAACACCCACAGCACCCGCGCACTCGTCAATTTTTATCTAAAGTCCTTTAAGGAAAAAAATGAAATATACATTTCTGGCGCTGGTCTGGTTCAGTTCCGTCGCCTTGGCACAAGGGAATATCGATCTGGCTGCCAATGAGCAGCCGCTGCACACGGCTAAAAATCCGCAGGCCATCGGTAAAATCCCGGCAGATTACCGCTTCGTAGAGCCAGGGACGCTAACGGTGGCCATTTCCGCGCTCAATTCACCGCCATTGGCGCTGTTGGCTAGCGACAATAAAACGCGTATCGGCAGCGATCCTGACATCGCACGATTGCTCGCCGACAGCCTGGGGCTAAAGCTGAAGCTGGTGCCAACCGCCTGGGAAGACTGGCCACTAGGGATCACTTCTGGCCGCTATGACGTTGCGTTGGTCAACATTGCCGTCACGGAACAGCGCAAGACCAAATTTGATTTTGCCACTTATCGCGCTGACTCACTGGCGTTCTCGGTAAAATCGACCAGCGAAATTCAATCTATCAGTAAGCCCGCGGATGTGGCGGGGCTGCGGGTCATTGTCGGTTCTGGCACCAACCAGGAGAGAATTCTGCTGGGCTGGAATGAGCAGAATCAGCGTGAGGGCCTGAAACCCGCACAACCGATCTATTTGACCGATGACGCATCCGGCAATCTTTATATTCAATCTGGGCGGGCAGATGCCATGTTCGGCCCGCAGTCGGTAGCCGCCTACAAAGCGGCACTGACTGGCCAAACCCGTGTGGTAGGGCTGGGGCCGAAGAAAGCCTATGTAGCCACTACCACCAAAAAGGGCAACGGACTGGTTTATGCTCTGCAGGCTGCACTAAACGCGGCGATCGTGCAGGGCGAGTATCAACAGGTGCTGGCGCGCTGGGGTGAGCAAGGGGAAGGCGTTGCGTTATCCGAAGTAAATCCACCCGGGATCTCATACTAGCCGTGACTGATGGCAATATCGGTAAGCCGGACAGGCAAATATTGGCGCAAGGGTAGCAAGGCAATTGTGCAAGCACCGCTTGCACAAGTTATGCATTTGCACCGGCCTCGGCAAAAAAACCACATTTATTCTGAAAAAAGTGAGTCATCTCCTCCATAATCTAACAAAGAGTTTTCTTTAACAAACGTTTGAGCGATCAGACGGACAATCTGATTAGCCATTCTGTCGGCTTGCAGTGATGGCGAGAGTTTAATCGTCATACAGATATCAGGCAGTGAAGGAAGTTTTGACGTTGTACCAATATCTTGGTGGTTTAATAGCATGGCTCTTGGAGGAAGAGGTGAAATCCCCATGCCAGCAGATACCGCTTCCTGAATATTGCTATAGCTGTAGCTTGAATAGGCGATTTTCCAATCTATCTCGTGTTTGTTAAGAGTATCAATGGCACATTGCCGATAAAGACATCCCTCATGAAACACCACTAATGGGACTGGCGTTGATGTTAATATAAAGTCCTGCGCGGCTACCCACCTGAGCGGTTCGACCGATAGTGGAGTCTCTGAAAAATTATCGGCATAAACATATTTGTTAAGAATAGCGTCGAGTTCCCCCCTTGAGAATCCCTCATTCAGTCGCCATGAGAGTTCTGACGTTATTTCCAGTTCTACATTCTGGTAAACTGACCGACAAGAACGGATCAGCATGGGTATGTACTTGGCTTGAAAGTCATCCAAAATACCGATTCTTAGTTTCCCGGAAAATGGCGTTCCTCGAAGGGCGAAGTATGCCTCATTTGCTGAATCTAACGCTTTTTTTGCTTTGAGGTAAAAAATCCGCCCATCGAGCGTAGGGGTTTCAACTCTGCCTTGTTTACGCAGTAAAAGTGGTAACGCCAGAATATCCTCCAGCTTTTTGATGATTTGCGTTATAGCTGGCTGAGATTTCCCAAGCACCTCTCCGGCTTTTGAAAAGCTTTTGGTTTCTATCACGGCGACAAAAACCCGCATGTGTTCTAACGTTAGTTGCCTGGCATTCCGGTGCAACATAAGCTCCTCTTATTTTAAACCGTTTACTTCTTATTTCCCATTGACTATTAAACCTGTCACCATTAATTGACATGCCAAACAACCTACAGGATGTCAATCATGAAACCATCTGCAAATTTGCCAACCTACGCGACAGGTCTGCAACAGGTCCTGACCGCCTTGAGAGCTACCCCAGCCCCCCACGGTATAAGTTCGGAAGATTTCAAATGGAAAAGTCGCGATGCAATACAACAACATAGTAATAATTTAATTTCCCTCAGGGGATCAGGTTACTCCTTAAGTGACTATGAGGATAGCATTTTGGAGATGACCTCTTTCAAAGGTCCTTTCAAAGTTTTAACCCATGCGGGGGAGATACTGTTGCGTGAGGCCTGTCTAAAATTAGAAGGTTACTCCAGGAATAGTCGTTTTATTATTTCAAAAAGAATTCGAGCAGCAGATAGGTATTCTAAATTTATCCATGATATGGTCAGAGATCGAAATTTCTTACTTAATTTATCTAAAATCGCTCAGTTTTGGCATGTCGCTGGTGACGATGGGATCCCTGCTACGTTAAACAACTGGGGAGCTTTTCAAACAACTAAAAAAGTGGCCAGTACAGATTATGCCGCTATCGACTGTGCTCCTATAACATGGGAAGATTTGGGATGATTTCGTCCAAAGTGCGTTTGATAAACATGCTTTTATCGGCAGGCTTTGTTCTGACATGGAGTTCAGGATTCATCGGGGCAATACTCGTCGGTGATAACAATCCTTTTCAAATTCTATTTCTACGATTTTTAGTTGTTATTGTCTTACTTTTACCTGTGATAATTATCTTCAAGAAGAATTTATTGTCTATATTAATGGACTTTAATAAAATAAAATTTATTGTCATCACAGCTTTATTTGGACAGTTTATTTATTTGGTGTGCGTTTTTTACGCCATTAAATTAGGTTTGCAAGCAGGCATTGTTGCACTTATTGCAGCCTTGCAACCCGTTGCCACCGCCCTGCTTTCTGGTACGTTATTAAAAGAAAAACTCATGTTAAGACAATGGCTTGGGTTGGGCATAGGTCTGTTCGGCACTTGCTTTGTTATTATAGGAAGAACCCTTATTAATCAGGGTGATCCGTTATCCACGTGGATTTATCTGTTGCCATTCATCTCGATGCTAAGCCTGACGGCCTCAACGATTTATCAGAAAAAGAACGTCAAGATAGAAATCAAACTCCCTCCATTGATGTTCATACAATCCATAATTAATGTGATTGCTTTCTCAGTCATCTGCATGTTTCAGACCCATCTTGATGACTGGTCAGGATTTGACAACTGGTTTGCTGTTCTCTGGTTGGCATTATTTTCCACACTGGGGGCGTATGGTCTTCTGGCAATCATGCTTCGCCGAGGTGAGCTTAATAAAACCGCCAGTCTTATCTATTTAGAACCGCCAACAACGATGATTTTTGCTTACTTATGGTTTGGTCAGCTGTTAAATATTTATGAGATTACGGGTTCAATAATCGCATTATCCGGAGTAGTCATGGTCATTTACCGACGTGCTTGAATAAATCCACTGACGATCAAGCGCTCGCTTAGTCGCCTAAGCGGGCTTCTTGCTTTCTCATTACCCCCCAATCAACCCAGTCAGCATCACCAACCCAACCCCGCACTTGACTTATTTTGTCTAATTTGTATTTTAAGGACATGCACACTTTTTTGATTATCGTCCCCGAAGGGGGGATGTTATTCGAGCCTACGGGCATCGCCGATATCCTGATGCAAGCCAACCGATTGAGGCCGACGGCTCCCGCACATCCACCGTATCAGGTGTCAATTGCCACGCCCCAGGCGCACCGCGTGATCCAGGGGATGTCGGGGCTAAACCTGTTGGCCGATCACCGTCTCGCGGACCTTGATCCCACCGTGCCACGTGACACCATCATGATCACAGGCAGAGGGACGAGCATTGAGGAAAGCGATATTGTCGTCAATTGGCTGCGTCAGGCGGCGCCCTATGCACGGCGGATCGTATCGATTTGCGGCGGTGCGTGGTTATTGGCTCAGGCCGGCCTGCTTGATGGCCGCCGTGCCACCACGCACTGGCGGCTACTTGAAGCGATGCAAGCTCAATTCCCCAATGTCCACGTAGAGAAAGGCCCAATTTATCTTCAGGACGGCAAGATCTGGACCTCAGCTGGCGTGAGTTCTGGCTTCGACCTCACGCTGGCCTTAGTGGAAGACGATCACAGCTTCACGTTGGCGCGCGATGTTGCCCAAGACCTGGTGATGTTCCTGCGTCGCCCCGGCGGACAATCACAGTTCAGCCGTTTTCTGCTCAGCCAAGCCAGTTCGCCTGGCCCAATCCGTGACCTGCAAACGTGGATACTGCAAAATCTCTCCGGCGACTTATCCGTTGAAAGGCTGGCGGAGCACGTGGCCATGAGCCCACGGAATTTTACCCGCGTTTTCACCCGTGAAACCGGGATCAGCCCCGCCAAGTATGTGGAGGAAGTCCGCCTCGACGTTGCGCGGCAACACCTGGAACAAAGCTCGGATAAACTCGACCAAATCGCCGTCGCCACGGGTTTTGGCAACAGCCTCAACCTGCGTCGCGTATTTGAAAGAAATCTACAACTCACACCGTCAGATTATCGAGAGCGTTTCCACGCCCGCGTTATGTCCTAAATTGATTGTTATTTGTCATTTACGCCAAATCACTCAGGGACTATTTTGGAACCAGATAACTCACCTAGGAGCACATCATGGTCAAAGTAGGCATTAACGGATTTGGTCGAATTGGCAGAAACGTACTGCGCGCCGCACTGGGTCGCAATGACTTTCAGGTCGTGGCAATCAATGACCTGACCGACAGCAAAACCCTGGCTCATCTTCTGAAATACGACTCGCTGCAGGGCACATTGGCCGCCAGTGTTGAAGCCTCCGAAGGACAGTTACTGGTGGAGGGTAAAACCATCCATGTCTTCTCCGAACGCGACCCAGGCGCAATCGCGTGGAGCAGCGTGGGGGTTGATTTAGTTATTGAAGCCACCGGATTCTTCACCGACAAAGCCAAAGCCGAAGTACACATCACCAAGGGCGGCGCAAAACGGGTGATTTTATCTGCGCCCGGTAAAGACGATGACATCACGGTCGTGATGGGCGTCAACCATGAGAAATACGATCCTGCCTTGCATAAAGTGGTCAGCAACGGCAGCTGTACGACTAACGGTTTGGCACCGGCAGCCCAGGTCCTGCACCAAAGCTTCGGCATTGAACATGGTTTGATGAACACCACCCATGCCTATACCAACAGCCAGGCCCTGCACGATCAACCGGAAAAAGATCTGCGCGGAGCCCGTGCCGCTGCGCTTTCTATCGTGCCTTATTCTAGCGGTGCGGCTAAAGCGCTCGGTAAAGTGATCCCGGAATTGGACGGACGCCTGACCGGCTATTCACTGCGCGTGCCAGTGCCCGTGGTGTCTATTGTTGATCTGACCGTCACGCTCAAACGTGATGTGACGGTAGAAGAAGTGAACGCGGCATTTCGCAAGGCGGCAACCTCAGGGCCGTTGCAAGATATCTTGGGCTACAGCGATGAGCCTTTGGTATCGAGCGACTATCAGGGCGACCCAAGGTCATCGATTATCGACGGGCTGTCTACGCTGGTCATTGGCGGTAATCTGGTGAAGATCCTCGCCTGGTATGACAACGAATGGGCTTTCTCTAACCGGCTGGTTGACCTGGCTGTTTTGATGGACCAACGCGGTTTGTAATTTTTCTAATGGGGCGCGGCATGCTGCGCCCTTACGTTTTGAGCCCATCCCTCCTCTCCATGCCTCAACACACCAACCAATGAATTTTTGCGATTACCAGAAAAGCGCCAACCATCGGCTAGACTTTAACTTGTCAGCTCACCAACGGTGTCAGGGCAGCAGCGCTGGTGCGAGACCTATAAAGAGAAAAATTGCGTCGTAAACAGAATAATATGGGTCATTACTCATCAAAGGAGCACGCTATGCGGATGTTTCTTGCAGTGGTCTGGACGGGGCTGTTGTTGCTAACCACGCCAACTCGTGCAGCAGAACCGGAACCCAGCACCGGGCGGGTCTCAGGTTGGTGG
Source organism: Serratia sp. (in: enterobacteria) (assembly GCF_046715635.1). GTDB lineage: Bacteria > Pseudomonadota > Gammaproteobacteria > Enterobacterales > Enterobacteriaceae > Chania. The sequence goes on from NZ_JBKJYW010000125.1 coordinate 8,440, forward strand.
AACTCTTTAACCAGCGGTGTCGCACAAACCTGGGAGGACCCGCAATACCACGATCTTTATCTGCCGTTTATCAGTTGGCACGCCCGTTTTATGTACGACGAAACGGATCATTACAATGAGATGCCGTGGGGCGGTGGCTTTGGGATATCCCGCTATAACGAAGAAGGCGACTGGAGTGCCCTGTACGCGATGATGTTTAAAGACTCCCACAATGAGTGGCAGCCGATTGTCGGCTATGGCTGGGAAAAGGGCTGGTATCTGGATCAGAATCAAGATTTCCGCCTTGGGTTTGGGGTGACGGCGGGGATCACCGCACGCGAAGATTTCGGCAACTACATTCCATTGCCGATCGTGCTGCCATTGTTCTCCGCTGGCTATAAGCAGGCAACCGTTCAGTTCACCTATATCCCTGGTACCTACAACAACGGCAACGTGCTGTTTGCCTGGTTACGCTTTAGCTTTTAGTTGCCGGGGGAGTCATCTAATGAGCGGGCGCAGCGTGCTGCGCTCCTTCTTCACGTGGCGATTGAGGTTCTGTCAGCAATAATGATCCCTGATCCTTATAGCTACTCCGCGCTAGTCCAGCCGCAGATAGATTCATTCGGCCAACGCTTTACGCTATGCTGGGGTATCGCAAGAACCGAGGAAAAACAATGCATACCCCAGAAAAAACGTCGCTGACTGCCCTGCAAGCCCTCGACCAACTCGAAGTACTGTATGACGCATCGGTCAACGCCTTGCGCGCTGCCATCAAACAATTTATCGCGGATGGCACCCTGCCAGAATCGCAGGCCCGTGCCTCGGGGCTGTTTTCCTACCCGGAGCTGCGCGTACGCTGGGATGGTGAGCACCCCGATCATCCAAGAACCCGCGCCTATGGCCGCTTTACCCGGCCCGGCAGCTACACCACCACCATCACCCGGCCGCAGCTGTTCCGCCCTTATCTTGCCGAACAGCTAACTATGCTGACCAGTGAATATGCCGCCATGATCGAAGTGGTTCCCTCTCAACAGGAGATCCCCTTCCCCTATGTGATCGACGGCTCCGATCTGGCCTTGGACAGAACCATGAGTGCCGGGCTTACCAAGCATTTCCCCACCACCGAACTGGCGCAGATTGGCGATGAAAATGCAGATGGCCTGTCTCCTTTTGCCAACCATTTTCCACTCTCCCATTTTGACGCCCTGCGGACCGATTTCTCACTGGCCCGCCTGCGGCACTACACCGGCACGCAGGTGGAACATTTTCAGCACTTTGTGTTGTTTACCAACTACACACGCTATGTCGATGAGTTTGTCCGCTGGGCGTGTAGCCAGATCGCCGATCCGGCCAGCCCCTATATCGCGCTGTCTTGTGCCGGTGGGCAATTAGTTACGGCAGAAACGCCCAATCCAGAGCAGACGGTGTCCGATCTGGCCTGGAAGAACCACCAGATGCCCGCCTATCACCTGATCGCCAACGATGGCCAGGGGATCACCCTGGTCAATATCGGTGTCGGTCCTTCCAACGCCAAAACCATCTGCGATCACCTGGCAGTGCTGCGGCCCCATGCCTGGCTGATGATTGGCCACTGCGGCGGCCTGCGGGAAAGCCAGTCGATTGGCGATTACGTGTTGGCCCACGCCTACCTGCGTGACGATCATGTATTAGATTCAGTGCTGCCACCGGATATCCCAATCCCAAGCATCGCGGAAGTTCAGCGCGCGCTGTATGACGCCACCAAAACGGTAAGCGGTATGCCTGGGGAAGCGGTAAAACAGCGGTTACGTACCGGGACGGTGGTCACCACCGACGATCGCAACTGGGAGCTGCGCTATTCGGCTTCCGCACTGCGCTTTAACCTCAGCCGCGCCGTCGCCGTCGATATGGAAAGTGCCACCATCGCGGCACAGGGTTATCGCTTCCGGGTGCCTTATGGCACGCTGCTGTGCGTGTCTGATAAACCGCTGCATGGCGAGATCAAACTGCCAGGCCAGGCAAACCGATTCTACGAAGGAGCGATTTCAGAGCACTTGCAGATCGGGATCTGTGCCATCGATCTGCTGCGGGCTGAGGGTGAACACCTGCATTCGCGCAAACTGCGCACCTTCAACGAACCGCCGTTCCGCTGATCCGAACGGCTGGACACCACATGCTGTTAAACGGGCGCAGCATTGTGGCGCCCCTACAGCGCCAAAGCCAGCACTCGCGTCGGCTGATGATGGCTAGCGGTAATTTCCAGCAGGATCTCTCTCACCGCTCCTGCTGCTGCAGTAAGCGGTTTTTGGCCGGAAACCACCAGCGCCAGCGGCACCGAAAGCACCGGAGCATTGAGGCGGATCATCCAGGCTTTGGCCGGGCCGATCGTTGCCCGGGCAATGGATTCTGGCAGGATCGTCGCCCCCATTCCGCCAGCGATAGCGGCGCAAAGCATACTGTGGGATTCGATCTCACCAATCACATTCGCTGTAAGTTGGCGCAGCGCCAGAGCCTCATTGACCAGGCCACGCACCACATCCCCCTCACGTGGCAAAAACAGATTAAACCGGCTCACCGCTGATAAATCGATGCTGTTGCCCGAATGAGGGATGCTTCTTGCCGCTACCAGATACAAATCTTCTTTCGCCAACGCCGTGACGCTCAGGCTCGATGACATGTTTTGCCCGTACATGACCGCCATATCCAGAGCCTGCGTTGCTACCTGATGGCTCAACGCATTACCGATATTTTCATTCAGACTCAGCAAAATCCCAGGATGCCGATCGCGTACCGCTTGCAACAGCGGCAGCGCCAACTGCGAGGCCGCACTGCCTTGCACCAGGCCGACCGCAACCTGCCCAACCACTGTATCCCCACAGCCGATCACTGCTTGTTGGGCCTGCTCGCACTGCTGAAGAATGGTTTGCGCATGGGCATAAAGAATATTACCGGCCTCCGTGGGCATCACTCCGCGTTTGGTGCGGATCAGCAATTGCTGCTTCAGTTCCCCTTCCAGGGTAGCAACTTGCTGGCTCAGTGCGGGCTGCGCAATATGCAACACCTCCGCCGCCTGAGTCAGGCTGCCGATATCGACGATCTTTACGAAATACTTCAAGCGTCTGAAATTCATCGTGGCTCCTAGCTGCGGTTAACTGCATTCAATATCAACTACATCAGCTACAGCAAAAAACGGGCCAGGCAGAACAAACGGTGTGTGATCAGTCTAAGTGATTAAAAAATAATGAAAGGTAACGATAAGGCGGGATTGGGTGAAGAGGTAAAACCGGGTTCTGCACCACACTGGGGCATTGCCAGTCCCCAGCGTGGTTCAGCTAAAAAAAACCCGCCAATCGTCTGGCGGGTTTGTTATAGGGTTACGGAGCTTTTTGCTCGGAGGCCGGTATCACATCCTTTATGCGTACGTTGTAGACCATGGTCGCGCCCGGTGGAATATCCGGTGCCATGCCTTTCTCGCCATAGGCCAGTTCAGGCGGCACCACCAGCGTCATGTTACCGTGGTTCTTCAACTTGCCTAGCGCTTCGCGGAACAGCGGTGGGTAAGCGCTCAGCGGCTGCGAAATTGAAGTGCCAGCCAGATCCATATCCTTGATCACTTTACCGTTGGTCAAGCTCTCTTTAACTACCACGGCGACGGTATCACCCTCACCAATCACGCTATCGCCAACATAATCGATGCGGTAATAGAAGCCTTGCTTAGACTGAACAACGCGTGGCTGCTTCTTGAACTTATCGATATAGCTGCTGCCTTGCTTTTCGTTCTGCTGTTTGATCTTTTTATGCTGATCGTTCAGCTCCAACTCACTTTCATACAAGGCTTTGGCAATCTGTTCTTTGGCCAACTTGGTCTGGCCATTGATCACATCGGTCACGCCTGCCAGCGCCAGTTGGCGGTTCACGTCTACACCCTGCGTCTTTTTGCTGTTGAGCAAATCCAGGATGTCATTACCCAACGCGGTACCGATCGCATAATCG
>NZ_JBKJYW010000126.1:0-5300 GCF_046715635.1 Serratia sp. (in: enterobacteria)
AGGGCGGCAACTTCGCACGCAACTTCATCATCAAACAGGATGAAACCAATCAGGCGGCACAGAATGCCCGCTGGTTAGCGTTCAATATCCAGCGCCCGATTTTCGCCGATCGCCGGGTGCGGGAAGCCATTACCTTGGCCTTCGACTTTGACTGGATGAACAAGGCACTGTATTACGATGCCTATCAACGCGCCAACAGCTATTTCCAGAATACCGACTACGCGGCCACCGGCTACCCAGACGCTGCGGAACTGGCCTGGCTGGCCCCGCTGAAAGGCAAAGTGCCAGCAGAAGTGTTTACCTCGATCTATCAGCCTCCAACATCCGACGGCAGCGGAAATGATCGGGTGAACCTGCTGAAAGCCACCGAGTTGCTTAAACAGGCCGGCTGGGAAGTGAAAAACCAGCAGTTGGTTAACCGTCAAACCGGTAAACCCTTTACCTTTGAACTGATGTTACCGAGTGGCAGCAATTTCCAATATGTACTGCCTTTCCAGCACAATCTGAAGCGGTTGGGTATCGATATGCAGATCCGTGAGATTGACATCAGCCAATTCACCCGCCGCATGCGCGAGCGTGATTTTGATATGATGCCGAGGGTCTACCCCGCTATGCCGTTCCCCAACTCCAACCTGCAGATCTACTGGGCCACAGAATATCTGAATTCCAGCTACAACAGCCCTGGCGTCAGCGATCCGGCTGTCGATGCCCTGATAGAACAGATCATGAAGCATCAAGGGGATGAAAAAGCGTTACTGTCCCTTGGCCACGCGCTAGATCGGGTATTGACCTGGAACAGGTATATGCTGCCGATGTGGTACTCCAATCACGACCGTTACGCCTATTGGGACAAATTCTCTTCGCCAGCGGTACGCCCGGCCTATTCGATCGGGTTCGACAACTGGTGGTTCGACGTCAACAAGGCGGCACGCTTGCCGGCGCAACGGCAATAAGGAGCCTCCGGTGGCCGCTTATCTGATACGCAGATTACTGCTGGTGATCCCTACGCTGTGGGCGATCATCACCATTAACTTTTTCATTGTGCAAATCGCCCCCGGCGGGCCGGTCGATCAGGCCATCGCCTCCATTGAGATGGGGCAAACCAGCGGTTTTGGCGGCGGTGGCGCGGGTGAAGGCCTTGGGCATATGAAGGCTGGCGCGGGCAACGTGGCTGAAGGCCAATATCGTGGTTCTCGCGGTCTGGATCCCGAGGTGATCGCCGAAATCACCAAGCGTTACGGCTTCGACAAGCCGCTGCACGAACGCTATTTCACCATGCTGTGGAACTATATGCGTCTCGACTTCGGCGACAGCCTGTTCCGCGGTGCCTCGGTGATGCAGTTGATCGGCCAGAGCCTGCCAGTCTCCGCGTCCCTGGGCCTATGGAGTACGCTGATCATCTATCTGGTGTCGATCCCACTGGGGATCCGCAAGGCCATCCACAACGGCAGCGCCTTTGACACCTGGAGCAGCACGCTGATTATCATCGGCTACGCCATTCCAGCGTTCCTGTTCGCCATTCTGATGATCGTGCTGTTCGCCGGTGGCAGCAACCTAGACTGGTTCCCGCTGCGCGGGCTGGTTTCCAGCAACTTCGACACGCTGCCGTGGTACGGTAAAATCACCGATTATCTGTGGCACATAACCCTGCCGGTGCTGGCTACGGTGATCGGTGGCTTTGCCACTCTGACCATGCTGACCAAAAACTCGTTTCTTGATGAGATCCGCAAACAGTACGTGGTCACCGCCCGCGCCAAAGGGCTGGACGAGAAGAAGATCCTTTACCGCCACGTGTTTCGTAACGCCATGCTGCTGGTGATCGCCGGTTTCCCGGCCACCTTTATCAGCATGTTTTTCACCGGTTCGTTGCTGATCGAAGTGATGTTCTCGCTCAACGGCCTTGGGCTGCTGGGCTACGACGCGACCCTGCAACGCGATTACCCAGTGATGTTCGGAACGCTCTACATATTTACCCTGATCGGCCTGCTGCTGAATATCATCAGCGATATCACCTATACCCTGGTCGATCCGCGCATTGATTTCGAGGCCCGTCAATGAGCCGCTTAAGCCCCATCAATCAGGCCCGCTGGGCACGTTTTCGCAGCAACCGCCGTGGTTACTGGTCGCTGTGGATTTTTCTGGTGGCCTTTGCGCTCAGCCTGGCCGCCAACCTGATCGCTAACGACCGGCCGTTGCTGGTGCGCTATGAAGGCCGGCTGTATGTGCCCTTTATGGTCAATTACAGCGAAACGACCTTCGGCGGGGAACTGAATACCACTACCGATTTTCAGGATCCCTTTGTTATCAAGCAGATTGAGCAACACGGCTGGGCCATCTGGGCCCCGATCCGCTTTAGCTACAACACCATTAACTTTGCCACCGAAGTGCCCTTCCCATCGCCACCGTCACGCCAGAACCTGCTTGGCACCGACAGTAACGGCAGCGATGTGCTGGCCCGGGTGCTGTACGGTTTCCGTATCTCGATGCTGTTTGGGTTGGCACTAACGCTGTGTTCCAGCGTGATTGGTATCTGTGCGGGAGCGACGCAGGGCTATTACGGCGGCCGATTCGATCTTTGGGGGCAGCGGCTGATCGAGGTATGGTCGGGAATGCCGACACTGTTCCTGATCATTCTGCTGTCCAGCATCATCCAGCCCAATTTCTGGTGGCTGTTGGGCATCACCATCCTGTTTGGCTGGATGAGTCTGGTGGGCGTAGTGCGTGCCGAATTCCTGCGTACCCGTAATTACGACTACATTCGTGCCGCCAGAGCGATGGGCGTGCCGGATCGCGTCATTATGTATCGCCATATGCTGCCTAACGCCATGGTGGCTACGCTGACCTTCCTGCCGTTTATTCTGTGTGGGTCGATCACCACCCTCACCTCTCTCGATTTCCTTGGCTTCGGCTTGCCGATCGGTTCGCCTTCGTTGGGTGAGCTACTTTTACAGGGCAAAAACAACCTGCAAGCACCGTGGCTGGGCATTACCGCCTTCCTGGTACTGGCGGTGCTGCTCTCACTGTTAATCTTTATCGGCGAAGCGGTGCGCGACGCCTTCGACCCAAGCAAGGCGCATTAATATGACCACACCTCTGCTCGCTATTCAGGATCTCAGCATCGCCTTCCGCCAGGGAGGCAACTTGAACCAGGTGGTCAACGGCGTCTCGTTACAGGTGGAACAAGGGGAAACGTTGGCGTTGGTGGGTGAATCAGGCTCAGGCAAAAGCGTCACCGCCCTCTCCGTGCTGCGGCTGTTGCCTTCCCCTCCGGTGGTGTATCCCGGCGGGGATATTCTGTTTAACGGCCACTCGCTGTTACACGCGCCGGAAGCCGAACTGCGCAAAGTGCGTGGCAACCAGATCTCGATGATTTTCCAGGAGCCGATGGTGTCGCTCAACCCGCTGCACACCATCGAAAAACAGCTGGCCGAAGTGCTGATGCTCCACCGGGGCATGCGCCGTGATAGCGCCCGTGCCGAAATCATTCAGTGCCTGGATCGGGTGGGCATACGTAACGCCAAAGGTCGTTTGAAGGATTATCCACATCAACTCTCCGGCGGAGAACGTCAGCGCGTGATGATCGCCATGGCGGTATTGACCAAGCCCAAGCTGTTGATTGCCGATGAACCGACCACCGCGCTAGATGTGACCATTCAAGCGCAGATCCTGGTGCTGCTGAAAGAGTTAAAGCAGGAACTGGGGATGGGATTGCTGTTCATCACCCACAACCTGAACATCGTTCGCCGGCTGGCGGATAACGTGGCGGTGATGCGCCAAGGGTTGTGCGTAGAGCAAAATAGCCGAGAAGGCCTGTTTAGCGCCCCACAGCACGCCTATACCCGCCAGTTATTGGCTGCGGAAGACGTAGGCAAGCCTCTGCCACTACCGGCCAGCGATAAGCCCATGCCGCTGCTAAAAGTGGAAAACCTGCAAGTCAGTTTCCCGATCAAACGTGGCCTGTTACGGCGCATTGTCGATCAGAACTACGCGCTGAAAGATCTGAGCTTCGAGATACAGCCAGGGGAAAGCGTGGGCCTGGTGGGCGAATCGGGGTCCGGCAAGAGCACGACTGGCCTGGCGCTGCTGCGCTTGTTGAGCTCCAAAGGTGCGATCTGGTTTGATGGCCAACCGCTGCATCAGTTCAATAATCAACAGATGTTGCCTTACCGTAGCCGGATGCAGATCGTGTTCCAGGACCCCTATTCCGCGCTGAACCCCCGCCTGAACGTGCTGCAAATCATCGCTGAAGGGCTGGAGATCCACCAGCAACTGACCGCAGAGCAACGCGAACAGCGGGTGATTGAGGCGTTGGAAGAAGTCGGGTTGGATCCGGCCCTGCGCTATCGTTATCCCACGGAGTTTTCCGGTGGGCAGCGTCAGCGTATCGCCATTGCCCGCGCGCTGATCCTGCAACCGCAGCTGTTGATCCTGGATGAACCGACGTCATCGTTGGATAAATCGGTGCAGGCGCAGATCCTGACGCTGCTGAAGTCGCTTCAGCTGCGTCATCGGCTGGCCTATCTGTTTATCAGCCACGACTTGCAGGTGGTGCGATCGTTATGCCATCAGGTGATTGTACTGCGTCAGGGAGAAGTCGTGGAGCAAGGTGACTGCCAGACGATTTTCAACGCCCCTGCTGCTGCCTATACGCAGCAGTTATTGCAGTTGGTTGATTAGCGGCGTCATTCAGAAGGGGTACTGCGCGCTGAGCTGCTCGGCAATCGCCGCACCGACGTTTTTCAAGCGGCACATGGCAGCACTTTCATCACATTGATGAACGAACAGGCAAGGCTCGCCTTCCCATTCAACGATGGAGCAGTTGACCTGGATCTCTTGCAGAGACAGGTTGAGCTGCTGCATAACCCGCCAGGCTTCGCGCCCGGCATGGCTGAGCAGCTTCAGGCCGATCAGATCGTTATCTTCGTCTATGCCGCTAAGCGGAATCGGTTCAACCTTGCTGCCGGTAAAACCTGATAGCCAACGATAACTTTGCGGCAAGCGATGCACTACCGAAAGCTGGAAACTATCCACATGAAATCCCTAGTATGAAAAGATGAAACACTTTTTACATCACAGGATGACTTAGTTATAGCCGGGATCACCCGACTTTGCCGCTCACAAATGTTATTATAAAGTAAAATCTGCAACAAACAATTAACCGCATCCTGCGCTTGCTGATATCACTCAGTTTTTCTCCACCGTAGAAGGTTCTCTCACGGTGTTTTGCGACTCAGCTCGCATTTTTGCGTTATATGTAACCCTTTCCAGCCACAATCTCAACATTTTTTTCTTGCAATGCG
>NZ_JBKJYW010000127.1:0-31821 GCF_046715635.1 Serratia sp. (in: enterobacteria)
CGAGTACGCTAGAATCCAGCCACTTTCTGGAAACGCTGCATGGCATGCTCAGCCTGCGGGTTAACGGAGCGTTGACCCAGCGGGAATCAGCTTGGCGTAACCTGAATATCGCCAGGCGCAATAGCCAACTGCGTGAGCATAAACTGGCCATCGGCTACGACATCATTAACCAGATCATTGGTAGCCTAGTGGGGGCGGCGGTGCTGTGGTTTGGTGCCAATGCGGTGCTGTCGGGTTCGTTCTCGATCGGCATGCTGGTGGCGTATATGTCATTTCAAGGGCGTTTTTCCGCCAGCATCAATGGCCTGATCGATAAGGCATTTGCCTGGCGAATGCTGGATGTTTATAACGAACGGCTGGCAGATATTGTGCTGACCCAGAAGGAGGGCGGTGCTCAGGCGGCAGGATCTCTTGCCGTAGCCTTCCCCGAGCAGAGAGAAGATCGCCCGGTGGTGGAATTGGAAAATATCACCTTCCGCTACGGCCAGGGAGGTAACGATATCCTGGCTGGAGCGGCGTTGCGAATCATGCCTGGGGAGGTGGTGGCGCTGGTAGGGCGCTCTGGCTGTGGGAAAACCACGTTGGCGAAAATTCTGCTGGGGCTTTACCCGCCAACGGCCGGGCGGTTGCAGGTGTTTGGCATCGATCATCATCACGCGGGCTATGGGCAGGTTCGCCAAATGATCGGCGCGGTGATGCAAGAGGATCGGCTATTCCGTGGGGCAATACTCGACAACATCACCTTTTTCTCTCAACACAGCGATCTGGAATGGGCGCAACACTGTGCTCAACTGGCACAGTTGCATGAGGATATCATCGCGTTACCGATGGGCTACCAGACGTTGATTGGGGAAATGGGCAATTCGCTATCGGGGGGACAAAAGCAGCGCCTGCTGTTGGCCAGGGCATTATATAAACGCCCACGGTTACTGATCCTGGATGAGGCAACCAGCCATCTTGATGTCACCAACGAAATCGTGATTAGCAGCACATTGCGCAACTTGGGTTTAACCATCCTGCTGATTGCTCACCGGCCAGAGACGATAGCCTCTGCCGATCGAGTGGTCGAACTCGACGCCGGTAGGCTGGTTGCCCCTTCTTCTGCACGTGCTGACAACGGGCACCTTGAAGAGTGAACCAAATACGGCGATAATCTACCCATTGAAACAGACATCGAATAAATCCCTTTCTCGTCGGGCTAACGACGCGGGAGGGATTTTTTTTTGCTACCGCCCAAGCGTCCAGCTACGGGCGAACCGTTGAAAAATGAGGGTAAATATGAGTACCTTAGGCCATCAGCCCGATAATTCCTTAGTGTCCAACGCCTTTGGTTTCCTGCGCTTTCCGCTGAATTTTATGCCTTACGATAGCGATGCAGAGTGGGTGATCACCGGTGTTCCTTTTGATATGGCTACCTCCGGCCGTGCCGGTGGACGTCATGGCCCTGCGGCGATCCGCCAGGTTTCTACCAATCTGGCATGGGAAGGGGCGCGCTGGCCGTGGAACTTTGATCTGCGCGATCGTCTGAACGTGGTCGATTGTGGAGACGTGGTATTCAACTTTGGTGATGCCCAGGATATGAGCGACAAGCTGCAGGCGCACGCAGAAAAACTGCTGGCAGCCGGCAAGCGCATGCTCTCTTTCGGCGGTGACCACTTCGTTACGCTGCCGTTGCTGCGCGCGCATGCCAAGCATTTTGGCAAAATGGCGCTGGTGCATTTCGATGCCCATACCGATACCTATGCTAACGGCAGCAAGTTTGACCACGGCACGATGTTCTTCCATGCGCCGAACGAAGGCCTGATCGATCCAAATCACTCCGTACAGATTGGTATCCGTACCGAGTTCGATCGTGATAACGGTTTTACCGTACTGGATGCTGCGCAGGTTAACGATCGTGGCGTAGACGATCTGCTGGCGCAGATCAAACAGATCGTTGGCGATATGCCGGTTTATCTGACCTTCGATATCGACTGCCTTGATCCGGCTTTTGCACCAGGCACCGGCACCCCGGTGATCGGCGGCCTGACATCCGATCGCGCTCTGAAACTGGTGCGTGGTATGCAGTCTCTGAACATTGTCGGCATGGATGTGGTAGAAGTGGCTCCGGCTTACGACCAGTCTGAGATCACCGCACTGGCTGCGGCGACCTTGGGTCTGGAAATGTTGTATCTGCAAGCGTCCAAAAAGCAGGCATAACTATACCCGTCGTCTTTCAAGCTACAGCGTTGTTACCTGCACTTACTCACCCCAGTCACTTACCCAAAAGTAAGCTCCTGGGGATGAGTAAGCTTGTCGCCTAGCTGTAGCATGAAATCCATAGGGTATAGCGAGAGAGGGGGATGATGGTTGCAAAAACCTCTATCTACCAGTCCATAATATCAGTTTGCCTGTATTTCGCGTTTACGGAGGAACCGTGCTGACTAAACCATCTATACGCCTCAACAAATATATTAGCGAGAGCGGTATCTGCTCGCGTCGCGATGCCGATCGTTACATCGAACAGGGCAATGTTTTTATCAACGGCAAGCGCGTAGCGCTCGGCGATCGGGTATTCGCTGGCGACGTGGTCAAGGTTAACGGGCAGCTTATTGAACCCCGTAACGAAGACAACCTGATTTTTATTGCGCTGAACAAGCCGGTGGGTATCGTCAGCACCACCGAAGACGGTGAGAAAGACAATATTGTCGATTTCGTCAACCACAGCACCCGTGTCTTCCCGATCGGACGCTTGGATAAAGACTCACAGGGGCTGATCTTCCTCACCAACCACGGCGATCTGGTGAACAAGATCCTGCGTGCCGGTAACGACCACGAGAAGGAATATCTGGTCACGGTTAACAAACCGGTGACCGACGATTTTATTCGTGGTTTGGGTGCCGGAGTACCGATGCTGGGCACGGTGACCAAGAAATGCAAGGTGAAGAAAGAAGCTCCCTTTGTGTTCCGTATCGTGCTGGTACAGGGGCTTAACCGCCAGATCCGCCGTATGTGTGAGCATTTCGGTTATGAAGTGACCAAGCTGGAGCGCACCCGCATCATGAACGTGGGCCTGTCTGGGCTGCCGTTAGGGGAATGGCGCGATTTGACGGACGACGAACTGGTTGAGCTGTTTAAGTTGATTGAGGACTCGTCCTCAGAGGCTAAACCGACCAAGAAAGCGGCCAAGCCCAAGCCTGCGGTGAAAAAACCGGCGAGCAGCGGGCAGAAAGCCGCGGATAAAGCGGGCAGTCAAGCACCGGCGCGTAAGCGTTTTGCTCAGCCAGGGCGCAAAAAGAAAGGGCGCTGAAACGGGCGCAGCCTGTGGCGCACCTACAAATTACTGCTGATTAAACGGCCTCAGTCATCATGACTGGGGCCGTTTTGCTTTGTTTTCATCCCCCGATGCATTTTTTCGTGATCCACTCCGCAGTTGTAACTTTAAAATAACCAATCATTAACATTCTTCCCTTTGCTGTCTTGACGAAAGATTCGCCATACCTATAGTGACTGTATTAAATAAGAAACTGAGTTTCATATATGAAACAATCAGATAGAGGACAGAAGCAATGAGCTGGAAGAACGTGTGCGAAGTGTCTCAAGTTAAAGAAGATTTTCCTTTCTCCGCCAACGTTGAGGGAAAAGAGGTCGGCGTCTATTTGATCGACGGTCAATATTACGCGCTGGAAGACGTTTGCCCGCATGCCTATGCCTTGCTCAGCCAAGGGTTTGTCGATGACGGAAAAGTGGAGTGTCCACTGCACGAAGCGGTGTTCGATGTGCGTAGCGGCCAATGCCTGCGCGAACCCGGTGGCCGTGATCTGCAAACCTACCCTACCCGGGTGATCGACAATCAAATCCAAATCACCTTTATCGCGGAGGAATAAGCATGCAGCACATTACCGATTTCAACCCTTGGCTGCCGGATACCCAACAGGTGATCCCGGCGCGTGAGGGCGGCAACGGCCAAATCCATCAACCCGGCCAGTTTCAGAATGTGATCTGGCAAAACCGGGCACGCGTGCCGGACGGGTTTGAAACCGCGCTGGTGGCCGCACTGGAAGAGATCTTCGAACAAGGGGCGGAGGAGTTGGAACAGATCGTCAGCGCGCTCAATCAGCGACGCCTGTTCGATCGCAGTGGTCAGCCATGGAATGAAGCTACGTTCCGCGAATTCCTACACGTCAACGGTTTCTGAGCCGCACAGGGAGAAGGACAATGACAGCAAACACAACATCCTCCGCGCAGACGGTACAAGACTATCTGGATCAGGGCCTGCGCGGTATGTGGTACCCGGTATTGGCCAGTTGGGAAGTGGGTAATAACCCGGTGGGCATCACCCGTCTTGAACAACAGATCGTGGTGTGGCGCGATAAACAAGGGGCGATCCACGCACTGGAAGATCGTTGTCCGCATCGTGGCGCTCGCCTGTCGATGGGCTGGAACCTTGGCGATCGCATTGCCTGCTGGTATCACGGCGTTGAAGTCGGTGGCGATGGCGAGGTTAAAGATGTGCCAGCGGTGGACCGCTGCCCGTTGGTGGGGCAGAAATGCCTGAAATCCTACCCGGCAAAAGAGGCTTACGGTGCGGTGTTCCTGTATTTCGGCGTCACTGCCGACGAACAGCCTGCCGAACTGAGCTTCCCGCAGGAGCTGGCGGATGAGGCCAACTACAGCAACTTCCTGTGTACCGCCAGCTGGGACTGCAACTATCAATACGCATTGGAAAACGTGATGGATCCGATGCATGGCACCTACCTGCACTCCTCATCGCATTCGATGGCGGAAGGGGATCGCAAGGCCGATATGGCGCTGGAACCTACCGACAGCGGTTTCATCTTTAAAAAGAACGGCCAGATTGGCGTGAACTTCGACTGGGTCGAATTTGGCAGCAGCGGTGCCTATTGGATGCGCCTGTCGATCCCTTACAAAAAGCGTTTTGGGCCGGGCGGTCACTTCTGGATCATCGGCATGGTGGTACCGGAAGATAAAGATCACTGCCGGGTCTTCTTCTGGCGTATCCGCAAAGTGAAAGACTGGCAGCGTGACGCCTGGCGCTTTATGTACCGCAATCGTCTGGAAGAACTGCACTGGGACGTACTGGAGCAGGATCGCATCGTGCTGGAAAACATGGCACCAAACGCGCGCGGTCGTGAATACCTTTATCAGCATGACGTGGGCCTCTCACGCCTGCGCCGTATGATGCAGAAAGAGGCACAAAAGCAGCTGGCAACGCTCAGCGAGCTGGAGGCGGCACAGTGAACGGCTTACTGGCAGGAAAACGTATCGTAGTCACCGGTGCGGCCCGTGGGCTGGGGCGCAGCTTTGCCGCTGCGGTGGCTCAGGCCGGGGCCAGCGTGGTGATGTGCGATATTCTGGCGGAGGAATTGCAGGACAGCGCCGCCAGCCTGCGTGAGCAGGGGGCACAGGTTGAAGCTCAGGTCATCGATCTGGCATCACCGCAATCCATCACTGCGGCGTTCAGTGCGATAGCCCAGGGCGGCGCGATCGACGGGCTGGTGAATAACGCCGCGATGGCAACCGGTATCGGTGGCAAAACCATGATGGAATACGACATTGAGCTGTGGGACAAGGTCATGCAGGTCAACGTGCGTGGGACCTGGTTGGTGAGCCAGGCGGCGGTGCCATTGTTGGCACAAACGCCGCACGCCAAAATCGTCAATGTTGCCTCTGATACCGCCTTGTGGGGCGCGCCAAGGCTAATGGCCTATGTTGCGAGCAAAGGGGCGATCATCTCGATGACCCGCTCTATGGCACGTGAGCTGGGGCCACAGGGGATCTGCGTCAACGCCATTGCACCGGGCCTGACGCGCGTTGAAGCGACCGAATACGTCCCTGCCGAACGGCATCAGCTTTACGAGCAAGGCCGGGCACTGGCAGGTGCACAGCATCCGGACGATGTGACCGGTAGCGTGCTCTATCTGCTGTCACCGCTGGCGGATTTTGTCACCGGCCAACTGATACCGGTCAACGGTGGTTTCGTGTTTAACTGACCGCCTGACGGACAGGCAAACATTTAGGAGCAGCACATGGCAGACGATCAAGCGTGTAAATATCTGATCCCGGGGCTGGATCGCGGGTTACAACTGCTGCTGGCCTTCGGCGAGCAGCATAAGGAAATGACCTTTGCAGAATTACATCGCCTGGTCGATATGCCAAAGGCAACGGCCTACCGCGTGGTGCAAACGCTGGAACACTTGGGCTTTTTGGAGCGCAACCCGCGCACCAACACCTTTGCGTTGGGGATCAAAGTGCTGCGTCTGGGCTTTGAGTATATCGCCTCGCTGGATGTGGCCCAGGCTGGCCAACCGGTGATCGAGCAACTGCGCGATCGCAGTCAATGCAGCAGCCATCTGGCGATCCGCGATGGGCATGACGTGATCTATATCGCCCGCGTCAGCGCCGCCGGCTCGCAGATTAACCAGGTCAGCGTGGGTACCCGTTTACCGGTACACCGCACCTCTCTTGGCCGCATGTTGCTAACCAGCACCAGCCGGGAAGAGTTTGAACGCCTGTTCCCGCATGATGCCTTACCCGATGCGGCTCCGGGCACTCCGGCCAATCGCGAAGCGCTGTGGCAGATGGTGCAGCAGGATAAGGCTCGTGGCTATGTGATTGGCGAATCCTTCTTCCGCCATGGCATTTCCTCGATCGTCTATCCGATCTTTAACCGTGAACAGCGGGTGGAAGCGGTGGTCAGCATTATGGTGCCGTCCGATGAAATCCCGAAGGCGGATCGCGAGCGGTTGCGCATGGAAGTCCGGGACGCCGCGGTGAAAATTTCCGGCCTGTTGGGCGCGCCACCGCAGGCTAACGTCGGCTAACGGCCGAACACTTTGTTGTCTGGGCGAAGCTATTCGCCCACTACCAATCACTCAGGCAGGGATAAGACTCATGAGCTTCATGGGCCGGGGTCGATCATGTCTGAAAAACGCATTCAGCGAGAACGTGAGGCACAATAATGAGCATAACCGGAATCGAAAAGCTGGAATTTGGCGTTGAAGATCTGCCAACGTGTGAAAAGTTTATGCAAGACTTCGGTCTGCAACCGACGTTACAGCATTGGGGCGAACCGCGCCGTGAATTTACTACGCTGAGCGGGGCTAGCGTGGTGCTATACCCGCAAAACAGCGAGGTCTTACCGGCCGCGTTTGAAGCGGGTTCTACCCTGCGCCGCATGACCTGGGCGGTTGAAAGCCCGGCTGCGCTGGCTGCGTTGCAACCGCGATTGGCGCAGATGCCCGGTTTCCGCCAGGTAGGCGAAGAGCTGGAATGCCGCGATCCCAACGGTATGACGCTACGTTTTGCCGTCACTGCGCAGCGGGCGGTGGAGCTGCCGGTTTCGCCGATCAACCAATGGGGCGATGTACGCCGCATCGACCAGCCTAGCCCGGTTTATGCCAAAGCCGAGCCGGTCAATATCGGTCACGTGGTGTTCTTCGTTGAGGATTTGGCCGCTACCGAACGCTTCTACTGCGATCTGCTAGGTTTCCAGGTTTCCGACCGCTATATCGATCGCGCCGTCTTCCTGCGCACCCAGGCACGCGGTGGTCATCACAACCTGTTCCTGCTGAAACTGCCTAACCGCCCACGGGGTCTGAACCACGTCGCCTTCACCGTACGCGATATCCATGAGGTGATCGGCGGCGGCATCGCGATGAATAAAGAGCAGTGGAGCACCTTTATTGGCCCAGGCCGCCACCCGATCTCCTCGGCCTATTTTTGGTACGTCAACAGCCCGACCGGCGGTGCCTTTGAGTATTACACCAATGATGACTATCTGACGGAAAACTGGCAGCCGCGTGAGCTGGAGCATTCGCTGGTGTCGTTTACCGAATGGGCGGTCGAAGGCGGAATCGACCACGATACCCGCCGCCAACATAAGAAACCGGGGGCGGTATGAACCAACCAACCCGTGCAGGCATTGTCATTATCGGCGGCGGCCAGGCCGGTGGTTGGGCGGCGAAAACGCTGCGCGATCGCGGTTACAGCGGCAGGCTGTCGGTGATCAGTGACGAACCTTATGATTTTTACGAACGCCCACCGCTCTCCAAGGCAGCGTTGTTGGATGGCAGTGCGCCACTCAGCCGCCTGTTCAGTGAAGAGGTGGTGGCCGGAATGAATATCGATTGGCACCGACCGCTACGTGCCGAGGCCATCGACGGGCAACAGCAGATCGTCACGCTCAGCGACGGCAGCCAGTTGCAGTTCGATCAACTGCTGATCGCCACCGGTGGCCGACCACGCTTGCCGGATGCCAGTTGGGCCAAGCACCCGCGAGTGATGACCCTGCGTTCCTGGGATGATGCGGCACGCCTGCGCCAGGGTCTACAGCAATGCCAAAAGTTGGCGATTGTTGGCGGTGGCTGGATCGGTCTGGAAATTGCCGCCTCGGCCCGCAAGCTGGGTGTTGACGTGACGGTGTTCGAGCGTCAACCCGCGTTGTGTATGCGTAGCGTAGGGGCTAACGTTTCCCAGGCGTTGTTGGAACTGCATCAACAGCAAGGCGTCACCGTGCATTGCGACTGCGGCGAGATCACGCTTGACGATCGTGCTGGTGAAGCCTGGATTGGCAGCGTCAGCAGTGCTGCGCAGCCCTTCGACCTGGTGGTCGTCGGCATTGGCGTTGAGCTGAATCTGGAACTGGCCCACAGCGCCGGGCTGAAGCTTGAAGGCGGGATTGTGGTAGATGGGCAAGGGCGTACCAGCCACTCGGCCATTTTTGCCGCAGGCGATGTGGCGCGCCATCCAACCCTCGGCCTGTGTCTGCAATCCTGGGCCTATGCGCAGAATCAGGCGATCAGCACCGCTTGCGCCATGTTGGATGCGTTTGCCGCACCTTACGATGATGTTGCCTGGCTGTGGTCGGATCAATACGACGCCAATATCCAAATCCTTGGCGTCCCTACCGGCGGCGTTCACCAGATAGTGCGCCGCACGCCGCAGTCACAGCTGTTCTTCACCCTGAATGCCGATCGGCAACTGGTGCAACTGGTGGCGTTTAACGACGCACGCACCATCAAGCTGGGTAAACGCTGGCTGGCCAGCGGCCGGGTACTGGATCCGCAGCAACTGGCGGATGTGGAATTTTCTCTGATGGCGTTGAAATAACGCCCGACCCAAAGGGAGCGTTTTATGACTACGCAAGATATCGACGCCCGCAGCGGTCGGGTGGGGGATGCTGTTGCCGAAAATTCGCCAACCAGCGTGCGTTGGTCGGTGCCGGCAGCCCTGTTTGCCTGCGTGCTGTTGGCGTTTTTCGACAAGATCAGCATTGCCGCACTGTTTTCTGACCACCAGTTTCAGCAGGCGATGGGTATCGGCTTCGATCCCACCCGGCTCGGGCTGCTGATGAGCGCCTTTTTGTTCTCCTACGGCTTCTCTTCGATGCTGTTGAGCGGCATTGGCGATCGGCTCAACCCGGTCAAAGTGCTGATTGGCATGATGGTGATCTGGGGCGTGCTGATGGTGCTGATGGGGATGACGCGCTCTTATCACACCATGATGACGCTGCGTATCCTGCTGGGCATCGCCGAAGGGCCGCTGTTGCCAATGGCCTATGCCATCGTGCGCCAGGCTTTTCCGCAACGTCTCCAGGCGCGTGCCACCATGCTGTGGCTGCTGGGGACCCCGATTGGGGCGGCGCTGGGCTTCCCGGTCACGCTGTTCATTCTCAGCCGCTTTAACTGGGAAACCACCTTCTTCTTTATGGCGTTTCTGACCGTGCCGGTGATGTTGCTGGTGCTGTTTGGCATGCGTCACCTTAACGTGGCGCGCCCGGCGGCCAGCACCACCAGTAAACCGGCCGTTGCCGAACGTAAACAGCTGCGCCGCGAACTGTTCAGCACCCCGCATTTCTGGATGATTTGCCTGTTTAACATCGCATTTCTCACCTACCTGTGGGGTATGAATGGCTGGCTGCCGAGCTATCTGATCGAAGGCAAAGGCATTCATCTGGAGCACGCCGGATACCTGTCGTCACTGCCGTTTATTGCCATGTTGCTTGGCGAAGTGGTGGGAGCCTGGCTGTCGGACAAGATGGATCGCCGCGCGTTGGCCTGTTTCATCTCGCTGTGCGGTGCCGGGATTGGTTTGGGGGTCGTTCTGCATATGCAAGGCACCTACAGCGTGATCGCCGCCATGTCCTTCAGCACCTTTATGTGGGGAGCCGGTGCGCCAAACATCTTCGCGCTGTTGGCCAAGGCCACCAGTAGCCGGGTGAGTGCTACCGCTGGCGGGGTCTTTAACGGATTGGGTAATTTTGCCGGCGCATTGGCACCGGTGCTGATGGGGGCACTGATCGCCGCCACCGGCAATATGGATAACGGTTTGCTGTTCCTGGTGGTGATGGCCTTTGTCGGCTGCGCCATTCTGCTACCGTTACTGAAGAAGTATTGATGCAACGAAGGAGAGACAACATGTCCCAGGTTGAGAATAAAGCCGGCATCAAGCCGCAGGATCTGACGATGGAAAACTGGGTGGAATCGCGTATCGCCCGTTTTGAAGGCCGTAAATATGACTGGAACGCGCTGAAGTTTCAGGCCGATTACGATCCGAAGTACCGCCGTGCGCAGATGCGCTATATCGGCACCGGTGCCACCGGCGTCGTCAGCGACACCAACACCATTCCGGCGGGGAACTTTACCTTCTCCACCATGGTGTTGCCGTCGAAATGTGAAGGGCCATTGCACCTGCATGATGACGTTGAAGAAGTGTTCTTTATGCTCAAGGGCAAGATCACACTGATGATCCAGGACGGTGAAGAGTATTACGAAACCATCCTGAAAGAGCGCGACCTGATCTCCGTTCCGGCGGGGATTTATCGCGGCCTGTTCAATCACGGCGAAGAAGAAGCGCTGATGTGCGTGATGCTCGGTACTTCCAAGCCGGAAACCCCGACTTACCCGGCCGATCATCCGTTGTCGAAAGTGAAGCGCAACTGATGAACGGCTTACCGGAACGCCAGCAGGCGGATTGTGGAGGCCAGCGGCTGAGTTGGCGCGAAGCCGGGCATGGCCGGGCAGTAGTGCTGCTGCATGGCATCAGTTCCGGTTCTGCTTCGTGGGTGAAGCAGTTCAGCGATCGTGCCCTGACAGACGGTCACCGCCTGATTGCCTGGGATGCTCCAGGTTATGGCGGCAGCGCCGCGCTGGCACAGGCAGAGCCAGATGCTGCCGCTTATGCCAACGCGCTGGCGGCGCTGATCGCCGAGTTGCAGTTGCAACAGCCGCTGATCGTGGGGCATTCGCTCGGCGCGTTGATCGGCAGTGCCTTTGCCGCTGCCAACCCGGATGGGCTGAGTGGACTGGTACTAGCCGATCCGGCTCAAGGCTATGCCACCGCGGCGCTGGAAAAACGCCAGCAGGTGTATGGCCAACGCAAGCAGATGATCGAAACGCTTGGCCCACAGGGTTACGGCGAACAGCGTGCGGCAGCATTGCTGCGTGAAGATGCGGAACTGCAGGATATAGCCTGGGTACGCAGCGGCATGCAGCAACTTAATCCGGCCGGTTTTCTCAGCGCCGCCTGGATGCTGGCCAATGACGATATCAACCGCTACCTGGTGCGCTATCGCGGCCCGTTACAGGTGTGGTGTGGCAGTGTCGATCGCATCACGCCGCCGCAGGGGGCCGCAACGTTGGCGCAACAGCAGGATGCGCCCATGCGCCTGATTGACGCGGCGGGGCATGCCAGCTATCTCGATGCACCAGCGCTGTTTAACCGCTATTTGCAGGACTTTACGGGGGCAATCCAACCATGAATTTTCAGATTGAACGGCGGGTGGCAGTGGTCACCGGAGGTTCCTCGGGGATCGGTTTTGAGACTCTGCGTCTGCTGCTGGCCGAAGGGGCGAAGGTGGCCTTCTGTGGCCGCAATCAGGACAAACTGGCCAGTGCCGAGGCCACCCTGCGTGAAGAGTTCCCGCAGGCGGAAATCCTGGCGTTACGTTGCGATGTGCTCGACGCCGAGCAGGTTGCCAAGTTTGCCGAGCAGGTCAGCACGCATTTTGGCGCAGTGGATATGTTGATCAACAACGCCGGGCAGGGATTTGTGGCGCATTTCGATCAGACACCGCGCGAAGCCTGGTTGCATGAGGCAGAGCTGAAACTGTTCGGGGTGATCAACCCGGTGCAGGCCTTTTTACCGGCGTTGGAGCGTTCGGATATCGCCTCCATTACCTGCGTTAACTCACTGCTGGCCCTGCAACCGGAAGAGCACATGATTGCCACCTCGGCGGCCCGCGCCGCGTTGCTCAACATGACGCTGACCTTATCCAAAGAGCTGGTGGGCAAAGGGGTCCGCGTCAATTCCATCCTGCTGGGCATGGTGGAGTCGGGCCAATGGCGGCGGCGCTTTGCCGAACGCCAGGATCAACAACAGAGCTGGGAACAGTGGACGGCGGCAATTGCCGAGCGGCGTGGCATCCCGATGGGGCGTTTAGGTAAACCGCAGGAACCGGCACGGGCGCTGCTGTTTTTAGCCTCCCCGATGTCCTCCTTTACCACCGGCGCGGCGCTGGACGTTTCCGGCGGTTTCAATCGCCATCTCTGACAGGACTGAAAAGATGAAGAAGATCATGATGATTGGCTATGGTGCGATGGCAAAAGAGGTGCTGGCGCGCCTGCCGGAGGGCGTGGCAGTCGGTTGGATCGTGGCGCGGGAAACGCATCATGCCGAGATCGACGCCGCGTTTGCCGGCCGGGTGCAAGCGCTGACCCATCCTGACCAGTGTACCGAGCAACCTGATTTGGTGTTGGAGTGTGCCAGCCAGCAGGCGGTCGCCGAGTTTGGTGAGGCCATCGTTAAACGTGGCTGGCGGCTGGCGGTGATCTCTACGGGTGCCTTGGCCGATGCCGCATTGCAGCTGCGTTTGCAGCAGGCCTGCGCATGCTACCACGGGCGGCTGATCGTGCTGTCTGGTGCGGTGGCGGGGATGGATGGCCTAGCCTCTGCGCGGGAAGGCGGGCTGGACAGCGTGACCTACCAGTCCAGCAAAAGCCCGGCCAGTTGGCGCGGCAGCCCGGCGGAAAAACTGATTAATCTGGATGCCGTCAGCGAAGCGCAGGTGTTCTTTGAAGGGTCGGCCCGGGAAGCTGCAAGCATGTTCCCAGCCAACGCCAACGTAGCGGCCACCATTGCGCTGCATGGCTTGGGGATGGATGCCACGCGGGTACGCTTGCAGGTAGATCCTCATACTCAACGTAATACTCACCGCTTACAGGTGTGTGGTCAGTTTGGCGAGTTCCAGATTGAGCTGTGCGGCACCCCGCTGGCCAGCAACCCGAAAACGTCAACGCTGGCGGCGCTGAGTGCGGTACAAGCCTGCCGCAGTTTGGTGGACGGCGGTTTTATTGCCTGAATGGCAGGAGCAAAGCATGGAAACGTTAAAGATTTTTCTTGCCGGCCGCTGGTGCGAAGGGCGCGGCGAAGAGATGAGTTCGGTTTTCCCGGCTGACGGCAGCGTGAATGCTCGCCTGCGAGCGGCCAATGTCGAGGATGTGAATGAGGCCGTTGAGGCGGCAGAAAAAGCTTGGCGCGATCCTGGCTGGCGTGGATTGGTGCCGCATCAGCGCGCGGCGATCCTGCATCGCGTCAGCGATTTGATTACTGAACAAGTGGACGCCCTGGCGCAGTTGCAAACCCGTGATAACGGCAAACCGCTGGCGGAAACCCGTGGTCTGGTGATGAGTGCGGCGGCTACGGCTCGCTATTTTGCTGCCGCCTGCGAAGTGCTGGAGGGCGAACTTCCCACCCAACGTAACCGTGACGCGATGACGCTGAGTCAGTATCAGCCGCTGGGCGTGATAGCGGCGATCACGCCGTGGAATTCACCGATTGCCAGTGAAATGCAGAAGGTGGCTCCGGCGCTGGCGGCAGGGAATGCGGTGGTACTGAAACCGGCAGAAGCCACGCCGTTAATGGCGCTGAAACTGGCTGAACTGTTTGAACAGGCAGGCTTACCTGCCGGCTTGCTCAGCGTATTGCCGGGCAAGGGCTCGGTGATTGGTGAAGCCTTGGCTCGCCATCCGTTGGTGAAAAAGATCTCCTTCACCGGCGGGACCTCCACTGGCCGTCATTTGGCGCATATCGCCGCAGAAAAACTGATCCCTACTTCCTTGGAGTTGGGAGGCAAGTCGCCCACCATCGTGCTGGAAGATGCGGATCTGGAACAGGCGGCGCGTGGCATCTGCTACGGCATTTTCAGCTCAGCCGGGCAGGCTTGTATCGCCGGTTCACGGCTGTTTGTGCACCGTTCGCTGTATCAGCCGCTGTTGACCCGTTTATGCGAACTGACCGCCGGGCTGCGTATTGGTAACCCGCTGCAAGCCGGTGTCCACCTCGGCCCGCTGATTAGCCACAAGCATCGCCAGAGCGTGGCGGACTACGTCGCCTTGGCCCAGCAGGAAGGGGGCCGGGTGCTCATTGGCGGTGAAGCCCCTGCCGATCCGCAGTTGGCCCAGGGCAGCTATTACCTACCGACCATTATTGAAGGGTTGAGCAACAGTGCCCGCACCTGCCAGGAAGAGATCTTTGGCCCGGTGCTGGTGGTGATGCCGTTTGATGATGAACAGCAACTGATCGAACAGGCCAACGACTCGATCTATGGCTTGGCCGCCGGGATCTGGAGCCGTGATTTTGCCCGCACGATGGCGCTGGCGGAACAGATGGAAACCGGCACCGTGTGGATCAATACCTACAAGACATTCTCGATTTCCACACCGTTTGGCGGCTTTAAACAAAGCGGCCTGGGGCGCGAAAAGGGCCTGCATGGCATCCAGGCCTATATGCAGCAAAAGAGTTTGTATCTCTCCCTCAGCAATCAGCCTAACCGCTGGAGCGACT
This sequence comes from Serratia sp. (in: enterobacteria), assembly GCF_046715635.1. Classification (GTDB taxonomy): domain Bacteria; phylum Pseudomonadota; class Gammaproteobacteria; order Enterobacterales; family Enterobacteriaceae; genus Chania. The sequence continues at coordinate 14,845 of NZ_JBKJYW010000127.1, forward strand.
GACGTACCCTACGATCAAAGACAATAAGAAGGCAGACGATGAGCGAAAAAATTACGGTTGGTGAGGCGATAGCCCGAACGTTGGAACAGTACGAGGTGGCGGCAATGTACGGCATCATCTCGATCCATAATCTGCCGATTGCCGATGCTGTTGGGCAGCGTGGTGCGATCCGTTTTGTTCCGGCGCGCGGTGAGGCAGGTGCTGTAACTATGGCCGATGCCCACGGGCGTTTTTCCGGCTTAGGTGTGGCGCTGACCAGTACCGGTGCCGGAGCCGGTAACGCCGTCGGTGCGATGATTGAAGCACTGAATGCCAATACGCCGCTGCTGCATATCACCGGGCAGGTAGAGAAAGCCTATTTGGATGCCGATGCCGGGTTTATCCACGAAACCAAGGATCAACTTGGCTTCCTGCGCGCCTGTTCTAAACAGGCTTACCGGGTGAACTCGCCGGAGCAGGCGGTCGCGGTGATCCAGCGTGCCATTCTGGATGCGCAGACTGTGCCTTGTGGCCCGGTAGCGGTAGAGATCCCGATCGATATTCAGAACAGCCTGGTTCCCGCCAGCCTGGTAGGGAAGGTGGTACAGCCTCCTGCGCTGCCTACTGCGGATGAAGCGGCGGTTGAACGTCTTTATCAGCAAGTAAAACGCGCCAAACGTCCATTGCTATGGGTGGGGGGCGGAGCGCTGGCCTGCCGCGAAGCGGTGAAGCAGTTGGCAGATGCCGGTGTGGTGGTGATCTCCAGCACCCATGGGCGTGGGATTTTACCGGATAGCCATCCGCGTAGCCTGCGGGCTTTCCACAACTCGCCAAGCGTTGAGGCGATCCTGACGCAGTGTGATTTGACGCTGGTGGCGGGTTCCCGCCTGCGGAGTAACGAAACTCGTACCTGGTCGCTCCCACTGCCGCGCCCGTTGGTACAGATTGATATCGATCCGGCAGCGGCCAACCGTAATTATCTGGCGGATGAGCAGGTTTATGGCGACTGTTCCGCCTTGCTGAGTGCGCTGGCAGCACGCCTGGCACCTGGCGAGAAGGTGAATGCCGAGTGGGATGCCGAGATTGGCCGTGCGGTTGAGCAGGCCGAAACGGCCCTGCGTCAACAGTCGGGGGAATATGCCAAACTGAACGATGCCATCGCCGCTGCTCTACCACAGGATGGTCTGCTGGTACGTGATATCACCGTTTCTGGAAGCGTGTGGGGTAGCCGTCTGTTCCGGGCTATTGCGCCTTTATGCAACATTCATTCGCTGGCTGGAGCGATCGGCATGGGGCTCCCGATGGCGATCGGCACGGCTATTGCCAACCCGCAGCGTAAGGTGGTTGGTTTGGTCGGGGACGGCGGTTTGGCGCTGGGCCTGGGAGAGCTGGCAACCATGGCGCAGGAACAGGCCAATATCACCTTGCTGATCATGAACGACGGTGGTTACGGCGTGATGCGTGGTATTCAGGACAAGTATTTTGCCGGACGCCAGTATTATAACGAACTGCATACTCCGGCGTTCTGCCAGGTGGCGGAAGCGATGGGGCTGAAAGCCTGGAAAGTGAGTGATGCCGCGCAGTTTGGTGGCGTGCTGGCGGAGGCGATCAATTACCCTGGGCCATCGGTGGTTGAAGTGGATATGAAAAGCGTCGGGCCGTTGACCTTCGCTGGCCCACCGCAGAAGCTGTACTGATTGCTTGCTCGGTTCCCTCTCTAGAGACGTACTCCCAAGAGAGGGAACATAGCGTTACTTACCGGCGGCGATGCGATCGCGAATGTGCTTGGCACGGGCTTCGGAAGTTGGGTGGCTGTCAAACATGCTGCTTTCATGACCACCGTCTAATTTCGCCAGTTTATCGAAACTGGTAGCCAGGCCAGCTGGATTGATACCGCGTTTTTTCAGCAGATCGAACGAGTAATCATCCGCATCGCTTTCTTGTTTCTGTGAGAACTGGGCATTGACCAGTTTTTCGCCCAGATCGGCCAACTGCGACTGAGACAGTGAGGCTGCTACGCCGCCAGCTGAAGATGCTGCGGTACGTAATGCCACTGTCCCATAAGCGACCTGCATGGCTTTGCGAGTGTGGCCCAGCGCTACGTGGCCCATTTCATGGCCCAGCACGCCTTCGACTTCGTTATCATCCATCATGTCCATCAGGCCGCTGTAGACGCGGATACAGCCGTTAGCCATTGCCCACGCATTGACGTCTTTGGTCACGTAAACCTTGTAGTTTGCAGGGGTACCGTTGATATTATCCCCCAACGCTGCGGCAATCTTGTTCAGGCGCTTGGTATATTCGCTGCTTGCTGGCGCGATTTGCTCTTGGCTATCCATCTCTGCGCAGGATTTATCACTAAGCGCCTTGACGTCGCTATCGCTCAGCGTCGCCGCCTGGTAGGCCTGGGCACCGGATTGTAGTAGGGTATCGGTATTAAGGTTTTGACAGCCGCTCAATAAAGCAGTAATGCTCAGTGCAATCAAAGAAGTACGGATTTTCATCGTTCTATCGTCCTGTGATAGTTAAGGGGGAGATCTGCTGCCATTATTCTGCGCATAGCCTAGTGTACGGCAGACTTGGCCTAAATAGCTATATTCCGAAATGTGTCCCGAACGTGCGCATTAGTGATGAACTCGCTCTCATTCGGTATTAGGGATTGCTGTTTCAATGCCGAGTCTGAGAAAATAGAAATCTTGATCGCTTTTTTAATCCGACCTGGAGTAAAACATGTCCTCTCGTAAAGAGCTTGCCAACGCCATCCGCGCACTTAGTATGGATGCCGTACAAAAAGCCAATTCCGGCCACCCGGGTGCCCCTATGGGCATGGCAGATATCGCCGAAGTCCTGTGGCGTGACTACCTGAACCACAACCCTACCAATCCGCACTGGGCCGACCGTGACCGTTTCGTGCTGTCTAATGGCCATGGCTCAATGCTGATCTATAGCCTGTTGCACCTCACCGGTTACGATCTGCCGATGAGCGAGCTGGAAAACTTCCGCCAGCTGCATTCTAAAACTCCGGGTCACCCAGAATATGGTTATACCCCAGGCGTGGAAACCACCACCGGTCCACTGGGCCAGGGGATCGCCAACGCGATCGGTTTTGCCATTGCCGAACGTACGCTGGCTGCGCAGTTCAACCGCCCAGGCCACGACATTGTTGACCACCACACCTATACCTTTATGGGAGATGGTTGCATGATGGAAGGCATCTCTCACGAAGTCTGTTCCCTGGCTGGTACCATGAAGCTTGGCAAACTGACTGCGTTCTATGATGACAATGGTATCTCCATCGACGGTCACGTAGAAGGCTGGTTCACCGACGATACCGCCAAGCGTTTCGAAGCCTATGGCTGGCACGTGGTGCGTGGCGTTGACGGCCACAACAGCGACTCGATCAAAGCCGCGATTGAAGAAGCCCATAAGGTCACCGACAAACCTTCCCTGCTGATGTGCAAAACCGTGATTGGCTTCGGTTCACCACACAAAGCGGGCAGCCATGATGCTCATGGTGCCCCACTGGGCGCAGCTGAAGTTGCGGCTACCCGTGAAGCTTTGGGCTGGAAATATGCCGCCTTCGAAATCCCGCAGGACATCTATGCCCAGTGGGATGCCAAAGAAGCCGGCAAGGCCAAAGAAGCCGCCTGGAACGAGAAACTGGCTGCCTACGCCAAAGCCTTCCCAGAACTGGCGGCAGAGTTCAAACGCCGCACCAGCGGTGAACTGCCAGCCAACTGGAAAGCGGAAGCGAAGAAATTCGTTGAGCAGTTGCAGGCTAACCCAGCCAACATCGCTAGCCGTAAGGCATCACAGAACTCACTGGAAGCCTTCGGCAAATTGCTGCCTGAATTCCTCGGCGGTTCTGCGGACCTGGCACCAAGCAACCTGACCATGTGGTCCGGCTCCAAGTCTCTGGGTGACGATCTGGCGGGTAACTACATCCATTACGGCGTGCGTGAATTCGGCATGACCGCCATCACCAACGGTATCGCGCTGCACGGTGGTTTCCTGCCGTACTCTGCGACCTTCCTGATGTTCGTGGAATACGCCCGTAACGCGGTGCGTATGGCTGCGCTGATGAAAATCCGCAACGTGTTCGTCTACACTCACGACTCTATCGGTCTGGGCGAAGATGGCCCGACGCACCAGCCGGTTGAGCAGTTGGCCAGCCTGCGCGTGACTCCGAACATGAGCACCTGGCGTCCTTGTGACCAGGTCGAATCGGCTGTTGCCTGGCAGTACGGCATCGAGCGCAATGATGGCCCGACCACGCTGGTGTTCTCCCGTCAGAACCTGACCCAGCAGCCACGTACCGCCGAGCAATTGGCGAACGTTTATCGCGGTGGCTATGTGCTGAAAGACTGCGCAGGTACGCCGGACGTGATCCTGATTGCTACCGGTTCTGAAGTGGGCATCACCGTTGAAGCTGCCGACAAACTGGCCGCCGAAGGGCGTAAAGTGCGTGTGGTCTCCATGCCGTCTACCGACGCATTCGACAAGCAGGACGCGGCCTACCGTGAATCTGTGCTGCCAGCGGCAGTTTCTGCTTGCGTAGCGGTGGAAGCGGGTATCGCGGATTACTGGTACAAGTATGTTGGCCTGAACGGCGCTATCGTCGGCATGACCACCTTCGGTGAGTCTGCTCCGGCAGAGCTGTTGTTCAAAGAGTTCGGCTTCACCGTCGACAACGTGGTAGCCAAGGCTAACGCGCTGTTGAAATAACGCCTGAGCTTTAACTGTACGAGGGGCGAATATTCGCCCCTTATTTTTTACTCCTCGCTAACCGACCTCTTTCCATCCACAGCCCAGGCAACATTAAGAAATCCTTAATGATTGGATAATCCTGGCTGAAGCTGTCCAAAAATCGCCCACCATCACAAAACAGCAACATAGCGAATTAACGGCGTTGCTTAACCACCGTCATTCGCTATATGTTAATTTTTGGTTTTGTAAATGTAACCAGGAGTTAATGATATGTTTTTGAAGATTGGCGTATCCATGGCGACAGCGGCCGTCTTAATCTCTGCTCCGGCTTTCGCGCAGTTCCCGGCAGGCTACCCGGCCGATTATCAAAAAATTGTCGATGCGGCGAAAAAAGAAGGCAAGGTGGTGGTGTATTCCACCACGGATACCAAAGCCGCGGGGCCACTGATCCAGGGGTTTGAAGCGCTGTATCCTGGCATCAAAGTAGAATACAACGATATGAACAGCACTGAGCTGTATAACCGCTATATCAGCGAGCAGGCGGCTGGGGGCACCAGTGGTGACGTGGTGTGGAGTTCCTCCATGGATACCGCGCTGAAGCTGGCGACCGACTATGCGCTGGAATATGCCTCGCCAGAGCTGGGGCAACTGCCCAAATGGGCCGTGTGGAAAGATAAGGCCTATGGCACGACTTATGAGCCGGTGGTGTTTATCTACAACAAGCGCCTGATCCCGCAGGGTGAGGTGCCAGACTCCCATGCTGCGCTGGCTAAACTGATTGCCAGCCAGCCGGATAAATTCAAAAAGAAAGTCACCACCTATGACATCGAGAAGTCGGGCCTGGGCTTTATGCTCTCGGTGCAAGACTTCAAGGCCGATCCAAACTACTTCGCTACCTTGGCCGATATCGCCAAGGGGGGATTGGCGGTGCAGTCTTCCACCGGCACCATGATGGAAAGGGTCTCGTCAGGCGAAAACCTGATTGGCTTTAATATCCTGGGGTCTTATGCCGAGGCGCGAGCCAAAACCGACCCTTCACTCGGTATCTCGTATCCCAAAGATTACACGCTGGTGCTGTCACGTGTGACCTTTATCAGCCAGGAAGCGGCCAACAGCAATGCGGCCAAACTGTGGGTGAACTACGTGCTGTCTGAGCAAGGGCAGAACATTCTGGCCAACAAGGCGGATATTCCCTCCATCCGTAACGATATCGAAGGCAAGAACGACATCGATGGCATGACCGAGATGTTGGGCAAGGCGTTGAAACCGATCCCGGTGGACGAAAGCCTGCTGGAATATCTGGAACAGGCCAAACGCCTGGACTACATCAAACAGTGGCGTACTGCCGCCGCGAAGTGATGATGGAATTGATTATTGCCCCCTCACCCCAACCCTCTCCCACAGGGAGAGGGAGCTGGTACGGTGTTGTAGGTGGGTTCAGAAGCCAATCTGTGGCAAGGGCGTATTCAGTCCTCCTCTTCAAAAAGGAGAGGAAATCCGTTCGGTGTCATGTTTAGTCTCAGAAGTGAAAAGGTAGCACATTCAGTCCCCTCTCCCTGTGGGAGAGGGTTAGGGTGAGGGGAAATGCACAGAGCCACACTCTCCTGCGTTCTCTTTCAGCATGATGCCTGTATTGCTTAAACAGGGAACTCTACCCCGGTGCATCTCAGGATGCAGGGGATATCACCATCGGGACAGTCTATGAAAGCATTGCGCAACAAGTGGCAGAGTCTGCCGCGCGGCTTGGTGGTGCTGATAACCGCGCTGGTTATCTACGTACCACTGTCGTTTATCGTGATCCAAAGCTTCCTTTCCGCGCCGTTTTTCTCGCCTTCCAAGGTGTTCAGCCTTGAAGCCTTCCGGTTTATCTTTACCGACCCCGATTTCTACAAGGCGCTGAAAAGCGGGTTTATTCTGGCATTTGGCCTGGTGGTTATCTCCATTCCGTTGGGCGGCGTGCTGGCGTTCTTGATGGTGAGAACCGATTTGCCGGGCCGCCGCTTTATTGAACCCTTGATCCTGGTGCCGATCTTCGTCTCGCCGATGGTGTTGGGTTTTGGCTACGTGGTGGCCGCCGGGCCGGTTGGTTTCTTCTCGCTGTGGGCGGAATCCTTACTGGGTTTTGTGCCCTGGAATATCTATGCGATGGGCAGCATCGTGGTGATCGCCGGGCTGACGCACGTTCCCCACGCTTATCTCTATATTTCATCGGCGCTGCGCAGCGTCGGCTCGGATGTCGAAGAGGCCGCCCGCACCGCCGGGGCTTCTCCGCTGCAGGTGATGACCGCCGTCAGCTTGCCTATGGTACGCCCGTCGATCCTGTATGCCAGCGTGTTGCTGTTCTTCCTGGGGCTGGAAGTGTTTGGGCTGATGCTGGTGCTGGGCGATCCGGAAGGCAACCTGGTACTGGCGACTTACCTGTATCAACTGACCAACAAGCTGGGTACGCCGTCTTACCATCTGATGGCGGCGGTGGCAGTGGTGCTGATCTGTATTACCATTCCGCTGGTGATGCTGCAACGGCGTCTGATGCGTACCGCCAACCGCTTTGTCACGGTCAAGGGAAAAGCCTCACAGGCCCGTGCATTACCTTTGGGTAAGTGGCGCTGGGTTGCCGGTGGCGTGGTGGTCTTGTGGCTTACCGTGACCATCGGTGTTCCGCTAGTGGGCGTGGTACTGCGCGCCTTTATCTCCAACTGGGGCGTCGGCGTTTCCATCTGGGATGAGCTGTCGCTCAACACCTTCCGCACCATTTGGCAGCAACCTAACCTGCTGCGGGCGATTGTCAACTCGATGGCGATCGGGGTGTTCGGTGGTGCGCTGGCGGTGGTGTGTTATCTGTTTATCGGTATTGCCATGCACCGTAAACCCGACGGCGTGACCCGTTTTCTGGATTACAGCGTACTGGTGCCGCGAGCGGTGCCTGGCTTACTGGCAGGCCTGGCCTTCCTGTGGGTGTTCTTGTTCCTGCCGATGTGGTTGGATAAATCGCTCAAAGCCGGTTGGCTCTCTGCGCTGCCGATCGCCGAATGGCTGCGTGAAAACCTGGTGGTATGGCTACGCTCCCTGCGCAGCACCATCTTCAGCGTCTGGCTGGCTTATACCGTGGTGTGGATGGCTTACGGGCTACGGTTGATCTCATCGACGCTGTTGCAGGTTGCTCCCGAGTTGGAGGAGGCTGCACGTAGCACCGGAGCCTCTCGTGGGCAGATCACGCGCCATGTGACGATCCCGCTCTCCCGCTATGGCCTGATTGGTTCCTGGCTGCTGATGTTCCTGATCTTCGAACGTGAATATTCCACCGGGGTCTATCTGCTGTCACCGGGTACGGAAACCATAGGTTCCATGCTGGTTTCCCTGTGGGCGGCGGGGGCGATCGATATTGTCGCCGCGCTCTCTTTTATTAACATCCTTCTGGTCGTGTTAGGACTAGGGATTGCCCTGCGATTTGGAGTGAAAATACATGATTGAGCTTTCGGTAGATAACCTGCACCTGACCTACGGCGATAACCCGGTATTGAAGGGCGTTTCCATGCAGCTCAAACGGGGGGAGGTGGTTTCACTACTCGGGCCGTCAGGCAGTGGCAAAACCACCTTGCTGCGTGCGGTGGCCGGGTTGGAAAAACCCACCCAGGGGAAAATCGTCATTGGCAACAATACCGTCTATGACGGCACGGCGCGCAGCGAGATCCCGGCGGAGGAACGCAATCTGGGCCTGGTGTTTCAATCCTATGCGTTATGGCCCCACAAAACCGTGTTTGATAACGTGGCCTATCCGCTGAAATTACGCAAAACGCCTGCGGGGGAAATAACTCAGCGAGTGCAGGCGGTACTCGAACAGCTCGGTCTGGGGCAGTTGGGTAAGCGTCATCCTCATCAACTCTCCGGTGGCCAGCAGCAGCGCGTGGCGATTGGCCGTGCGTTGGTCTATAACCCGCCGGTGATCTTGCTGGATGAGCCGCTATCTAACCTGGATGCCAAGCTACGCGAGGAAGCACGGGTGTTCCTGCGTGAGCTGATCATCAAACTGGGCCTTTCTGCGCTGATGGTAACCCACGATCAGAACGAGGCGATGGCGATTTCCGATCGTATTCTGCTGCTCAATAACGGCAAGATCGAACAGCAGGGCACGCCACAGGAAATGTACGGCTCGCCTGCCACGTTGTTTACCGCCGAATTTATGGGCAGTAACAACCGCCTGTTTGGCAAGGTTACGGAGATCCGTGAAGGCAACGCACGGATCGAAGGTAAAGACTGGGTGCTGTGGGGCAAGGCCGGGGCTGGGTTAACCACCGGGCAGGAAGCAACGGCGGTGATCCGTGTTGAGCGCGTGCACTTAGGGGAAGATCCGCAAGGCAATCAGATCTTGTTACCCCTGCTGACCAGCATGTACCTGGGCGATCGTTGGGAATATTTGTTCCGCACGGTAGCAGAGGACTTTGTGGTTCGCGCCTATGGCACAGAAGTCCGTGGCCAAGAGATGTGTACGCTGTCCCTGCCCGCCGAACATCTGTGGATTTTCCCCAAGGGCTGATTAACTGAAATGGTTTGCCATTGATAGAGCGTAAAGGGGCGCGTGGAACAGCGCCCCAAATCGGTACGATTACAGCTGAGTCAGTTTTTTCACTTCCAGACTGACCAGTTTCCCTTCCAATTCGGCCAGGAAGGCATCGTGGTAAGACATCGCCATATGCTCTTTCAGCGCCTGCTCAGAGGTCCAGCGTTCGATAAATACGAAAGCGCCCGGATGGCCCTGCTCTTCATGCAAATCATATTGGATGCAACCCGGCTCGGAACGGCTCGGGGCGACCATGGCGCGTACCGCTTTGTCTACCGCAGCACGGTGTTCCGGCATGGCTTTGATTAGGGCGACGACTTTGATTTCACTCATTTTGGCTCCTTGTAAATTATACCCGTCGTCTTTCAAGCCGCAGCGTTGTTACCTGCACATCGTTATTCGGCCCATCCGTAGGCCTCACCCCTTCGGGGCCGCTGTGTACAGCGTTCAAATCTGTTCCTGACAGATTTGTCACCCCAGTCACTTACAAAAGTAAGCTCCTGGGGATGAGTGAGCTTGGCGCTTAGCTGCGACTCGAAATCCATAGGGTATAAAGGTTGGTATTTATATTTACCAGTATTCAAGATGTTGCTGGTTATCCCTGTTGTCAGCAGCAAGACAGCATAAGTTAACCGCTTCACCTAACAAACGCAGGGTCTATTATGGTGGTCTTGGCGTTACCAGCAAGTCATTTGCGCATTCGAACTCAATTCGGCTAGCGGGGGCTGAGGGCAAAAATGTGCGCTAGATCATTTTATTTTCGCAAAGTCCCCTCGACATGACAGGCAGCGCATTGCGCCTGTTCCTTTTGGCAAAACTTTGGTTTATGCTCGGCTGAAGCGTTTCAGTTATCACTGTTGTCGGTAGGAACGCCAGAGTGAGTGGTTGCGATGAGCAACGGGGTTTGACGAATAATGCAAAGCAGCGATTCACAGCAGGCAGTACGCTAAAGTACTCTAGGCGAGATCATCAGTCTGCGCCATCCTCAAAGCGGAACACCACCGCCAGGGAGCGCCCTTTTTCAGGGAGTAGCATGACCATCCGCATAGCGATAAACGGCTTTGGCCGTATCGGCCGCAGCGTTTTACGCGCACTGTACGAATCGGGACGACGCGCCGAAATTTCCGTCGTCGCCATCAACGAACTGGCACATGCCGAGGGGATGGCCCATCTGCTGAAATATGACTCCAGCCACGGCCGCTTTGCCTGGGATGTGCGCCAGGAATGTGACGTGTTGAGCGTGGGGGATGACAGCATCCGGCTGTTACATCAACCCGAGCTGGACCAGTTGCCCTGGGGCGAACTGGGTGTGGATGTGGTGCTGGATTGCAGCGGTGTATACGGCAGCAGGGCAGATGGCGAAGCTCATCTGGCGGCAGGGGCCAAGAAGGTGCTGTTTGCCCATCCGGGCGGTAACGATCTGGATGCGACCATCGTGTTTGGGGTTAACCACCAAACGCTGCGTGGCGAGCATCGCATCGTGTCCAACGCCTCCTGCACCACCAACTGCATTATTCCTATTATCAAGCTGCTGGACGATGCCTACAGCATTGAGTCCGGCACGGTAACCACTATCCACTCCTCGATGAACGATCAGCCGGTGATAGACGCCTATCATCAGGATTTGCGGCGTACCCGCGCGGCGAGCCAGTCGATTATACCGGTCGACACCAAGCTGGCAGCGGGCATTACGCGCATCTTCCCGCAGTTTTGCGATCGTTTTGAAGCGATCTCCGTGCGGGTGCCGACGATCAACGTAACGGCCATCGATCTTAGCGTCAGCGTGAGTTCGAAGGTGTTGGTCACAGAGGTAAACCAGCTGTTGCAAAAGGCGGCACAGGGATCATTTCGTGGTATAGTTGACTATACAGAACTACCATTAGTCTCGATTGATTTTAACCATGACCCGCACAGCGCCATCGTTGATGGGACGCAAACCCGGGTCAGCGGACAGCACCTGATCAAGACCTTGGTCTGGTGTGATAACGAATGGGGCTTTGCCAACCGGATGTTGGATACAACACGGGCAATGGCCGCAAGCGGTTTCTAGTAAGGCGCTATCAACGTGGTGTTGATGCGTCGCTCAGGCAACTTTATAGAGAATCAACAAAGAGGGTTCACCATGTCTGTAATTAAGATGTCCGATCTGGATCTGGCGGGTAAACGCGTTCTGATCCGTTCCGATCTGAACGTACCAGTGAAAGACGGTAAAGTGACTTCCGATGCGCGTATCCGTGCCTCCCTGCCGACTATCGAAGCTGCGCTGAAACAAGGCGCCCGCGTGATGGTAACTTCCCACCTGGGTCGTCCTACCGAAGGCGAGTACAACGAAGAGTTCTCCCTGCTGCCAGTGGTCAACTACCTGAAAGAGCATATGAAATCCCCAGTCCGTCTGGCGAAGGATTATCTGGAAGGCGTTGACGTTGCAGAAGGTGAGCTGGTTGTTCTGGAAAACGTTCGCTTCAACAAAGGCGAGAAGAAAGACGACGAAGTGCTGTCCAAGAAATATGCTGCGCTGTGCGACGTATATGTGATGGACGCCTTTGGTACCGCACACCGTGCGCAGGCTTCTACCCATGGCGTGGGCAAGTTTGCTCCGGTTGCTTGTGCAGGCCCGCTGCTGTCTGCGGAACTGGAAGCCCTGGGCAAAGCGCTGGGTAACCCGGCTCGCCCAATGGTGGCTATCGTTGGTGGTTCTAAAGTTTCTACCAAACTGACCGTACTGGGTTCCCTGTCCAAAATCGCTGACCAGCTGATTGTTGGCGGTGGTATTGCTAACACCTTCGTTGCGGCTCAAGGCCATAACGTAGGTAAATCCCTGTACGAAGCGGATCTGATCCCGGAAGCGAAAAAGCTGCTGGAAACCTGTGATATCCCGGTTCCAACCGACGTGCGCGTCGCTACCGAGTTCTCTGAAACCGCTACGGCAACCCTGAAGCCTGCCAGCGAAATCAAAGACGAAGAGCAAATTCTGGACCTAGGCGATGTCTCTGCAGAGCGCCTGGCCAAGATCCTGAAAGAAGCTAAAACCATTCTGTGGAATGGCCCGGTTGGCGTGTTCGAGTTCCCTAACTTCCGTAAGGGCACCGAAATCGTTGCACGCGCTATCGCAGAGAGCGAAGCTTTCTCCATCGCAGGCGGCGGTGACACCCTGGCAGCTATCGATCTGTTCGGTATCGCTGACCAAATCTCCTATATCTCTACCGGCGGCGGCGCCTTCCTGGAATTCGTTGAAGGGAAACAGCTGCCTGCAGTAGTGATGCTGGAAGAGCGCGCTAAGCAGTAATTCAGATAACGGGGGGCGCAAGCCGCCCGTTTGTTTATGCCCCCAGCCTAGCTGTGGGGGTAAAAAAATCGCTATTTATCCATCGCTACCACTAGTTTGCAGGCTGTTGCTTGCAAGACGACGGGTATACGGCCAACGAAACAGGACAACGTCTAATGTCTAAAATTTTTGATTTCGTAAAACCAGGTGTTATCACAGGTGATGACGTGCAGAAAGTCTTCGCAGTTGCCAAAGAGAACAACTTTGCACTGCCAGCGGTAAACTGCGTGGGTACTGACTCCATCAACGCCGTGCTGGAAACAGCGGCCAAGGTGCGTGCTCCAGTTATCGTTCAGTTCTCTAACGGCGGTGCCGGCTTTATCGCGGGTAAAGGTATCAAAACTGACGTGCCACAAGGTGCTGCGATCCTGGGCGCAATCTCTGGCGCACACCACGTACATCAGATGGCTGAACATTACGGCGTGCCAGTGATCCTGCACACCGACCACTGCGCGAAGAAACTGCTGCCATGGTTAGACGGCCTGTTGGACGCGGGTGAGAAGCACTTCGCAGCGACCGGTAAGCCACTGTTCTCTTCACACATGATCGACTTGTCTGAAGAATCACTGGAAGAAAACATCGAAATTTGCAGCAAGTACCTGACCCGCATGGCGAAGATCGGTATGACCCTGGAAATCGAACTGGGTTGCACCGGCGGTGAAGAAGATGGCGTAGACAACAGCCACATGGACGCTTCTTCCCTGTACACTCAGCCACAAGATGTTGATTACGCGTACGAAAAACTGAATGCTATCAGCCCGCGCTTCACCATCGCTGCCTCTTTCGGCAACGTACACGGTGTTTACAAGCCAGGCAACGTGAAACTGACCCCAACCATTCTGCGTGATTCTCAGGACTATGTTTCCAAGAAACACAACCTGCCGCACAATGCGTTGAACTTCGTGTTCCACGGTGGTTCAGGTTCTACCGCAGCAGAAATCAAAGAAGCGGTCAGCTACGGCGTAGTGAAAATGAACATCGATACCGACACCCAGTGGGCAACGTGGGAAGGTATCCTGAACTACTACAAAAAGAACGAAGGCTATCTGCAGGGCCAACTGGGTAACCCAGAAGGTGCCGACAAGCCGAACAAGAAATACTACGATCCACGCGTATGGACTCGTGCTGCCCAGTCTTCCATGATCACCCGTCTGGAACTGGCATTCAAAGAACTGAACGCGGTAGACGTGCTGTAATATCGTCCCTCCGTTCAGATTGACGCTAAAAGGCTCCCTCGGGAGCCTTTTCTTCTTTGATGATAAAGCTAAACATGCTGCACTCGTTCACCAAATCAGCTACCCCAATAACCCCGCCCCGACGTTAATCGACAGCCCCAGGATCAAGATATTGAAGACAAAAGCGATCACCGATTGCAGCAGGGTGATTTTACGCACGTCTGCGGTGCCCACGGCTACGTCGGCGGTTTGTGAAGCCACGGCAATGGTGAAGGAGAAATAGGCGAAGTCCCAATAGTTTGGCTCGGTCAGTTTGCCGGGAAACAATAGCGGTAACACCTCCGTATTGGCCCGCGAGCGGTAAAACAGATGGGCGTAGTGCATGGTGAATGCCGTGGGTAATAGCAGCCAGGAAACCACCAGTGTGGAGCCGGTCAGGGCCAGATGTAGCGTTTTCAACGCGTCGCTGACCTGTTTGGCGGTGCTCAATTCAAACAGGATGGCCAGAATACTCACCACACACCCCAAACTGACCAACGCTAGTACCTGGCTTGCGCTCTCGTCCTGCTTACGTGCCAATTGCTGGGTACGTTGCGACGTGCAGCCCAGCATCAGATGCCAAAGGCACAATAAATAGATCCAGGCCATCACGTTCCAACCAACGATCAAGCGTTGCAGCCAAGGGAGATGAGCAGGAAGCAGCCCGATACACAGAAGCCCTACACCTACCGAAATCAATAATCTGGGGCGTACTTGCCAATAGTGCTTGATTGAGAGGGAAAGGTCGATCACTGCGCGTTCCTTGTCGTTTATTTTGCCAGTATGGCTAGTTTCATCATAGTTGACCTGGCAGGTGCTGCTCACGTGCAAGTAAAGGGTATAGCTAAGTGGTTATACCAAGGGAGGTTTTCCTATGACGATTGGCATTGGGCTGAAATGTTGCATACCCTTAAGCAGTGGTTTCCCGACTGATGCTACGCGTCAGTTTATTTTGCTCTTTCCCGCAATCTAGGGAAGTAAAGTAGGAATGCTTGAATGGAAGATCTCAACGTTGTAGAGGGCATAAGTCATGCCAGCAGTTGGTTGATAAATCATCAGGAACTGTTAATTCGTTATGCGATTAACATCGTTACTGCGCTGGCTATTTTCATTATTGGTTCGATCATAGCCCGTGTTGTCAGCAATATGCTCACCCGCGTAATGAGGCTGCGCGGTATTGATGTCACCGTCTCTGGCTTCCTGGCAGCGATGGTGCGTTACAGCATACTGGTCTTTACCTTTATTGCCGTATTGGGCCGTGTCGGGGTACAGACCACCTCATTAATTGCGGTGCTGGGGGCCGCTGGGTTGGCGATTGGCTTGGCGCTACAAGGGTCACTGTCCAACTTTGCCGCAGGGGTGGTGCTGGTGGTGTTTCGCCCGATGCGCGCAGGTGAGTATGTCGATCTGGGAAGCGTAGCCGGTACGGTCGATCAGGTGCATATTTTTTCTACTACTCTGCGTACTTCCGATAACAAAACCATTATGGTACCCAATGGAAAAATCATCGCTGGCAATATCATCAACTATTCCCGTGAACCCAACCGCCGCGTAGATATTGTGGTTGGAGTAGCCTATGACGCCGATATTGATGTAGTGAAAAAGGTGCTAGGTGACGTGATTGCGGGCGATAAACGCATCATGCACGACAAAGGCGTCACCGTACGTTTACACGAAATGGCTCCGTCCTCGTTGAATTTTGTGACTCGCTCCTGGACCACCAATGGGGAGTACTGGAATGTCTATTTTGACCTGATGGAAAACTTTAAACGACAGTTAGATGCCCACAAGATTGGCATCCCCTACCCGCAGATGGAGGTGCATGTGCGCCACGTAGAGAAATCTGCCGATTAATCTGTGTAAGGGGGGCCATGTATTGGCACCCTTATTGATTCTTGCCAGCGTTATATTGAATGTCGGTTACCCAGGTAAGCGACATTTTTTTGGATATTTCCAGGTTTTGCTTTTACTCCCCCCTGATAACGTTACTCTCTCTGTCGGCCCGCTGTTGATAAGGGTTGCTTTGCTATTCCTTTTAGCTGAGTAGGGGGCATATCAAGGCGTTTTTTTCCTCTGACGGTTGGCACGTCGTTAAAATGTTGGGTACCCTTAGCCGTGGTTTCTTTATTGGCACCGATTTGCCAGTATATTTTGCTCATTTTCCCCGCATGGGGATGTAAAAGTAGGACGTCAGAATGGAAGAACTAAACGTAGTAGAAGGTATTAACAATGCCAGCAGTTGGCTAGTTAACCATCAGGATATGCTGATCCAGTATGCGGTGAATATTGTTGCCGCGATCGTGATTTTCATTATTGGTTCGGTGGTGGCTCGTGTCGTGAGTAATGCGCTCAGCCGCGTGATGAAGCTGCGTGGCATCGATGCCACCGTAGCGGATTTCCTGGCTGCGATGGCGCGTTACAGCATCTTGGCATTTACCTTTATTGCGGTGCTGGGGCGCGTTGGTGTTCAGACCACCTCTGTGATTGCCGTTCTGGGTGCCGCCGGTCTGGCCGTGGGTTTGGCATTACAAGGATCGCTTTCCAACTTTGCGGCTGGCGTGCTGCTGGTGGCCTTCCGTCCACTGCGGGCCGGGGAGTTTGTCGATCTGGGTGGCGTTTCCGGTACGGTAGATCAGGTGCAAATCTTTTCCACTACGCTGCGTACTTCAGATAACAAAACCATTGTGGTACCGAACGGTAAAATCATCGCGGGTAATATCATCAACTACTCCCGTGAACCAAACCGCCGCGTGGATATCGTGGTGGGCGTGGCTTATGACGCCGATATCGATCTGGTGAAGAAAGTGTTGGGTGACGTGATCGCGGCAGATAAGCGCATCATGCACGATAAAGGCGTGACGGTACGCCTCAATGAAATGGCGCCTTCTTCCCTGAACTTTGTGACCCGCTCCTGGACCACCAACGCCGAATACTGGAACGTGTACTTTGATCTGATGGAAAACTTCAAGCGTCAGCTGGATGCCCATCAGATTGGCATTCCGTTCCCGCAGATGGATGTGCATGTCCGCCATATCGCTAAAGCGGCAGAGCAGCCGGAGTAATATGGCCCCTCACCCTAACCCTCTCCCACAGGGAGAGCAGCTGTGTTTAAAGTCAACGGGTGATGATTAATTTGTCACCCATTTTTTATTATCCCGTAGCATCGCATTCAGGATGGTTAGCAGCTTTCTCAC
>NZ_JBKJYW010000128.1:0-14546 GCF_046715635.1 Serratia sp. (in: enterobacteria)
GGAAAGCAGCGTGATGCCGTGGAACAGGCTATCGCCCAAGACGGCGGGCTGTTCGTCGAGAGCCTGGTACTTGCGCAAGCCTTTTTGCAACACCTCACGCTGGCGGGACAGGTAGGCGGCAAAGTCTTCGTCGGGGCGAAATTGGTCACGGGAGATGTTCAAGGATGGGCCGTTGCTGGTCATCAAGATATTGACAGTTTGCTCACGACAGCCATCTGGTAGGGCAATACTACCTTCAGTAAAGACACAACGTGGTTCTGAAACCTGAGACATTCCCGTACTCCATGCAAAATCCTTATCAATGGCATGTAGGTTTATCATACTGTTTATAGATAAGCGACGGCAGACAAAGCGAAACCAGCAAAAAAATAATATCGTTCACATCAAATTCGCTTACATATTGATGTTGGCATGATTTCTGATGTTTTGTTATTTACGTCCTGAATGATTCGGGTGCTATAAAGAGTGAGATATCAGATCATGCTTTCAAAGTATCGAGGTAATCAGCCCATTTTTGCAGCCAGACCTTGCATTCCCTGTCGTAGCGGTAGAGGTCATAAGTACCTTCGATACCCTTACGAGAATGGCCTAACACGGCTTCCGCAACTTCATTAGGGCACCCAAGACGGGCCAATCCAGTGCGCACGGTTCGGCGTAGATCATGCGGAGTCCAAGACGGAATATCGAGCATTTTTCCGTTCCTACGCAATTTGCCAGCAGCAAGGTTCAGTGCGGATTGTTGAATAGGCTTTCGAGTCAACTTGGAAGGAAATACGAATTGCCCTGTTTTTGTCTCAAGTGATTGGAGAAACTGGATTGCCTGCTGGGATAACTGTACATGCCGTTCGCTTTCAGTTTTTGTTTCACGCAAGTGAATGGTGCCACTATCCAGATTAATGTCTTGCCATGCGATGCTGCAAATTTCACCTGTACGACAACCGGTCAATAAAGTCAGCTGCAAAACATTTTTAACATTCACAGGATAAACCGAATTAGGTAGCCAATTTATCATCTGCACTAATTCATTTTCTGATAGAACACGCTTACCCGGCGTAGAAGTGAGTTTCATTTTGGCTTGAGACAAGCTGGCCTTAGCTAATAAGGCAGGGTTAGCGAAGTTCTCATCCAATTTTCCCAGACCAAGTGCAAACTCATAAGCAGCACAAAGTTCACGAAGCATGTTGCCAGCCAAAACGTTAGCCCCACGATCAACAACCGCCATAACGAGATCGATAACATTTTTGCGGGTAACATCTTGTGCAGCACAATCACCGATTTTATCCACCACATTACTAACTAACATACATCGGCATGGATATTGCCCCGGAAGCTTTCTTGCTCCCTTGATAATTTTTCCGTCTTTCCCTTTACGATCTTCAATGCGCTGGGTCAGATACAGCTCAACCAAATCTCGGACAGTGAAAACAGCCTTCTGTGCTGCTAATTCCTCCTGGTGCTTTTGTTGTTTTGTAACTTTGCGTTCAGCAGCAGGGCAGCGGCCTTCGTTCTTTACCTGCTTAAGTGCTTGCAGTTCAGCGCGAGCCAGTGCCAAAGAGATATTGGGGAAGTGACCGATCTTAACTTGGGTTAGTTTGTGAGTAAGGGGACTGGTGTATCGGTAGAAGAAAGTTTTAACTCCGGTAGCGCCACAAGTGATCCGTAATGCTCGATTTTCGCCTGTGTCAGCTTTGTCTTTGTCGCCCGGTTTCATGGCTTCAATAGCTTTGGTTGACAGTGGTTTTTTCTCTGTTTTTTCCACCTGACTGGCTCCATGTACTGTCACTGTTGTATGACATACATTATACCATAGGCAAGCTTACAAGCCACATTTCGACCTACAATAAAATGTAGGATTCAGTGGTTTTTAGTGGGATTTGATGAGACAACAAGAAACAACAAACCCCACATAAAATACTTAATCATCAACAAAATAAATAAAATTAATCGTTGATTTCATCACTAGAAATCAGACTTGATATTGTAATGGCGCAGCATAGCATCCAGCTTCGGTTCACGGCCACGGAAGCGTTTGAACAATTCCATCGGCTCTTCTGAACCCCCGCGTGACAGGATGTTATCGAGGAAGGATTGACCGGTTTCAGCGTTGAAAATCCCTTCATCTTCAAAGCGCGAGTAGGCATCTGCCGACAACACTTCCGCCCACAGGTAGCTGTAGTAACCCGCCGCATAGCCGCCGGCAAAGATATGGCTGAATGCGTGTGGGAAACGGCCCCAGCTCGGCGAAGGCACCACCGCCACCATTTTCTTCACCTCAAACAGGGTTGGCAGGATCTGCGCCCCTTTTTCCGGGCTGTATTCGGCGTGCATACGGAAATCGAACAGGCCAAACTCCAGCTGACGCAGGATAAACAGCGCTGCCTGGTAGTTTTTCGCCTCCAGCATTTTGTCCAGCAAGGCTTTCGGCAGTGGTTCGCCGGTATGGAAGTGACCAGAAATAAACGCCAACGCCTCCGGCTCCCAGCACCAGTTTTCCATAAACTGGCTTGGCAGCTCCACTGCATCCCAAGGCACACCGTTGATACCAGAAACCCCGGCGGTATCGATCTGCGTCAGCATATGGTGCAGACCGTGGCCAAACTCATGGAACAGCGTGGTGACTTCGTTATGGGTAAACAGCGCTGGCTGGTCTCCCAGCGGGCGGTTAAAGTTACAGGTGAGATAAGCCACCGGCTTTTGCAACTCGCCATTCGCTTTGCGCAGGCTGCCGACGCAGTCATCCATCCATGCACCACCGCGCTTGTTCTCGCGAGCATACAAGTCCAGATAGAAGCTGCCGCGCAGTTCACCTTTTGCATCGAACAGATCGAAGAAACGCACCTCCGGATGCCAGGTATCCACACCCTGACGCTCTTTGGCAGTGATGCCGTAAATACGGTTAACCACTTCGAACAGCCCTTCCAGCACGCGCTGTTCCGGGAAGTACGGACGTAACTGCTCATCACTGATGGAGAACAGATGTTGCTTCTGTTTTTCTCCGTAATAGCCGATATCCCAAGCCTCTAGCTCTTCCACGCCGTAATGCTGCTTGGCAAAAGCACGCAGCTGTGCCAGTTCCTGCTCTGCCTGTGGGCGAGCACGCTTGGCCAGATCGCTCAGAAAACCGAGCACCTGCTCCGGGCTTTCTGCCATCTTGGTCGCCAACGATTTTTGCGCATAGCTGGCAAAGCCCAGCAGTTGCGCCAGTTCATGGCGCAGAGCCAGCGTTTCCGCCATCACTTCGCTGTTATCCCACTTACCGGCATTCGGACCCTGATCGGAGGCGCGAGTGGTGAAGGCACGATACATCTCTTCACGCAGTGCCTGATTATCGGCATAGGTCATCACCGGCAAATAGCTCGGCATGTCCAGCGTCAATAACCAGCCTTCCTGCTCTTTGGCCTGCGCCATCGCCTGGGCTTGGGCCAGTGCGCTTTCCGGTAGGCCGCTCAGTTCGCTGACATCGGTAATCAACTTGCTCCAACCCATGGTGGCATCAAGTACATTATTGCTGTAGGTCGAACCCAGTTCAGACAGACGCGCCACGATCTCGCCATAACGCTTTTGTTTTTCCTTTGGCAGGCCAATACCCGACAGCTGAAAATCACGCAGCGCATTTTCGACCGACTTGCGCTGTGGCGCGGTCAGTTTGGCAAAGCCTTCGCCCTCTTTGAGATTACGATAGGCCTGGTACAGCCCTTCATGCTGACCCACCCAAGTCCCGTATTCGGAAAGCAGCGGCAGCGCCTGTTCGTAAGCTTCGCGCAGTTCCGGGCTATTTTTTACCGAGTTTAAGTGGCCAACAGGTGACCAGATGCGTGACAGGCGATCGTCAGATTCGGCCAGCGGCTGACACAGATTTTCCCAGGTAAACGGCCCCGGTTGTGCCACAACGCGCTCAACTGCAGCGCGGCAGTCGGCCAGTGCGGATGTCACCGCAGGGACGATATCTTCAGGGCGAATGGCAGAAAACGGCGGTAAGGCAAACGGTGTCAGCAACGCATTGGTCATAGAGGAAGTCCTGATTAAGGTAGTGGACCCGATGCGCACATCAGGCCAGACAAAGATAAGCTTCTCTCTAACATGGTGCCAACCGGCGGGAAAATCAATGGTCATCACCCGCTTCTTCGCCAGTTGATGTTAGTGCTATGCCAAGCACATCACTATCTGTCCCCGTCCAGATGAATTATCCTTGCAGGCTAGGGATGGCTTACTTATCGCGCATAGCGATGTGGCGCAGATGCTCCGCCGCAAACAATCACAAGGGATCTCAATGCTCCAGCCGTATCGTTATCAGCAACCTCGTTGGATGCGCGACCTGCTGCGCTTTTTACCGTTAAAAAGCCAGTTCGTGCTGACAGGCAACGTACGCGATCTGCAAGCCTGTGAGGTTAGCCCTGGCATCGTCACACCGTTGGCGTTTAACCAATCGCTGCATAATGCGCTGCGGGAGGCGGGCTATCAGCACGTAGTGATTTTTAACCTGCTTAACGGCTTTATGCCGATGGTGCCGCCAGGGGAAGACCCTGCTCCCACGCTGAAGCTGCTGAGCCAACTAGGCCTTAACGTGGTAGACGGTCGTGCCAACGGTGGAATGGATCTGTTGAGCGCTACGCTGGAAAGGCTGATTGAGCTCCCCGGCGAGCCGGTGGTGTTGATTGTTGATTTCGCCTCCTGCCTGATTAATCACCGGGATAACCTCTCACCGGTGGAGCATAGCCTATTTACCCGCGCCTTGGTGCTGTCCCATCAGGCTCGTGCACGCCCTTACGGTGATCAGCGCCGGGCATTTTTTAATACCGTTTTGTGGGTGGTAGATAAAGAAGGCGATTTACCCGATTGGTTCCTGATCGATAACCCGATGATCCGCCCTATCCCGGTCGCCAAACCCGATCGAATAGCCCGCCATATGCTAGCCCCCGCATTATTACGCGCTCTACCGGGCCAATCCACTGACGCGGCCATCCTGGCACAGGCGGCTCAGGAGTTTGTGGATGAAACGGAAGGGTTACTGCTGCTGGATATGAACGCCATTGCCCGGCTGGCCCGCATTGAAGGGGTGGCTCAGGAGCAGATTAGCGACGCGGTTCGGCGCTACAAAGTGGGGATCACCGAAGACCCATGGCTGAAAATTGAGAAAGAGAAAATCCGCCAGGCCGCAGGCACTATCCAAAAACGCGTTAAAGGGCAGACGCACGCCATTACTCATATGTTGGACATCATCAAGCGAGCGGTCACCGGCGTAGGCGGCGGAAAACAAGGGGGACGCCCTCGTGGCGTCGTCTTCTTGGCTGGCCCGACCGGCGTGGGTAAAACCGAGCTGGCTAAAACCGTCACCGAGCTGCTATTTGGTGATGAAAGTACCTATATTCGCTTCGATATGTCGGAATTTAGTGCCGAACATGCCGACCAACGTCTGATTGGCGCTCCGCCGGGCTACATTGGTTATAACCAGGGCGGCGAGTTGACCAACGCCATTCGGGAAAAACCGTTTAGCGTGGTGCTGTTTGATGAGATAGAAAAGGCCCACCCACGGCTGATGGATAAGTTTTTACAGATTATCGATGACGGCGTGCTGACTTCCGGCCGTGGCGACCGGGTCTATTTCTCCGAAGCCCTGATTATTTTCACCTCCAACCTGGGTATCTATCGCCTGGATAATCACGGTGAACGAGTGGCAAACGTGCGGCCAGAAGAGCCGTTTGCAACGGTGCAGAAAAACGTCAAAGCCGAGATTGAACGCCACTTTAAGCTGGTGCTCAACCGCCCTGAGCTGCTTAACCGTATCGGTGAAAATATCATCGTCTTTGACTTTATTCGCCCTGAGGTTGCCGGGCAGATATTTAGCCAGATGACGGAGAACACGCTGGCAGGGCTGACCAGACTCGGGCTGACGGTCACTATGAGCGAGACGGCGCTGGAGCGGTTGCGTGAGATCTGCCTAGCCGATCTATCCAACGGTGGGCGCGGTATTCGCAACCATCTGGAAGCGCATTTGGTGAACCCACTTTCACGGGCGTTGTTTGATATCGACGCACAGCCGGGCGAAAGCTATCACGTGACAGAACTGCTGACGGGTGCCTCCACACAGCTGGTTCTGAGCAGGCAAAGTTGATGACGCTGGGCTTGGCTCGTTTGCACTTTCCGGTGACCACGCTGGGGCCGGGGAAGCGGATTGGGATCTGGTTTCAGGGATGCTCTTTGCGCTGCCCCGGTTGCCTATCGCCAGAGACGTGGCGATTTACCCGCGACAAGATAGCGATTGAAGCGCTGGTAGAACAGCTGCGCCCCTGGTATTCGCAGGCGGATGGCATCACGATCTCAGGCGGAGAGCCTTTCGATCAGCCTCAGGCATTAGGCCGGTTGCTGTCAGCCATTCGGCAAGGTTTTACCGGCAATATTATGGTGTTCAGCGGCCACTCCTATGCCGCCATCGCTCCCCATCTGAGCACCATGACGGGGTTGATTGATGCGCTGGTGTCCGGCCCGTTTGAACAACAAAGCCCGCAAACTCTTAAACTGCGGGGCAGTGATAACCAGGTTTTGCATTTGCTGACCGAAGTGGGTAAAACGCACTTTAGTGGCTTCGACCAGCAGCTCAATGAGAACGAAAAAGTACTGGATATGACGCTTGATCAACAGGGAAGAGTCAGCCTGATAGGCATTCCGCGCCGGGACGATTTACTTCGTCTGCGAACCCTGCTTGAACAGCAGGGGCACTCCTTTTCTCCTGTTACCAAATAACTCAGCGCCTGGAAACTATCGCCATGATGCGTTTTTGCCCTAATTGCCATACGGAACGTGGATTAACAGAGATTTTCTGTGAGGGCCACATCGACCATCATCCCTGCGATTGGGATCTGTCTTCCGAGCCTATTCACGCCAATGGCTGGCGACCCATCGCAGTGGTCAGCGCTGAAGAAATCGTACAGGTAACCACCGAGACTGTAGCCGCTTTGCCCGCGATGGCACATTGCCAGAACGGTCACCCGATGGAAGATGGGGATCTGATCTGTATGGTATGCGGTGCGGATGCGGCTGACTTGGCTACACCGCCGCCAGCCGCCGCCCCAGCAGCGGATTTCGGCACGGTCACCCAAATCGGGCATTGGAAAATCCTGCGGCGTATTAACCAGCACGACAGCATCCGTGAACGCTATCAGGCGCAGCATCAGGAAAGCGGCCAGCAAGGCATACTGACGCTGTACGCCTATGGCGCAGAACCCGATATGGCCGTTTATGAGGTGGTCCGCAACCTGCCTCGTGAGCATGTGCCAGAAATTCTTGAGACGGGCCGCTGGAATGCACGAGCCTGGCAGGTCGCAGAGGAAATCACCAGTGGTTCACTGGCAGACGCGGCCACCCAAGGCGACTTCTGGCAGCCGGAAGAGCTCCCTCATAGCGTCAGGGAGTTGGGCAGTGCCTTGGCCAGCTTTGCCGAGCATGGCTTACGCCACCGCAATCTGCGGCCCAGCAACCTGCTGATCCGCACCCGTCACCCTCTGGATCTGGTGATTATCGAGTTTGGCTCCGCCTGCCTGTCCGAGTTCGATCTGGATATCGTTTCGCCCTTGGAGATCACACGTTATAGTGCACCAGAAACCTTGGCCGGTGGCGTTGCGGCCGCCTCTGACTGGTGGAGCCTGGGGATCATTTTGCTCGAGCAGATCACCCAAGGCCGCTGTTTTGAAAATATCCATCCCCACGCATTTTTAATTCAGGTGTTGGCCAATGGCGTCACCCTGCCTGAATCTCTCGAACCACAGATACGGCTATTGCTGCGCGGGCTGTTAACTCGCGATCGCCACCAGCGTTGGCAGTGGCCAGAAGTCCAAGCCTGGCTGGATGGGCGGCCAGTGGCCGTCGCGGATGAAGCGCACTCCGCCGCTGACAATCAGCAGATAAGTATTACGCTGAACCAACGGCGTTACACGCAACCCGCCACGTTTGCTCTGGCCGCTGCAGAGCAGCATCACTGGCAGGAAGCATTGGCGCTGATGCAGCGGGGAACGATAGTTTCGTGGGCGCAGCAGGCCAGTTTGGGCGATTCACTACTCACTCAGCTGCTGCAAGCCGTTGAGTTGGCCGATCTGAGTGGCGACTACCGCCTGATGTTGGTATTAAAGCTGCTCAATCCCAATATGCCGCTGATCCTGCGGGGAGAGATTGTGACCCCCTCCTGGCTGCTGGAACATCCGCAGGAAGGCCATGCCTTGTTGGTGAGCTCGTTACCGGATTTCCTTGCCCAGCAGGAGCCTGCGCATTGGCTGTTCCAGCTCAAGGCACGGCAGGAAAGGGTCCGACAACGGGGGACAAACCTCAAGATCGCCTTTAATGAAGACCTATTGCGCATTCATTTACTGGCCACCTCACGGGCGCGCCTGTTGGCGATTTGGGAAGAACAACGCAAGCTATTCCCGGAGACGACCCATAACGGGCTGAGAACGCTCATCGATCGGCGTAATTTGAACGAAGATGAGCTTATCCTACTGCTGAGCGCCGACATCGAGCAGTTCACCTCGGCAGAAAGCCTGCTGATGCAGGCCAGCGAGCTGGCTGACCGATATCATATAATGAGCTTCGATCGCGATGAGTCGCGCGCGATACTGGCTCTCTCCCGCGCGGAGATTTACCAACGTTTGGCCGAACGTATCAATGGGTTTAACCGCTGCAGCATTGCCGATATTGACGGCTGGGCGGCTCACTTTATGCTGACGCGTCGCCTGCCGCTTGAGCAGGCGCTGGTGATGTTAGCTATCCCGCCAGAGCATTGGCTGGTCCCGGAAAAGCAGCGCTATATACACCAGGTGCTGGATTTCTTCACGCGTAAGATCACCGCCTCGACGATGCGCGGTTCGTTGGTGCGCATGAGCATCAGCCCACATGCCGGGCGCGTCGATCTGGTGGGCTTGGATGGGCAGAGAAATAGCGCCGAAACGCTGCTCAACCATTTATTAACCCGTAGCCGCCTGCCTATCTCCGTTGATAGCCAGACCCTGTTGGAGAGTGAGCAGGCTGGCAGACAACTGCGCACCCTTAATGCGCAAACCCAACTCTATATGCGGGATACCGGCATTAACGGGATGTATCTCGGGTTTCCTTTCATCGTCGTGAATACCCAACCCAAGCAGATGAAACCGCGTATCGCTCCTCTGCTACTGTGGCCAGTCAACATCAATATGGAGGCAGGCATTCGTGGGGTTGCCAGCCTGCGTTTCGATCACGATCGCGGAGCCGTGTATTTGAACCCAGCGCTGGAGAATTTTGTTGGCATTCCAGCGGTTAAACGCTGGCAGGAAGTTACCGACCAACTGCTGAGCCAGGCTGCGTTGAGCGCCGAAGAGGTGATGGAAAGCTTTGCGGCTCTGGTACCCGCGCGGGAACATCAGTTGGTGCGCCTCCCCCCTCTGAGCGTTGAAATACCGGAGAATACCAGCCAGTTGGTAGGTTCCGCCGTATTATTCCATGCGGCATTTATCGGCCAGGCAATCGGCGAAGATTTGCGTCAACTACGTCAACTATCCCCTACGGGCACTTCGCTGGAAACCGCGTTGGGCCTGAAGACGGAGGTTACCGCAGCCACTCAACCAACCTCGGCAGAGCAGTGCTATTTTACCGCTGCCAGCGACCCCTCGCAGGAATCTGCCGTTTTGGCCGCGCGCAATGCACCGGGGCTGTTAATTGAAGGGCCGCCGGGTACCGGCAAGAGCCAGACCATCGTTAACATGGTCGCGGACGCCATTGGTCAAAAACGCAGCCTGTTGATCATCTGCCAGAAACCGGCCGCGCTGGAGGTAGTGTTTAAACGCATTATGGCTGGCGGCCTGGGCGATCGCGTGGTGATGGTCAAAGACGCGCAGAAAGCCCGCGATACCATCATCCGTAACGTACGGGCTCAGCTCGAGACGTTATATCAACCCGCTGAAACCAGCCAGGTCAATCCCTGGGTCACTTCACGCGAAAAGACCGGCCGCCGCCTCGATCAGTTGGAACAAGATCTGGATGATTACTATCAGGCCTTATATCAGCAGGACGAGCTCATTGGCATCAGTTACCGGGATTTACTCAGTGAACTGATGGTGCTGGAAACGCATGCCGATCGGCTGGAACTACCCGCGCTGAAGCCGGTATTGCAACATTGTACCTTGGCACAGCTTGAGGACATCAAGCGTGCCATTATGCCAACCATCGCGGTTTGGCTGGCGGCAGATTACGAACAAAGCCCACTGGCACAGCTTAGCCCGTTCTTGTCGAATCAGGCCACGTTGCAGGACTTCACAGGCCGTTTCACACGGTTTTGCCAGGTTGAGCAGCAAAGGGAGCTAGGGCTGGCTAATCCACACCGTGTGTTTGAAGTAGCCCAGAGCGATAAATACCAACAAAGCCTAGCGGAGTACCGGACCTCACTGGCTTCGTTAACCACGGCAGAATGGGTAAATCTGGCCCAGTGGCTGCCATTGTTTTACGCCCATCACGGCAGCGTCGTTCAGGGTGAGCAGATTTTAGCCCAGTTGGAACAGCTCTCTGCCCGGTTACAGGAAATCGACTCTTCAGGCAGCGATCCGTTGATGTTTGCCCCCTTAGCCAACTGCGACAGCCAACAGCTACTGCAATTAAGCAAAGCGGCGGAAGAAGCCGAAAAGCGCACGCTGTGGCAGCGTCTTAATCCCTGCTACTACCTGCGCCGCAGCAAATTGCAATTATTCCTGCAACAGCAAGGGCTGCAAAACACGCCTGATACCCTGACACGCCTGCTGATTTCTGCCCGTTCAGAACAGCAGTGGCGAGGTGTCAGAACGGAACTGAACCGCTTGTATCAACGCCTGGGCCTACCGGCCATTGGGCTACTGGACAGCCTGGCATTAACCCGCCAGTTAGCGACCACGCAGCGGGACCTTCGCAATATCAGCACACTGTACCAAAGGCTATCGAGTACAACGGGGATCCAGCGCCTGATCCCTGCCATTATTGAGCACCAGCAGGCCGGTTTTATCCAGGAATGTGACGAGATCGCCGCAGCCATTGCGCGCTGTGTGGCGCGGGAGGCTAGTTCCGAGGCATTGGAAGATCTGCAAGGCTGGCTGGAAAGCTCCGCCACGGAAATCTTCGCCCAGGCTATCCAGCAAAATCGCTCGCTAACCGCTTCCCTTGAGGCCATCACGGCTGCGCTACCCTCGTTGGCAGCCTATCAGCAGTTCCGGCCCGTTGCGGCTCAGTTGGATGCCGTCAGCCTGACCATTCTGACCATTTTGCGCCAGCAGGCCACCACGCTGGCGAACTTCGCCCCGCAACAACTGGCGTTGGTGGTGGAACATGCGCTCGACCGTGAGGTGCGTTTAGTCTGGAAACAGCAGCTGGAATGGCGCTCGCCGATACTGCTGCAACCCCCATCGGCGATCTACGACCAGATTGAGCAGTTGGCCACCGCCGACGGCAAAATGCGGGCCTTGAACAAACTTGAACTGACGGGAATGATCAAAACGGGAGACATCAGCCCGTTGCGCGATTGGGAAGAGATCACTCGCCTCACAGGCAAGCGGGCCCGCCGGCTGAGGGAGTTTATCGATCAGGGCAGTTCGCTGGGGCTCATGCATTTGCGCCCGGTATGGCTCATGACACCGGACGTTGCCAGCCAGGTATTGCCCCTAAAGGCTGGGTTATTCGATACGGTGATTTATGATGAGGCCTCCCAGATGCCGGTGGAATATGCGCTACCGACCCTGTTCCGCAGCCGCAACATGGTGGTCAGCGGCGATGAGAAACAGATGCCGCCATCCGCTTTCTTCTCCGGCAAAGCCATGGCCGAAGACGATGCTGATGATAGCGAAGAGCTGCTTGAAACGGACAATGCCCAGCAGGAAGAGGTGGCCGAAAGCTGGGACTATCGGCAAATCAGCGACTGCCCGGATCTGCTACATCTGGCCCGTACCGTATTACCGAGCCAAACGCTGGCCATACATTATCGTTCCACCTATCGGGAGCTGATTAGCTTCTCCAATCATGCGTTCTATGAGAATCGGCTAAATATTCCGGTTCAGCATTCCGGCAAGATGATTGCTGCGGTGAAGCCGGTTTCATTGATGATGGTCAATGGGTTATATCAAAACCAGAGCAACCAGCAGGAAGCCGAGCAGGTCGCAACCGTGCTGGCGGAGATTTGGCAACAGCCTTATGCCGAACGCCCTTCCGTTGGCGTGGTGACGTTCAACCAGAAGCAGGCGCAACTGATCCAGAACGTGCTGGAAGCCAGGGCAGAACGACATGACGATTTCCGCCAGGCTTACCGCGAAGAGCAACAGCGGTTGGAAGAGGATGAGGATATGTCCTTCTTTGTGAAGAACGTGGAAAACGTTCAGGGTGATGAGCGGGACGTGATTATCTTCTCCACTACCTTTGGCCGTAACAGCCAGGGTACCTTCCGGCGTAACTTCGGCATCCTTGGCCAGCAAGGGGGAGAGCGGCGCTTGAACGTGGCGATCACCCGGGCCAGAAATCAGGTGATGATTATTTCCTCCATGCCGATTGCTGAGATTTCCGACCTGCTGGCTACCCGCCGTCAGCCGGATATTCCGCGCGACTTCCTGCAAGGCTATCTGGAGTATGCCCGTTGTTTATCAACAGGCGACTTTGCTCAAGGTCAGGCGCTGTTGATGCGCATGAATCGTACCGAATTAGCAAGCCGTGCGCCGACGGAGCAACGTGATGGCTTTGTGCAGTCCGTTGTTGAGTATATCCGGTCGCAGGGTTGGCTCATTGCCGAGTCCCCGCAGGACGGCGCTTTCTATTTTGACTGTATTATTGAAGATCCGTTAACGGGCTGCTATTTACTGGGCATTGAGTGCGATATGCCACGCCATGCGCTGTTGCAGCGTGCCAGGGCGCGGGAGCTATGGCGTCCATCGGTATTAAAGCGGGTGACCGCATCGCGCCATCGCATCTCTATTCAACAATGGTATCAACATGGCGAAGAGGAACGTCTGCGTTTAACGCAGGCTATCACCCAGGCCATGGACATGGAGCAGCAACCAGTGGTTACCATCGAGCAGGCTGTAAGCGAGGAGAGTCTATGAGTTCGTCAGTCCATACTATTCGTGCCAGAAGTGAAGATATTGCCGAATACCGCCGTTCGATGGCCTGCCTGGGTGCGCTGATGCAGCAGTGGGAAGCACTTAATCGGCAAAATAGCACAGCCGACCCGCTGGCGCTTGAGCAGATACGCCAGCGCTACCAGCAATTGCAACGCAACGGCACCGATAATATCTACCGCTATAGCGCCGAGAGCTTTGCCAATTTAACCGAACAACTCCCTGGCATGATTGAATTTATTCGCCAGGATATTGAACAGACCCAGGAAGCGCTGATTGAGCAGCATACTGAGCAACGCCAACAGCAACGTGCGCGGCGGACAAGCACCAATGCCGAGCTGGCCTTACGCCAGGCGATGCTGACAAGCGGCCAACAGCCACCGTATTTGACTGAAGAGCAGCAAGCGCTGGCACAACGCCTGCAAGATCCGCAGTCCGAGCTTTCGGCTAGCCACCAGCACCAACAACATCCGCCCTCTCAGCGCTTAGGGCGTATTGACCGCCATATTGCCGAGTTAGCCATAATCGATCCGCAATGGGATATCAGCGCTTTTAACCATCGGGCAGCGGAACTGGAGCGGTTAACGCAAGATGCTCACTGGGATATGCTCAGCGATTCGCTGACGCTGGAGTTGGCTGAAGCGACGCGCGCTGCAAGAGCGTTGGCGGAACAAAGGCAGCAGCTTAACCTGCTGATTGCCGGGTTGGGAAGCTATCACACCGCCGAAGCTAACGCATTGATCGAGCGTTTAAATCTGGTATTAACCTCTCGCGAATTACCGCTGTTGCTTGAAGCGATTGCTGCGGCACGGGCCACTACGGAGCAGCAACGGTTGAATATTGCCGCGCTGGCCAGACGTGAAGCCGTTCTCGCCGGGTTGGCAAAGCTGGGCTATGAAGTGCATGAGAGCGATGCCCAAACCTGGTCAAATGAGGGAAAAGTGGTGATAGGTAAACCGGCAACGCCAGGTTATGGCCTTGAGTTAGCAGGAGCACAGGGGAGTGAACGTTTTCAGGTTCGCGCAGTAGCCTTCTCTGAACAACGGGATACGCAGCGAGATAGCGACATTGAGTCAATCTGGTGTGGTGAACAGCAAAAACTCGAACAACTACTGCAACAAACCGGCGATGCATTGACGCTTGAACGTGCGCTGCCAGCGGGTGCTTCTCAGCTTAAAGTTGCTAAACCGGCCAATACGCTGGCAGATCAGGCCGACTATCATTACCGTGGGGAGAACAGCCGTAACCTGGATTAGTGAAACGGGCGCAATGCGGCGCCCCTACAAATTCAGCAATATCGCCACTTTGTCAGGCTGGAGAAAGACGGGCGTAGCGTTAAACCTGTCGCACTGTTTACCGACTTCGATATCCAGGTAAACCAAAAATATGCAACAATGCAGGCTTAGGAAGTCGCATAGTTTTAAGCCGGGTTTTTCCAGGCTTTTTCACGTCTAGCACCCTCAA
>NZ_JBKJYW010000129.1:0-12397 GCF_046715635.1 Serratia sp. (in: enterobacteria)
GCCTAACTGTGGTGCCTGACCTAACGTACTAACGACTGCCGCTTTCATACCGTTTCCTTGTTCGTTCGGGTGACCCGTTACTCAGTGAACAGCAATCACTGTAGAGCTGCAATAAAAAAGGGACACGGCATCATGCAGTGTCCCTCGATCATCATTTTGGCAGATGGTGTTATTCGTAATCGCTCATCGGTACGCAAGAGCAGAACAGATTACGATCGCCGTAAACATCATCCAGGCGCTTCACGCTCGGCCAGTATTTATTCTCACGTACGCCAGCTATCGGGAATACCGCCAGCTCGCGGCTGTAAGCATGCTGCCAGTCGTTAACCAGTTCCGCCTGCTCGTGCGGTGCGTTAACCAATGGTTTGTCTTCCAGTGGCCATTCGCCTTGCTGCACGCGGTCAATCTCGCTGCGGATTGCCAGCATCGCATCGATAAAGCGATCCAGTTCCACCTTGTTTTCCGACTCGGTTGGTTCAACCATCAGCGTGCCAGCTACCGGGAATGACATGGTCGGCGCATGGAAACCATAGTCGATCAGGCGTTTGGCGATATCCATCTCGCTAATGCCGGTCTCTTCTTTCAGCGGGCGAATATCCAGAATACATTCGTGCGCCACGCGGTGATCGCGGCCGGTATACAGCACCGGATAAGCATCTTTCAAGCGGGTTGCAATGTAGTTGGCATTCAGGATTGCCACCTGGCTGGCCTGCTTAAGCCCTTCCGCGCCCATCATGCGGATATACATCCAGCTGATCGGCAAGATAGAGGCGCTGCCGAACGGTGCGGCAGAAACCGCGCCCTGCTGGGTGGTAACGCCATCAATCTGCACCACGCTGTGGCCTGGTACGAAAGGTGCCAGGTGAGACTTCACACCGATAGGTCCCATGCCTGGGCCGCCACCGCCGTGAGGGATACAGAAGGTTTTATGCAGGTTGAGGTGCGATACGTCCGCGCCGATATAGCCCGGCGTGGTGATCCCAACCTGCGCGTTCATGTTGGCACCGTCCAGGTAAACCTGGCCGCCAAACTGATGCACGATCTGGCACACTTCGCGGATGGTTTCTTCATACACGCCGTGGGTTGACGGATAGGTCACCATGATGCAGGAAAGCGCGTCCCCGGCCTGCTCGGCCTTCACCCGCAGATCGTGCAGATCAATGTTGCCGTTCTTGTCACAGGCCACCACCACCACGCCCATGCCCGCCATTTGGGCAGAAGCCGGGTTGGTACCGTGCGCCGAGCTTGGGATCAGGCAGATATTACGCCCAGCCTCATTGCGGCTTTCATGGTAGCGGCGGATCGCCAGCAGACCGGCATATTCACCCTGTGCGCCCGAGTTAGGTTGCATGCATACGGCATCGTAACCCGTCAGTTGCACCAACCATTGGGAAAGTTGCCCAATCATCACTTGATAACCTGCCGCCTGCTCTGGTGGGCAGAACGGGTGCAGTTCAGAGAATTCAGGCCAGGTGATCGGGATCATTTCCGCAGCGGCGTTCAACTTCATGGTGCAGGAACCCAGCGGGATCATCGCCTGGTTCAACGCCAGATCTTTACGCTCCAGACGGTGCATATAGCGCATCATCTCGGTTTCGCTGTGATAGCGGTTAAATACCGGATGCGTGAGGATCGGATCTTTACGCAGCATGGCCGCCGGGATCGATTGGCTATTTTTGCTCACGGCGGCATCCAGCGCATCGATATCCAAACCGTGGTTATCGCCTGCTAACAAAGCAAACAGCGTCTGCACATCTTCACGGGAAGTCGCTTCATCCAACGTGATGCCGACTGCCCCATGGATATCGGTACGCAGGTTGATGCCAAAGCCCAGCGCACGTTCCAGCACTGCCGCCTTGTCTTTCACTTCCACGGTCAGCGTGTCAAACCAGGTTTGATGGCGCAGTGTCAGACCCGCTTGTTGCAGGCCAGCGGCCAGAATATCGGTCAGGCGATGGATACGCCCGGCGATACGTTGCAGGCCTTGTGGACCGTGGTACACCGCATACAGGCTGGCGATGTTGGCCAGCAGCACCTGCGAAGTACAGATATTCGAGTTGGCCTTTTCGCGGCGGATATGTTGCTCGCGGGTTTGCATCGCCATGCGCAGCGCGGTATTGCCGGCAGCATCGCGGGACACCCCGATAATACGGCCCGGCATCGAGCGTTTGAATTCGTCACGGCAGGCGAAGAACGCCGCGTGTGGGCCACCGTAGCCCATTGGTACGCCAAAGCGTTGCGCAGAACCGAATACCACGTCGGCCCCTTGCTTGCCCGGTGCCGCCAGCAGCACCAGCGCCATGATGTCGGCTGCCATGCTGGTGATGATTTTGCGCGTTTTCAGCTCTGCCAACAGGGCGCTGTAATCGTGTAATTCACCGGTGGTGCCAACCTGTTGCAGCAGCACGCCAAACACGCCTTGCAGCTCCAGTACCTTCGCCGGTTTGTCGACGATCACGTCAAAGCCAAAGGTTTCGGCACGAGTGCGCACCACGTCCAGCGTTTGTGGGTGCACGTCGTCAGCCACAAAGAAGCGGTTGGCGTCTTTCAGTTTGCTGGCACGCTTGGCCAACGCCATCGCTTCTGCGGCAGCGGTAGCTTCATCCAGCAAGGAAGCAGAGGCCAGGTCCAGCCCGGTCAGATCGAGGGTCAACGTCTGGAAGTTGAGCAACGCCTCGAGACGGCCTTGCGACACTTCCGGCTGATAAGGCGTATAAGCGGTATACCAGCCTGGGTTTTCCAGCATGTTGCGCAGGATCACCGGCGGTGTCAGCACCGCGCTGTAGCCCATACCGATATAGGATTTGTAGCGCTGATTCTGTGAGGCAATCGCCTTCAGTTCGGCCAGCGCCTGATGTTCAGTGGCCGCATCACCTACCGGCGGTGGCCCTGGCAGTTGGATATCGGCTGGCACAATCTGTTGGATCAGCGCGCTGAGTGAGCGAGCGCCCACGGCTTCCAGCATCTGCTGCTGTTGCTCTACGCAAGAGCCGATGTGACGTTCGATGAACGCTTCGCTGTGTTCAAGTTGGCTGAGTGTCTGAGTCATTGCTACAAATTCCTGAATGCTTGCGGGGTACGGGATATAGCTTGAACTGCAAAACGCCCCACCTGTTGGTGGGGCGTGATAGTGATTATTCGTCGATAGATGCCTGATAGGCATCGGCATCGAGCAGCTTGCCTAGCTCCGCCGCGTCAGATGCCTTGATACGGAACAGCCAACCTTCGCCATACGGCTCGCTGTTGACCAGCTCCGGAGAGCTTTCCAGTTCGCCGTTAACCGCGATGATTTCACCGCTGATTGGCGCATAAATATCGGAAGCGGCCTTGACCGACTCCGCGACGGCGCAGTCGTCACCCGCGGAAACCGTGGTGCCGACTTCCGGCAGATCGACAAACACCATATCGCCCAGCAGTTCCTGCGCGTGTTCGGTGATACCGACAACGTATTCACCGTTACCTGCGTCACGCACCCACTCATGGGAGGTGGCGTATTTCAATTCTGTTGGCACATTGCTCATTGGCCTGCTACTCCTTCGAAGAATAAAAACTAATTGATCAGTGACTTACCGGCACGTACAAAACCTGGCTTACAGACTTTCACTGGCATTTCACGGTTGCGGATCTGTACGATAGCCTGCTCACCGATACCGGCTGGAACCCTCGCCAGCGCAATGCTGAAGCCCAGGGTTGGTGAGAAAGAACCGCTGGTGATCACCCCAACCTGGGGTTGGCCATTCACATCGGTGAAATGCACCGGCAGCTCATTACGTAATACGCCTTTTTCCGTCATGATCAAACCGACCAGTTGTTCGGTGCCTTTTTCGCGCTGCTGTTCCAACGCTTCACGGCCGATAAACTGACGATCCTGCGGTTCCCAGGCCACGGTCCAGCCCATATTGGCGGCTAACGGTGAAACGCCTTCGTCCATTTCCTGACCGTAGAGGTTCATACCCGCTTCCAGGCGCAGGGTGTCGCGCGCGCCAAGTCCGGCAGGTTTTACCCCTGCTGCCAGCAGTTTTTGCCAGAAATCCACCACCTGCTCTTTCGGCAGGGCAATTTCATAGCCCGCTTCGCCGGTATAGCCAGTGGTAGCAATAAACAGATCCCCCGCCTGCACGCCGAAGAACGGCTTCATGCCTTCCACAGCCTGCTTCTGTTCTGGGGTAAATAAGGTGGCGGCGCGCTCTTTGGCCTGTGGGCCTTGCACCGCAACCAGCGCCAGATCGTCACGCACCGTCAACTCAACGTTGTACGCAGCCGCATGCTGTTCGATCCAGGCCAGATCCTTTTCGCGAGTGGCGGAGTTCACCACCAGGCGGAAATAGTCTTCGGTAAAGAAATAGACGATCAGATCGTCGATCACGCCGCCGGACGCATTCAGCATGCCGGTATACAGCGCTTTACCAGATTGGGTGAGTTTGGCGACATCGTTCGCCAGCAGGTAACGCAGGAATTCACGGGTACGAGCACCGCGCAGGTCCACGATGGTCATATGGGAGACATCGAACATACCGGCATCCTGACGCACGGCGTGGTGTTCATCAATCTGGGAGCCATAGTGCAACGGCATCATCCAGCCATGAAAATCAACCATACGCGCACCGCACGCCACGTGCTGGTCGTACAGTGGGGTTTGCTTTGCCATCTTTTCCCTCTTTCCACTCAAGTAGCCGAAGACAGGGTGTTATTACGCAATAAGGCGGGTGTAGCTCGCGGGCCTGATTGCGCGAAACACGCTGGCTGCTCAATACAAATTGCCTCGCCAATGGTCAACGACGCAAACGATACCTTTGCCCTGACGTTAACACCGAACGCCCCCATTAACCATAAGTTAAAATAGGCTCGACCGTGTTCGGGATCGGTAAAATGCCGCGTTAGTTTGCAGAGTTTTTCACTGGAAAAATGCGCTTTAAGGCACAAAATTAACAATTAAAGCGGCAAAAATCCGAAGTTATATAACAAACAGGGACTGGGAAAGAGAATTTAGGTTTTTGATAACCGACCATGGAATTAGAAAAAGTAATGGAAAATTTTGCCTGAAATTAGATTTTCTCAAACGAAGGGAGGGATAAGGGAAATCGATGATGGGTAAACATGCAGATTAGCGGGTGCCACATATGACACCCCCTACGACGTAGTGAATCGATCAAGTTTTGGCAGCAACACCATGGTTGCTGAAATATTCGGCCGTAGGGGCGCCGCATGCGCCCGTTTAACAACTACACTGGTTTTAGGCGAGCCAGTCTGGCAGATCGTTCAGTCCCATGGCCTGCCGTACCAGCTTCGGCTTCACGCCCGGCAGGTTGTCCGCCAGCCTTAAGCCCACGTCACGCAGCAGTTTCTTCGCCGGGTTATGGCCTGCAAACAGCTCGCGGAACCCTTGCATGCTCGCCAGCATCACCGCAGCACCGTGCTTGCGGCGGCGCTCATAACGGCGCAGATACAGATGCTGGCCGATATCCTTGCCCTGACGTTGCAGGCGTTTCAGCTCGGCTATCAGCTCGGCAGCGTCCATAAAGCCCAGGTTTACGCCCTGCCCAGCCAGCGGATGCACGGTATGTGCCGCATCCCCCACCAGCGCCAGACGATGGGCGGCAAAGCTGCGTGCATAGCGCCCGGTAAGCGGGAAGGTCAGCCGCTCGCTTTCGAGCTGGCAGTTACCCAAGCGCATATCGAAAGTCATCGCCAGTTCGCGGTTAAAGGCTTCCGGTTCCAGCTGTTGCAGCCGTTCAGCTTCTTCTGGTGCTACCGACCAGACAATCGAACTCAAATGCGGATCGCTAAACGGCAGGAAGGCCAGGATCCCTTCACCATGGAAAACCTGGCGGGCCGTGGCCAAATGCGGCTCTTCGGTGCGAATGGTAGCCACCAGAGCGCTGTGGCGGTAGTCCCAGAAGGTCAACGGAATATCGGCGTGTTGGCGCAGCCAGGAGTTGGCTCCGTCGGCACCGATCACCAGCCGGGCGGTTAACATGCGGCCATCTTCCAGCGTGACGAAGGCATCGTTTTCCCCCCAAGCTACCTGTTTCAGCGCGGCCGGAGCGAGCAGCGTCACGTCGGCTAACGTGGCCGCTTTGTGCCACAACGCCTGCTGGATCACCTCATTTTCGATGATATGGCCGAGATGGCTAAAACCGCATTCATCCCCGCGAAACGCGATCTTGCCGAAGCTGTCACGATCCCAGACCTCCATCGCATTATACGGGCTGGCGCGTAGGGTGAGGATCTCATCCCACACGCCAATCCTTTGCAGCAAACGCTCGCTGGCGGCGTTGATGGCAGATACGCGCAACGCTGGCTGTTCTGGCAGCGGCGATAATTCCGGCAGCCGTTGTTCCAGCACCGCGACGCGCAGGCCACTGCCCTGCAAACCGCAGGCCACTGCCAATCCCACCATACCGCCACCGGCGATAATCACATCAAATGATTGCATGCTGCTTGAGTTCCTTAAATTTGCCCCTCACCCCAACCCTCTCCTACTGGGAGAGGGAGCTGATTCGGTGACTTTTATCAAAATATTGCCCCACTTCGGCAAGGCAGGTAGGGCAAAATTAGTGTTCATCCCAACTTCGGCCCAACCCTATCCCACTAGGGAGAGGGAGCTGATTCGGTGACTTTTATCAAAATATTGCCCCACTTCGGCAAGGCAGGTAGGGCAAAAATTAGTGTTCATCCCAACGTCGGCCCAACCCTATCCCACTAGGGAGAGGGCGCTGATTCAGTGACCGTTAGCAATATCTTGCCCCACTTCGACAAGGAATATGAGGGAATAAATTAGCGTTCAACCCAGCCTAACGTGCGTTTGGCAAAGGCATCGCGCATGACCGGTAGCTGCTCCATTGCCATCAGCCCCAGATTACGCCCGGCGACCAGCGGCGCGTAGCTATTGGCAAACAGGCGGATCAAACCGTCGGTGACGCCAATGGTCGCCAGCTGATCCCGTTGCCGACGTTGCTGATACTGACTCAATAGCGAATAGGCACCCAGATCGGTGCCAGCCTGCACGGCTTCGGCCAGAGTTTCCGCCAATGACATCACGTCTCGCAAACCCAGGTTGAACCCCTGCCCGGCGATCGGATGCAGCGTTTGCGCCGCATTGCCAACCAGCGCCAAACGGTGGCTGACATGCTGATTAGCCATCAGCAGGCTGAGAGGGTAACTGTGGCGCTTACCCGCCTTCAGCATCTTGCCCAGCCGCCAGCCGAACGCCAGTTGCAACTCGCTGAGAAAACGCTCGTCGCTCCAACTATCGACCTGTTGACGATTTTCCCGTGCGTGGCACCATACCAACGAGCTACGCCCGCCAGACATTGGCAGCAGCGCCAACGGTCCGTAACGGGTGAAACGTTCAAACGCCCGCCCTTGCGGAGCCTCGGCCGTCGAAACGTTGGCAATGGTGGCAAACTGCGGGTAATCACTCTGCTGCCACTGGATATTGCAGGCCTGCGCCAGCGCTGAACGTGAACCGTCCGCCGCCACCAGCAACTGGCCTATCAGGCTCTGCCCGTTATCCAACTGCACTTGCACGCGATCGGCGGTACGCAGCACATCGACCACTTTGGCCGGGCAATGCAGGGTGACCCCAGGGGCTTTCGCCAGCAACGCAAACAACCGCTGCCCAGCGTCGTGCAGTTCAAGCACCTGCCCCAACGCCTCCACCTGATAGTCCTGCGCGTGCAGGTTCACAAAACCGGCATGCCCGCGATCGCTGACGTGGACATGAGTGATCGCCGTGGCACAGTCCCGCAGCGCAGACCAAACGCCGATGCGCGCCAGCTGTTGGCAGGTTCCCTGCGCCAGAGCGATAGCCCGGGCATCAAAGCCAGGATGCGCGCGGTCATCCGGAAGAGTTGCCTCCACCAGATCGACGGCTACCTTGCCCTGAGTCAGTGATGAGATCGCCAGCGCCAACGTAGCACCTGCCATCCCACCGCCCACAATGATTACGCTCATATTATCTGGCCGCCGCCATCAGGGCTTCAATCGCGTCGGCATCCTTCACCACGCTGGCGGTCAAGTTCTCATTGCCGTCTTGGGTGATCAGGATGTCATCTTCGATGCGGATGCCGATACCGCGATATTCCTGCGGCACATCGGCATCCGGCGCGATATACAGGCCAGGCTCTACCGTCAACACCATGCCAGGCTCCAGCACGCGATCGCGGCTGGCTGAGCCATAGTGGCCCACGTCATGCACATCCAGCCCCAACCAATGGCTCAGGCCGTGCATAAAGAACTGGCGGTGTGCCTGCTCGGCAAACAGCTGTTCCACGTCGCCCTTCATCACGCCCAGCTCAACCAACCCGGCGATCATGATGCGAACGACCTGATCGTTCACTTCGCGAATGCTGATACCCGGTTTAAACATTTCCAGCGCCTTGTTGATCGACGCCAGCACGATGTCATATACCGCACGCTGCGGCTTGCTGAACTTGCCATTAACCGGGAAGGTGCGGGTGATATCGCCGGCATACCCACGATATTCACAACCGGCATCAATCAGCACCAAATCGCCGTCACGCATTTCACATTCGTTTTCGGTGTAATGCAGGATGCAGCCATTCTCTCCGCTGCCGACGATGGTGTTGTAAGACGGGAAGCGGGCACCCAAGCGGTTAAACTCGTGCAGGATCTCCCCTTCGAGCTGATATTCGAACATGCCCGGGCGGCACTTTTCCATCGCACGGGTATGCGCCAGGGCGCTGATCTCACCGGCACGGCGCATAACAGCAACTTCTTCTGCCGATTTGAACAGGCGCATGTCATGCAGCCACGGACGGTAATCCGTCAGGGTTGCAGGGGCTTCCAGGTTCTGACGGAAGCCTTTACGCAGCTTATCCAGCGCGCCGAACAGGATTTCATCGGCATAGGCATATTGCCCTTGCGCGTGATACACCACGTCCAGACCGTTGAGCAGCAGGTGCAGTTGATCGTTGATTTCGTCGAAGGCCAGCGCGCGGTCTACCCCCAGCTTGGCCGGAGCCGCGTCTTGACCCAAACGGCGGCCAAACCAGATTTCTGCCGTCAGATCGCGTACGCGGTTAAACAGCACGCTGTGGTTATGAGTGTCATCACTCTTCACCAGGATCAACACCGCTTCCGGCTCGTTGAAACCGGTCAGATACCAGAAATCACTGTTCTGACGATAAGGATATTCAGAGTCTGCACTGCGCGTCGCTTCCGGTGCGGCGAAAATCACTGCCGCGCTGGCCGGAGCCATCTGTGCCAACAAAGCCTGACGGCGTTTATGAAATTCCTGCTGGGTCATCACATCTCCTGAAATCGGTTTATACCACCTGCTGAACGCAGTCAGTAGGGGTTATCAGCGCTCTCGGCCTACGGACGTGGGATCCGCCGGTCAGTGCAACGTTGGCCGTTTATTTTCCGGGGCCGTTGGTTTCTGGCGGGTAAATTCAGTATGGCAAAGCAGCGCAGCCACGCGCACATACTCCACCACTTCTTCCAGCGACTGTTCCAGTTCTTCCTGATCTTCATCTT
The DNA here is from genome assembly GCF_046715635.1 of Serratia sp. (in: enterobacteria). GTDB lineage: Bacteria > Pseudomonadota > Gammaproteobacteria > Enterobacterales > Enterobacteriaceae > Chania. The sequence goes on from NZ_JBKJYW010000129.1 coordinate 9,502, forward strand.
CGTCATAACCCAGCTGAGCGATATTACGCAGATCGTCGATCGCCTCGCCCACTTCATCTTTCACCTGCGCCAGCTTCGGCTGCATCATGCCCAGCCCCAACAGGAAGTGGTTGACCCAACCTGCCAAGGCATCCGCACGGTCAAACACGCTGACGGTTTCGCCTTCCGGCATCATCAGTTGGAACATGAATTCGTCATCTTCCAGCGTATCACGAGTGATTTCATGCAACTGCTGTAACGGTTGGCTCAACGCCTGCGGGAAGGCAATGCCCTCGTTGGTCAGATCAAACACCAGCGTCTGCCAGCTGGCATCACGGTTGCCACCGCACAGCAGACCACTGATCAAACCGTGCATCTCGGCAGCGGTCAAAGCAACCGCCTGCTGGTTCAGAGCCACGGTCAAAGATTGGTAACTTGGAAATGTATTCTGTATAGACATGCGCATTCGTCATCGTTGGCAGGATAAGTTCGTGTTATGCTACCACCAAGGTCCGTTGGTATACCAGTTGAGGCAACACCTCAGTGGCTAGTTATAATCAGCGCAGTCCGGGCAAACGTACGGTAAATACGCATTTTGCAACCGTTTTTTGTCTGGTAATGTGAGGCGCGGTAGATTACAACCAGGTACTGAAAAAGTGTTGAATCTTGGTACCCAGGTATATATAGTGGCGCCCGCTTCGGTGGCCCGGCAATGGCTGACCGGTGCTGGCGCGAAATTTAGGCAGGAAGGTGGCATGTCTGCACAACCGGTAGATATTCAAATTTTTGGCCGCTCGTTAAGAGTCAATTGCCCGCCAGAACAACAAGATGCGTTGAACATGGCAGCAGAAGATCTTAACCAACGGTTGCAAGATCTTAAAGTTCGCACTAGAGTCACAAATACAGAGCAGCTCGTCTTTATCGCAGCATTGAACGTCTGTCACGAACTTGCTCAAGAACGCTTGAAAACGCGTGACTATGCGGCCAATATGGAACAACGAATTCGTATGCTGCAACAGACCATTGAACAAGCGCTGCTTGAACAGGGTCGCATCTCTGAACGTCAGGATGCACAATTCGAATAACTTAAGTTGCTGGAGTTGAAGGCTCCGGCAATGAGTGAAAAATTTCTCTGAGATGTTTGCCAGCGGGCCAGTCCCCTGAGCCGATAATTAGTACCAACAGAATGTGATGATCCATGATCGGTGTGCATGCTCGGCCCGTCCGAGAAGCCTTAAGATTGTGACAGCACGTTCACCTTGAACCATGGGTTCAAGGGTTACAGCCTGCGGCGGCATCTCGGAGATTCCCTTCACATTCATTTTCAATGTGTTAACTCACTACAAGACGCGGAACTGGCACTATGTCATTTCAACCGCAATTTTCTCAGCAACGCCAAACAATTCGTAATGAAATCCGCCAACGGCGCCGTGCCTTAACCCCCACACAGCAGCAAAATTTTGCCCAGCGAATAGCTACCCGCGTCACACAGCATCAACGCATTCAAGCGGCTCAATGCATTGCGGTATTTCTCTCTTTTGATGGTGAACTGAATACCGGACCCTTGATTGAACAGCTGTGGCAACAGGGCAAGCAGGTTTATCTGCCGGTATTGCACCCGTTCAGCCCTGGCAACCTGTTGTTCCTGCGATATGCTGTGGATACGCCGCTGGTTCGCAATCGGTTCAAGATCCTCGAGCCTGCGCTTGATGTGCGCAACGTTTTGCCAGTATCGCAATTGGATGTAGTTCTGACACCGCTGGTGGCTTTCGATTCCATGGGGCAGCGCTTGGGGATGGGAGGCGGATTTTACGATCGTACTTTGCAGAACTGGCAGCAAGGTGGGCTTTACCCGATAGGCCTGGCACACGATTGCCAGCAGGTCTGTGCATTACCTATAGAACAATGGGATATTCCCCTGCCCGAGATCCTCACCCCCTCACAAACCTGGGCATGGCAGAGTGCATTATAAAAAGGCCGGATTACTCCGACCTTGATATTTCCTAACATTATCAGCTAACTATTATAGCAGAAGGCGGGTTCGGATAGTCCCTTCAATTGCTTTCATACGTTGCAAGGCAGCTGCCGCACGTTCGGTTTCCGCTTCGATGTCGATTACCACGTAACCGATTTCCGAGCTGGTTTGCAAATATTGAGCCGCAATATTCACCCCTTCTTCAGCAAAGATCTGGTTAATCTGCGTCAGGATGCCTGGGCGGTTTTCATGGATATGCAGCAAACGGCTGGAGTTCGGGCCATGGGCTGGCAGTGAAACTTCCGGGAAGTTGACCGCAGACAATGTTGAACCATTATCGGAGTATTTCGCCAGTTTCCCGGCGACTTCGTCACCGATATTCTCCTGCGCTTCCTGAGTGGAACCACCGATATGCGGCGTCAACAGTACATTGTCAAATTCACACAGCGGTGAATCGAACGGATCGCTGTTGGTGGCTGGTTCTTCCGGGAACACGTCGATCGCCGCACCGGCCAGATGCTCGCTGGCCAAAGCCTTACACAGTGCCGGGATATCTACCACAGTCCCGCGCGAGGCGTTAATCAGGATCGCACCGGGCTTCATCAGCGCCAGTTCTTCATCACCGATCATGTTCTTGGTCGACAGCGTTTCCGGCACGTGCAACGTCACCACATCGCTCATATTGAGCAGATCTGACAGATGACGCACCTGCTGGGCATTACCCAATGGCAGCTTGTTCTCGATATCGTAGAAGAACACTTTCATACCCAGGCCTTCCGCCAGGATACCGAGTTGGGTCCCGATGTGGCCGTAACCGATGATGCCCAGCTTCTTGCCACGGGCTTCAAACGAACCTACTGCAAGTTTTTGCCACTGGCCGCGGTGTGCTTTGGCGTTAGCCATTGGGATACCACGCAACATCAGCAGCAGTTCCCCCAACAC
>NZ_JBKJYW010000130.1:0-18874 GCF_046715635.1 Serratia sp. (in: enterobacteria)
CTTACCGCCTCAATACCAGCACCTTGCGTATGGATGTCAGCGTTCCCCAGGTCGCGCTGCGCCGTACCGCACGCGGTTATGTCGATCCGAAATTCTGGGATCGCGGCATCACCGCAGGTTTTCTGTCCTATACCTTCAACGCTTTTAATTCGCACAGCTCCAATTCCGGTGGCAACTCGGACTCGACCAACGCTTATCTGACGATGAACGCCGGGGTGAACATTGCCGGTTGGCAGCAGCGCCATGACTCTAACGTGAACTGGCGTAGTCAGGAAAGCACCCATTGGCAGAACACGGCCACCTATGCGCAGCGTGCCATTCCGGGTGTGCGCGGTATGCTGACCTTGGGGGATGCGTTTACCAGCGGGGATTTCTTTGATTCGATCGGTTTTCGCGGTGCGCAACTGAGTACCGACGATCGCATGTTGCTGGACTCCCTTAACGGCTATGCGCCAGTGGTGCGCGGCGTGGCGCAAAGCAACGCCCTGGTGGAAGTTCGCCAGAACAACCAGCTGATCTATCAAACCACGGTAGCGCCGGGCGAGTTCGTGATTAACGATCTGTTCCCTACCGGCTACGGCGGCGATCTGGACGTGACGGTCAATGAGGCCGATGGCTCCGTGCGCCAGTTCAGCGTTCCCTATGCTTCGGTGGCACAGATGTTGCGCCCGGGGATCCAGCGCTATGCGTTAACCGCAGGCCAAGTTCGCGATGATAATTTACAGAACAAGCCCGAAATGTTCCAGGCGACTTATCAGCGCGGGTTTACCAATATTCTGACCGGTTATACCGGGGCCACAGTGAGCGATGGCTACAGCGCGGTGCTGCTGGGGAGTGCGGTGGCAACACCGTGGGGGGCTTTTGCCGTCGACGTTACCCAAGCCAATACCCGCTTGAGACAGGGTGATATGTCCGGCCAGAGCTACAAGATCAGCTACAGCAAGCTGATGTCGGAAACCAACACCAACTTCACCATAGCGGCCTATCGCTACTCGACGTCCGGCTATCTGCCACTGCGTGATGCGGTGTATGCCCGCGATAATGAGAGCCGGGGCTTAAGTGCGGATGCGATTAACCGCCAACGCAGTGAATATCAGCTCACGCTGAACCAGGGGCTGGGTGCCAGTCTGGGATCGCTGTATATCACCGGTTCGGTGCGCGATTACTGGAACCGTGGCGGTACCTCCAAACAGTATCAGGTAGGTTACAACAACTTCATCGGCCGAGTTACCTACGGTTTGTCCGCGATGCGTACCACCGATACTTATAACCACGATGAAACCCGTTACTTCCTGAACTTCTCGATCCCGTTCAATATTGGCTCGCAAAACATCAGTCTGAACAGCGCGTTGGCCTACAACGACCAAGGCTACGACAGCAGCCGCATCGGGATTAACGGCTCCACCGGGGAAGATAACAACATCAGCTACAGCGCCACTTTGGCTAACGACCAGACCGGCGGGACCAATACCAGCGTGAGTGGGGAATACCGCAGTCGTTTCGCCACCATGAACGGTTCTTACAGCTATGGCCGTGATTTCCGTCAGTCGTCCATCGGGGCTTCCGGTAGCGTGGTGGCACATAGCGGCGGCGTGACCATGACGCCTCAGCGTGGCCAAACCATGGTGCTGGTTGAAGCGCCGGATGCGGCAGGGGCGATCGTTACCAACTCTCCAGGGGTGCGAATCGATGATAACGGCTATGCGGTGGTGCCTTATGTTGCCCCATACCGCATGACCAACGTCACGCTGGATCCTAACGGCATGTCACGCGATGTCGAGCTGGAAAGCAGCAGCCAGCAGGTAGCGCCTTATGCGGGTGCGATTGCCAAGCTGGAGTTCAAAACCCTCAAAGGTCAGGCGCTGATTATCCATGCGCTGGGCCCGAATAACACGGCGTTACCTTTTGGTGCCGAAGTATTGGATACCCGTAACCAGGTGATCGGCATCGTCGGCCAGGGCAGCCGCATCTATCTGCGTACCGAAGCGCTACAGGGGCGGCTATTGGTGAAATGGGGTACTCAGCCGACACAACAGTGTGCCGTGAACTACCACGCAAACACACAAAACAGCACTGATTACGAAATTATTGAGGCGAGCTGCAAATGATCAACGTTATCCATAAATTCACCGCCATGCGCCAGCGCCCTAAACCAGCCATGCTGTTTTTGTTACTGATGTTGGCTGGGCAACAGGCATATGCTCAATGTCGGGTTAACACGACCAGGCCGCAGGACATCATTATGAACGTCGGCAGAGTATTGATTACGCCGAATACCAAGGTGGGCGATATCCTGGCCACCGGCAAGTTCGATATCCGCCGGGATGACAATATTTCTTGCAGCGGTAATAGCACGTTGTATGGTCGCATTTTACAAGGTGGGCCGAGTTCGATCAGTGACAAAATCTGGACCACCAACGTGCCGGGGGTGGGGCTGCGGCTATATCGCCAGATCGGCACGCAGGAAGGTGCCTATTACCCGCACGAGATCTATCGTAACGGCAGGGTGTATCTGGCTGAGGGGTATTTTGTGGTTGAGGTGATCAAGATTGCCCAGAATACCGGTACTGGCGCATTGGCCCCAGGGCAGTATTCCTCTTACTATGCGGATGGGACTGGCCCTGCAAGACCGATCCTGATTTCCCACGTCTTAGCTAACAGTATCACCATTGTCACCTCATCCTGTTCGGTGGACGCCGGTTCCAAAAACAAGGTGATCAACCTGAGTACGGTGGCCACTGCGGCGTTTAAAGGCGTCGGCAGTACCACCGCAGAGCAGGATTTTTCAATTAATATCAACTGTGTTGGCGGTACGGGGACGGAACTGTTGCCTGGTGGCACAGGGGAAGGGTTGGTGAACGTACGTTTTGACTATACCCGCGATGCCTCGAATGCGCCTGGCGTGCTCAAGCCGATACAGGATAGCAATACGGCCAGCGGCGTTGCCGTCCAACTGCTGACCGGCAATAACTCAACGCCAATCACTAGCGGCACGGCGGTGTATGCCGGGCATACCATTGCCAACCAGACCAATACCCTCACTTTGCCGCTGAAGGCGCGTTATTACCAGACCGCAGCGAAAATGAAGGGCGGCACCATCAAGTCGATTGCCACCTTTACCCTTGAATATAACTGATAAGACGTCACCCAGTTTTTAACGCTGGCCGACCCAGTTGGTGCAGCCTTCGTCTACGCATTGGCGCTTGTACAGTGAGTGCAGGCTCGGTGTGCTGTGGCGATAGCTGTGCTCTGAGGAGAGCGCAACTTCATCCTGCTGTGGCGTGCGGCGATAGACTGCCGGCGTTTCACCAAACTGTTTTTTAAAGGCCCGGGAAAATGAAGGCTGGGAATCAAAATGGAACTGCAGGGCGATATCCAGAATTGGGCGTGGGGTAGCGCGTAGAGCCTGTGCGGCCTTCGACAAACGGCGCTCGCGGATATAGCTGCCGAGCGCATGGCCAGTGGTACTGCGGAACATACGTTGCAGATGCCATTTGGAGTAGCCGGATTTTGCCGCCACGTTATCCAGCAGCAGCGGTTGATCCAGGTGGTTTTCGATCCAGTTCAGCAAGTCGTGAATGATATTGGCGCGATCCATTGGTTTAATTCTCCTGCAGCGACGACATTCGGTTCACCGTCAAATGGGACTTAATAATCCAAGTTTATTCTTTGATAATAGGCGCGCAGTGGCGGTTACGCAAGGGTTAACTTGGATAATCGACGTGGCGAAAAATGCTCCGCCAGGGGTAGGGATTTAGCTCCCCCTCACCCCAACCCTCTCCCACAGGGAGAGGGAGCTGCCCTGCGTCTCTGATGAGGCTGTGCTGCTCCGGAACGTGATAAGAAAGAAGATGGATGAATACAAACGACGACTACCACAATGTGCCTAAATCGGTGTGCGGTTTTACTTGACCATTATAGCCCTGTGTCTCTGATGAGGCTGAGCCGCTCCAGAACGTGATGAGAAAGAAGATGGATGAAGTATTACGCAGAAAAATCAGCGAACTCGATCGGTCCCCTCTCCTTTTGGGAGAGGGTTAGGGTGAGGGGAATGCGTCCGTTTTAATTACTTGATATTCATGGCGTCGCGCATGGTGAAGAACAGGTCGGTCTGATCGGTCAGGCCCACTATGTTGGCGGCATGCGGGCCATAAGCGGCAACGCGCAGCTGAGTACCGGTATGGCCCTGAGAGCCTTCTTCCGAATTGCCGTAACTGATGGTCATCACCGCGCCGTCTTTGGTGGTTAATGATTGGGTTAGCCCCGGCGCCTTGGCTTTGGCGGCAATAATCTGGCTGGAGTGGGCGTGGTCGGCGGTGACGATCACCAGGGTATTACCGTCGGCGCGGGCGAACTCCAACGCTTTTTGTACTGCCTCATCCAGATCGACCGTTTCGCCAAACTGGCCGCATGGGTTGGCATCATGATCCTGTTTGTCGATAGACGCTCCTTCCACTTGCAGGAAGAAACCGTTCGGGTTGTTCTTCAGCAGCTCGATGGCTTTATCGGTCATCGCCGCCAGCGTTGGCACATTGGCACCGCGCTCTGGGTTATTCTCACAGGTCACCGCGGGTTGATCGAGATTACCGTGATAGGAGGCTTTCGGTCCTTTCCAGCGCACCGGCATATTGCCTGGCGCAAACAGGCCCAGCAGCGGCTTTTGCTGATTGGCGAGGTTAATCGCGTTTAGACTTTCGGCATCCTCCACCCATTGGTAACCCAATGCGGCGGCCTGGGCTTTCAGCGTTTTCCCCTGCCATTCACCGCTTTTCGCCAACTGAGCGAAGGATTTTGCCCCGCCACCCAGCGTGACGTCGGCGCGGGTTTTAATCAGCTGCTCGGTGATCGACCCGTGCCCACCGTTTTCCAGCGCGTTACCAGCGCATTGTTCACTGGTTTCCTCTGGGCCGTAGCACTTGCGCGAGGTCACGTGTGAAACCAGTGCTGCCGGTGTGGCATCTTGCAGCTCCGCCGTTGAGACGTTGCCAGTGGCTTTACCTGCGGCCTTGGCCAGTTCCAGGATCGTCGGTTGATCTTTGCCGTTCACATCCACGCCCAACGCGCCGTTGTAGGTCTTGACGCCGGTAGCCCAGGCGGTGGCCGAGGCGGCAGAGTCGGTGACATAGTCCGGTTTATGGCTTTTCTTATCCAGCGAGTAGTGGGTGTATTGACCCGTCAGCGGCAGGGCATCGATCCCTTTGAAGTAACCGCCTGCGCCTTCGGCATAGTTGCGTGCGCCGGTGATTTCCGAATCGCCCATGCCGTCGCCGATCAGCAGGATCACGTTTTTAACGGTTTTATTCGACAGCGACGCTTGCAGTGCGGCGGTTTGATCGCCTGCCAACCGGCGTGCACCGCCGGGTTCGGTAATATCGCCATGAGCCGCGCGGTTGTTGAGTTGATTGTTGTCAGCCAGGGCGGTGGAACATAACAGGGCGGATAATACGGCTCCGGCGATCAGGGAAACGGACTGCTGCATGGGTAGGCTCCTTGTTGTAATACAAAAATAGGGTTGGCATTATTTTGTTACACGGGAGAGTAGGGCAGGAAAGTGACATTTTTATGACGAGCGAAGTGAGAAAGGGCGGATAACCTTGCACGCCCCCATACAAGATCTGGCTTAACGGGCGGGAATATTGACGCCGCGCTGTACGGCTGGCCTTGCCAATCCGCGTTCCAGCCATTGGCCAACCGCGGGGAAATTGTCGAACTCCACCACGTCGCGGGCCTCATAAAAACCGATCAGGTTACGTACCCAGCCGAGCAGAGAGATATCCGCAATGGTGTACTCCGAACCCATGATCCAATCACTCCCTTGCAGCCGCTCTTCCAGCACACCCAGCAGCCGTTTGGACTCTTTCTGGTAGCGTTCGAATGGCCGTTTGTCTTCATATTCGCGCCCGGCGAATTTGTGGAAGAAGCCTAGCTGGCCGAACATTGGCCCAACGGACGCCATCTGGAAAAATACCCACTGGATGGTTTCATAACGTTGGGCGGGATCCTTGGGTAAAAACTTACCGCATTTCTCTGCCAGATACAGCAGGATTGCCCCGGACTCGAACAGGGCTAACGGTTTACCGTCTGGGCCTGCAGGATCGAGGATCGCCGGGATTTTGCCGTTAGGGTTGAGCGACAGGAACTCTGGCGTCCAGGTTTCATTTTTGCCGATATCGATCAGGTGTGCCTCGTAGGGCAGGCCGATCTCTTCGAGCATGATGGAAACTTTCACCCCATTGGGGGTCGGTAGCGAGTAGAGCTGTAACCGTTCAGGATGCTTGGCGGGCCAACGTTGGGCGATCGGGAATAGGTTAATATCGGACATGATAACTCCTCGGAGATGACGGGATCGTCAACAGGTAAACCCATTGAGTATGGCAGCTAAGCTAGCGTGCCAGGCATTCAAAGCGCCAGGCCAAAATGTGCGCTTAGTGCTTTTTTACCGGCGGCGGTCAGTTGCAGCTCACGGCTGTCTAAATGACGCTTAACCCACCCGCGTTTTTCAAATGCAGCCAGCATGGCAGCGCCCAGTGCGCCACCGAGATGAGCCTTGCGTTCGCTCCAGTCCAGACAATCACAGGCAAAGCGCCGCCGGGTCGGGGCCGGGGAGCAGTCGATGCCCAACTGTGTTAAGGCCGTCTGCCCAGACTCACTGAGTTGATAGTCGTTATCCCCGATTAACCAGGCTCGCGCCAGCAACTGATGATGTAATTGGACCGCGACCTCACCTGCCATGTGGTCATAGCAGGTGCGTGCATAACGCAATGAGGCCGGGGTGCTGCTTTTGACCGTCGGGCGTTCTACACCGGCCAACGCCATCAGGCTTTCCAGCATATCGGCCACCGGTTTGCCCGCCAGGCGGTAAAAGCGATTGCGGCCCTGTTTGACACAGCCGATCAGGTTCTGTTCCTGCAAACGTGCCAGATGGCTGCTGGCGGTTGAGGCTGCGACGTCCACCGCCGCACTCAGCTCCGTTGCGGTGTAGGCGCGTCCATCCATCAGCAGGCACAGCATGCGCGCTCGGGTGCGATCGGCGATAGCGGCCGTCAATGCGGCCAGGCGGTCTTCAAGCGTAGTGTCATTCATACTTCGAGCATAACCGAAGTATTGATGCTCGTCTAACCCGACAATGGCTGCTCTCTATTCTTATCTGAAGGAAATTGCCATGACGGCCTGCCCCTTTTCTGTGGCATCGCGGCAAGCGGTGCGTGAAGCCTTAACCCATCCTCACCTCGGCGTTCGCCCCATGGATGAGCCGGTACCCGCAGCTTTAATTGGGACGCCCGCTCAATCGATTTTCGCCTCTCTGGTACGTATGAATGATGGTGCCAGGCAGCGTGAATTAAAGGGGGCGATCGAGGCAGCTCTGGCCGCTATCACCGACGATGAGATCCGCCAGACTACGGTTTACGTGGCTCAACGGTTAGCGGCCAGTTTGACAACGGCAGAGCAGCTCACCCGGTTTAACTACGCGCTGCCGATCTGTGTATTAGCTGAATTATTGGGCGTGGCCTATCAGGATCGATCTGCCTTGGTGGATGAGGTGTTGGACTTTGTGCGCTGTATTGCTCCCGGTGGCAGCACAGAGCAGATGGCTGCGGGGGCCGTTGCCGCCGGAAAGTTGCAGGCTCGTATGCAGCAGGCAGATGGCCCGCTGTTTGATCAACTGTGCCAACACATTGGCGATCGCTCGCTGGCAATAGCCAATGCCATCGGGCTGTTGTTCCAGGCTTGTGAGGGCACCGCCGGATTAATAGGTCAGACGCTGTTGCTGGCAAATCAGCGCCATCAACCGGTAGAAGCCTTGATCTTGGAGGTGTTGCAGCAAACTCCGCCGATCCATACTACCCGCAGATTTGCGCGACAGGCTACGTTGCTTGATGGTCAACCGCTGCCGGTAGGGCAGAGCGTATTGGTGCAGTTGAAAACGCCGCAGGAGAGTTTTGCCTTCGGTTATGGTGCTCATCGCTGCCCAGGAGAGCGTTGGGCAAGATTGATTGCTTTGGCGGGGATCGGCCATTTATCCACACTCAACGTCAAGCCCGAACTATTAAACCAGTTTCGCTGGCGTGTTTCGCAAAATGCGTGTGTACCTGAATTTTATACTGTTGAGGAGAGCGATGATGATCGCCGTGATTTTTGAACTACGTGCTGCCGCTGGGCAGCGGGAAACCTATCTTGAGTTGGCGGCGGAGCTGAAACCGCTGCTGGCAGATATTGACGGTTTTATCTCTATCGAACGTTTTCAGAGCCTGAGTGAACCGGACAAGTTGCTATCGCTGTCGTTCTGGCGTGACGAGGCGGCGGTACAGCAGTGGCGCAACCTGGAACAACACCGTCAGGCCCAGGTGCGTGGCAGGCATGAGGTACTGGAATATTACCGGTTGCGGGTGGCCGAGGTGGTGCGGGATTATGGGTTGGAACCGCGTGCGCAGGCTCCGGCGGACAGCCGCCATTTTCATCCTGATTAAAGTCGGACGGATAGCTATGTTTTGACGTAATACCTCCGCCACAATTAACCGCGCTCAGCGCGGTTTGTTATATTCAGAATGACACTTTAAAACTCGCGATAGCAGATTAAGAATTTTCTTGGTAAATTGTTGATTAATCTATAGCCATCCTTTATTCTATATGCGTATAAGTGAAATTTTAAGAATACTAATATAGAAGAGTGAGCATGAGCGGTAAAATCATCTTAAATCATCATGTTATCTACGATAAAAGCTCAGGTTCTCTGACGGATATCGGCAAGAAGCATGATGAAATTGTCCTCACCACACCAGCGAATAACTGTTTGCAAATTCTGTTAAAAAATAAACCTGAAATTACTACACAGAAAGAACTGTTTGAGGAAGTGTGGGAAAAATATGGCATTCCAATTAACACCAATACGCTGTACCAAAACATTGCCATGATACGAAAGGCCTTTCGGCAGTTGGGGCTTGAGGAGGATATCATTATCACCATCCCAAGGCGCGGTATGTTGGTGGCAGATACGGTAGAGATTGCTGAGTATGAAGAGTGCGTTGATAATAGGATGGACAACGAGGCTCGAATGGCCAGTCGCACGTTGTCTACACCTATCCCTGATGATGGAATAGGTGATGTAAGTCGTCATGGTGTTCTATTTAATCATAACCTTAAAAAGGTAAGCTTGGTATTTTCCTCTGGCACTTTACTTTTTATTTTTATTGCCGCAGTGACTAGTTTTACTTACGATAAATATCTCAAAATACAAAGCAGACTTTATAATTATTCGTACTGGGGAGACTATAATCAATGCCAACTATACGTTGATGATTATTTCAAAAGAAAAGTGAAAAATAATGGTGGTAATATACCCATTAATGCTGATTTACATTGTGACAACAAAGAGAGAGTTTATATCTCACTCTATACTGGCTTGCCGCGTGAGTCTTTTATTATTTGTGATGGCGATGCTTTAGATAAAGGAAGCAACTGTAGGTCCAGATATCGCTACTTTATTGAGAGCTAATCATGAAAAGAAAATGGTGCATCATTATCTCTATAATATCAGTGACGGCAGTCGTTGTTGCTGTAATTAACTATATACATAAAAAACAAGTCCGGGAAGGCATCAGCTGTTTCTCACAGGTGCAATATGACTATGTTTCAGATAAAAAAACGGTTGTTATACAAGCGGGGATATTTTTCTTGTTTTCAAATGGACATGGCGTGATCTCTTATAGTGGAACACTAACCGATCAAGGCAATGAATACACCATTAAACGAGATGCCGAGGTAAGTTATACGGTGAGCAATCATGAGTCATTTCTCATCCGAACCGACAAGCTCAATGTTGCGCCATTTGATACTCTGCCCGACCCCTTGGCTAAAAAATTTCTTTACAGCTACCTCAGAGAGCAGAATGGCTGGACGAATCTCGGTATTCAACGCAATGGGGAAAATGGCTATCTGATTTCGACTAGTCCTATCCCGCAACTTTTATGTCGATTTGTTAAGTAAGCCTAAACGCAACCCTTTTTATCATTAGCTTATTCCCTCCAATTAAGGCCATGCAGTTTTCTCTAGCATGGCCTTTTATTTTATGTGTCTTAAATTCGCTTAAATAGCAATTTAATATCATTTTAAATATAAATATATCATTGATTTTAAACGAATTTATATTAAATCATCTTACTTTTTATCTTTTAAGAAGAGTTCATTGCACTATTTTCTAATTAACGGATTAAGATAATCCCCATCGCAGCTTTGTAGATGATTATTACGGTTGTGGTGCATGAATTGAGAAAGGTGCGCGTCTTAGCTACCTCTTGATTAAGTGAAGTTTAAAGTCAAAAATTAACTGAATGGAAATAGTTATGAAAATGAATAAAATTGTAATGGCAATGGTGATGGCTTCCGGTATTTCTGCGTTTGGCGCGATGGCAGCAGATCCGGTGGTTGATCCAGTTAAAGCAACCGACCAGGGTAGCGGTAACATTACTTTTACCGGTTCTATTATTGATGCGCCATGCTCAATTACGCCTGAGAGTTCTAACCAAACTGTCGATCTTGGCCAGGTGTCAAACTCATTATTGGCAAAGGCAGGAACTTCTACACCACGCAATTTCACCATTGATTTGGAAAAGTGTGATACTACGACCAAGCAAAACGTCGTCATCACCTTTGGTGGTTCTAAAGACGCTGAGAACGATAAGCTGCTGGGGATCACGGGTACTGCCAAAGGTGCTGGTATTGCCTTGACCGATGGTAGCGGTACGCAAATTACCCTGGGTGTACCTTCTGCGGCACGTGGTTTATTGGCAGGTAACAACAAACTGAACTTCTCTGCTTATCTGCAAGGTAATAAAGCCGATGGTAGCGTAACGCCAGGTGAATTCTCCAGCGTTGCCAACTTTACGCTGACTTACCCTTAATAGATAGGGAAGCATAGGGTATATACCCTATGCTTCATTTTATGTGACTTAAGTGGCGGATATTAACAATGGATTGTCATGTGTAAGGTCATCCAGACTCTGTTGTTTATGGCTCTGTTTTACTTTAATACGGCGGTATGGGCACAGGGTACGGTTAAATTAAAAGGGGCAATCCTTGAGTCTGCCTGTGCAATCTCTCCGGATAATGTTTTTCAAACGGTTGAATTGGGGACTATCCCACTCAAAACGCTTGAGCGCAATGGGATCAGTCAAGCCTACCCATTTAAAATAAAACTGATTAATTGCGTTTTGTCCGACAATAGTAGTGACGGGAATAAGTCAATAGAAGTGACCTTTAGCCCTGGCAGCCATGGATATGTTGAACCTTTGCAGGACCGTGGGGTGGCACTCATGGTGCAGGATGAAAAAGGGCATCAAATTACACCTGGGGTTCCTTTGCCTGACATTCCGATTGATTCAGGTGAAATACTATTAAAATACAATATCTTTTTAGTGGCTAATGGCAAGCAAGTGACATCGGGGAACTACTACACCACTATGAATATCGTGGTTAGCTATCGATAACCCTCATTTTTGCTTAAAAGTAATCTTATTTGTATTTTGAAAATGGACTTTTATTTCTGGATAGAATTATGAATGGAATCAATAAGATTACTGTGGCGATTTTTATTTCACTCCTGGGATTCAGTAAACTATCGCAAGCAATAGAATTCAACCTCGATGTGTTAGACGCAGAAGATCGAAATAACGTTGATTTGTCACGATTTTCACGGCTAGGCTATGTGATGCCTGGCAATTATATTATGGCTGTTTATCTTAATGAACAGAATATTGCCGATCGTGAGCAAACCATCCCCTTTTATGCTGACGCCAACGTTGCCAATACCACCAAGCTATGCTTCCCAGCCGCGTTGGTCAGCCGGCTGGGCCTGACGGAAGAGGCCGCTAGCAAGGTCATTTTTTGGCACCAGAAAGAGTGTGCAGACTTCTCTGCATTACAGGGTTTGACGCTGAAGGGCGATATCGCCAGCGGTACGCTATACGTCAGTGCTCCCCAGGCCTTTCTGGAATACAGCGACCCAAATTGGTTACCGTCGTCCCGCTGGGATAATGGCATCCCGGGGGTACTGCTGGACTATAGCCTCAACGCAGCAACCAGCAAAAGCCACCAGGGGGAAAGCTCCCGAAACGCCAGCCTTAGCGGTACCGCAGGGGTTAATATCGGGTCTTGGCGGCTACGGGGAGATTATCAGGGCAACTATGAGTTCTCCACGGCAACACGTCAGGCGCAACGTCATTTCGACTGGAGCCGCTGGTACGCTTATCGGGCGATACCTCGTTTGAATGCCACGCTGACGCTGGGTGAAAACTATTTTTATTCCGATATCTTCGATTCATTCCGTTTTACCGGTGTAGGCCTGGCGAGCGATGAACGTATGCTGCCGCCTAACCTGCGTGGTTATGCCCCTGAAGTTCACGGTATTGCTAAAACCAACGCCACGGTGACGGTATCACAACAGGGTCGGGTGATTTATGAAACTACCGTTGCCTCTGGGCCGTTTCGTATCCGGGACTTGAACCGTGCCGTCAGCGGCAGGCTGGATGTTCAGGTGAATGAACAAGATGGCACCCAGCAAAACTTTGCTGTGGATACCGCCAATGTCCCTTATCTGACGCGGCCGGGGACGGTGCGTTATAAAACCGCCGTGGGCCGTCCTTCTACCTATCAGCATCATATAGATGGGCCTTTGTTTGCTAGCGGCGAGTTCTCTTGGGGGGTAGCCAACAACTGGTCGCTTTATGGCGGCGCCGTTGGGGCAAATGATTACCAGGCCGTTTCTGTTGGGCTGGGACGAAACCTGTTTATGCTGGGGGCGTTGTCGGCAGATGTGACCCAGTCGATCGCCAGGCTACCAGGGCTAGACGGCGAGAAGAAAGGCAAGTCCTATCGGCTGAGCTATTCCAAGCGCTTTGATGAATTTGACAGTGAGGTCACGTTTGCGGGATATCGCTTTTCTGAGCGTGATTTTATGTCGATGGGGCAATACCTGGATAGCCGCTTTGGAGGGAGCAGCGTCGCGCACAGTAAAGAGATGTATACCATAACGGCTAATAAAAGCTTTACGGCTGCCCAACTGAGCTTGTATGCCACCTATACCCACCAAAGCTATTGGGATCGCCAGCCGGAGGACAGCTATAGCCTGTCGGTAAGCCGCTACTTCGATTTTATGGGGCATAAGGATCTGTCGCTAAACGTGTCTGCCAGCCGCAGCCAATATCAGCAGCGTTATAACGATGCCGTGTTTGTCAGCCTGTCCGTGCCGTTGGGCAATGGCCAGAGTTTGGGATATAGCGGACAGAGTTCAAATAACCGCTTGAATCAGGCGCTGAGTTATACCAAGAACGTCGATATCAATAATAACTACCGAATTGCCGCCGGGGTTAACAATCTGGGAGGTCAGCAAACGGCGACGCAGGTGAACGGCTTTTACACTCACCGCGGTGATAACAGCGAAATCAGTCTGAATGCGGCTTACGTACAAAATAGCACCACTTCTGCCGGGCTTTCCATGCAGGGGGGGCTAACCGCAACGTCAAAAGGGGCTGCACTGCATCCAGCAGGAACTAATGGTGGTACTCGTTTGATGCTAAGCACCGAGGGGGTTTCTGGTGTACCGATAGAAGGGGGCGTCGTTCACAGTAATCGCTTCGGGATCGCCGTCTTGGCGAACATGAATAGTTATTACCGCACGGATACACGCGTAGATATTAACCAGCTTGCTGATGATGTAGAAGTCAGCAAAGGGGTGGTCGAATCGACGTTAACCGAGGGCGCTATTGGCTATCGGCGCTTTTCCTTGCTGAAAGGTGAAAAGGCACTGGCGGTTATTGTCATGCCAGATGGCAAACATCCGCCATTTGGGGCCAGCGTGGTTAACCCAAAAGGGCGAGAACTGGCCATTGTCAGTGACGGCGGCCTGGCCTATCTATCGGGTATCACTGCCGGGGAATCACTCAGTGTTAACTGGAATGGCACTAAAGGGTGTCAGGTATCACTGCCTAAACCATTGCTGGTTCAGGGAAATTTATTATTACCGTGCCACACTATCAAGTAATCAAGAGATCATATTATGAGTAAATCAGCTTTCATGGCGTTTGTTATTCTCACTGTTACGTCTATTCATACGGCTTTTGCCGCGATTGCTCTGGATCGCACCAGGGTGATTTATGAAGGCGGCAGCAAAGCGATTAGTTTAAATATCAGTAATGAGAATAAGCAATTACCCTATTTGGCACAGGCGTGGGTCGAGGATCATGAACAGCAGAAAGTCGCGGGGCCGTTAATTGTTACGCCTCCGATTCAGCGTATTGAACCGGGTGCCAAAAGTATGGTGAGAATTTCAGCGTTGCCTGAGGCTAAAGCGTTGCCGCAGGATCGGGAAACGTTATTTTATTTTAATCTACGTGAAATCCCCCCGCGCAGTGATAAATCCAATGTGATGCAAATTGCCTTACAGACTAAAGTGAAGCTGTTTTATCGCCCGGCATCCATTGTGACGAAACCCGGTGCAGTCTGGCAAAACCAGTTGGTGCTGCATAAAACCGCCGCGGGTTACCAGATTGAAAACCCGACGCCTTACTACATCACCGTGTCGGGGATTGCGGCACGGGGAAAAGGGCGTGAAGACAACGGCTTTGTGCCGGTAACTCTGGCACCGAAAAGCCGTACCGACGTGAAATCAACTGTCTATGACGCGCCTGTGGTCACCTATATCAACGATTACGGTGGGCGGCCTGAACTGGCATTTACCTGCGTGCAGCAGCGCTGTAGCGTGAACGGCACAAGCTGATGAAAGCCTTGGATCTCATTAAATGGGGATTGGTTAGCACATTGGCAGCTTGGTCATTGCCAACGTTGGCAGAAAACCACGCCCAGGTTGATGGCATGTTTGCTTCACTAGCGGTTCAAGGCTCGATCGTCGAATCGGCCTGTACGCTCGAGATGGTTTCTCAAGACCAAACCGTTAACCTGGGGGGCATAGCCAGCCATGTATTAAACCGGTTTGGTGACGAAGCGCCACCCGTCGCCTTCCATTTATTGCTGCGCGATTGTGGACACTGGGGTGGGGTAACTCGCAGTGCAACACAGGGCAATAACCTGGTCTGGGGAGCGGGCCAGCAAACGGTATCAATCACCTTGCGCAGCAAACAGCAGCAAGGGGGGCTGGTGGCAGTAACGGGCCAGGCGAGGGGGTTGGCTTTACGGCTGGAGGATGAACAACATCGCCAGTTATGGCCAGGAATACCCAGCCAGGCTCAGCTATTAATGCCTGGTGATAATCGCTTAACTTTTTATGTTATCCCACAGCGTACGGCCGAGCGGCTGATCCCCGGAGCTTTCTACGCCGTGGTTAATTTTCAGTTGAATTATGACTAATCAGTTTGTGATCCCGCACGCTGGATGGAGGCCTTATGCTATGTAAATCTTTGCTTGCGATACCCCTATTCCTGGTGCTTTGCGTATCGCAGGTACAAGCCGATGGCGGAATGGTTATGAATTTCAAGGGGCGCATTTTCGAACCCGCCTGTGAATTTAACGGTGGCAAAACCATTGACGTCAATTTTGACAGGGTGGGGATTAAAAAAGTAGACGGTGTGAAGTATGCACAAGTCACCGCGGTTTCCCTAAATTGTAAGCAAGGTGGGGATAAAAAATTACGCTTACAACTGCAAGGAGAAACGTTAGGTGGAATGGGGAATGTATTGACCACCAACGTTAACAACTTGGGTATTGCCATTCAAGATATTAACGGTGAGCCTATTACTCTAAATCGATTTTTCGATGCACCAGACCCAATAACGTTCAGTTTTATTGCGGTGCCAGTAAAAAAGGATGCAGCAATGCCTTTGGAGGCAGGGCCGTTCAATGCGATTGCGACATTGGTATCTAGTTACTTTTAAGTGGAAGGAAACGTGATGCATTATCGGATAATATTTTGTGTCTGGATGCTGGTGGGGATTAATAGCGTCAGTTTGGCGCAGGATCATAATATGTATCTACACGGTGAGCTGGTCGAGGAGCCCTGTACTCTCAGCATGGCATCGGTTAAACAAACCGTTAAATTAGGTAACGTCATTAAGAATACGCTTTATCTGCATCAACGCACCCACAGTTATGGTTTTTCTATTGTCTTGGAAGAGTGTGATATCAGCTTGGGAAACAGCGTTGAGATCGGTTTCAATGGTGTTGAGGACCTGCAACAGCCTGGCTTGCTGGCAGTAAACGGGATGGCGGAAGGTATTGCGATAGGCTTGGAGACTGAGGATGGAAAACCGCTGGAGATTAACAAAACGGTTAAATCTTATTTGCTCCATGACGGAAGCCGTACCTTGAAATTTGCCGCATACGTCAGTGCATCAGAGGCGGCTATTGAACACCAAGGGATTGTTGAAGGAGATTTTACCGCGAATGTGGCATTTACCTTATATTACCCTTGATTATAAATGATAGAAACTGCTGTGGAGTTATTCAAGACTTTAGCTTTGTTGAGGGAATTATGCTGGGGATAGTGATAAAGGATAATAATGCAGCCTATGCATTGGGATTGCGACTTGGTTTGGAGCAAGCGCTCTCTTCACGCGAACAGGCGGTTAAATATTTTGATTTGGCCGATGACGCATGGCGCTGTGATATTATCTTTCAACAAGTCGATCCAGGAACAGATTGCCTACTGGCAACACCTTATATCCAGCAGGGTTTCAAGGGCGTTTTTTTCCCTATTGTGGAGCGTGATACGAATGATAAAGGGCACAATGAACTATGTGAATGCTTAAGGCACTTTCCTATCATATTCAGAGATGAACCATTGGGTACGATAGTAGATAGAGTGGTTCGTCAATTGGAATGTCGTGACAGAGTGAAGCATGTTGAGCATGACGGTATCATGACGAAATCATGCTGCGTTTGTGGCAGGACTAGACTTTCAGCGAATGAAATGAAAGTGATTAAGCTACTGTCTAAAGAGTATTCACTAACACGGATATCTTTTGTTTTAAAGAAAAGTGTAAAAACCGTTTTTACGCAGAAAAAATCAGCAATGAAAAAACTCAACCTGAAAAGTAACCAGGAACTCTATTCGTTTATTATTAATAATAAGGAAATGATTGGGTTGTTTTAACTTGGTGAAAGGATGTGGTTCGGTGTCAGTAATGCCTTCATTAATGGTTTATAAAAATAGATAAGGATAACTATGATCCTAAAAATGATACTTGCTGTATTACTCCTGCTCCCATCAGTGGTCAGCGCTAGCGAGAAGGAAAATACCTGTTGGCCATATTATGGAGATAATGGTTTTCGTGTTACGCTTACCAAAGGGAGTTTTACCAGTAGCAAGGCGGGTTCAACGGCTATATTCAGCTATACGGGCGTACCTAGTTATTATTTGAATTGCTGGTCTAACTACGCTCCGGGGACGAAGCCATACGTATTGAGTTATTACCAGAGCCGGATAGATTTACCTCCATCAGATTTTGGCAATGGTTTTTATAAGGTAAACGAAGATTTAGATGTTAAAATCACCATCGGGGGGGACGGAGGTCATGTAGTCCCCACGACACAATCTATACCAGGAGGAATAGTGAGTGATGGGGATGGTGAGGTTAATCGTCGTTATACCAAGCTGGTCCGTTTTGCTAGTGACTCGACAAGTTCCAACATTACGCTGCGTTTACGACGAGATCAGCTGGGGGGCGTGGTGCGAATTCCTCCAATGGTCAAATTATTCCGAGGCTACCGTTTAGTCAGTAGCGGTAAGGGTACACCGACCGTGATTAATGACACCCCAATTATGAGTATGTCGACTGCGGGGCAACTGATTCAAGTACCCGTCGTATGTACCATTAACTATGGTGCTGCCCTTGAGGTGGACTTTGGTGATATTGATAATACCAAGCTCAGCAGCGATGGCAGCCGTTATGTCAAAACCATACCGCTGCAATACCGTTGCAACACTGCGGTGACACAAGATGTTGATATTAATCTCATTGCGGCTCCAGCGGCTTTCTCGTCAGACTTTATCGCCACCACGCTGCCCGATGACGTTGGGGTTATGGTCAGCCGTAACGGCCAAGTGGTCAAACCGAATCAAAAATTCAGTACCACGCTGCTTGATGGCTTTGGGCAAGATGAGTTACAGGTAGCTCCGGTGGCCCGGGATTTGACCAAGTCCATTACCGGCAGTTTCACGGCATCTGCCACGTTGATCATGTCGATACAATAAGTGTGTACTAGAAGGAAATTCAGCGCCTGTAACCGGACGCTGAGACTGCTGACAAACCCTCACCGGACTTACAACGTAGGGCCGCTGCATGCTGCGCCCGTCTGAATAATCAATGGGTTAGCAAGGGTTGGTGCGTTTTTTTACCAAATCAGCAACATTGCCACTTTGTCATCAATGTGAATTCAGCTTACTTTGTGGTTTAACGGCCTAGAATGGCTTGGTTGGCAGGTACTTACCATCCAATGTGATCACCGCGCGTTCACCGCCATCGGGGTCTTGGACCTTTTTGATATCCAGCTTGAAGTTGATCGCGCTGATCACTCCGTCACCAAATTGTTCATGCACCAACTGCTATCTAAAGAATATTCACTGACACGTATATCTTATGTTTTAAAGAAAAGTGTAAAAACCGTTTTTACGCAGAAAAAATCAGCAATGAAAAAGCTCAACCTGAAAAGTAACCAGGAACTCTATTAGTTTATTATTAATAACAAAGAAATGATTGGGTTATTTTAACATGATAAAGGATGTGGTTTGGTGTCAGTAATACCGTAAGCGTCCGGCGAACTCACATTGTTAACGATGCACCGTTATCACATTCTAACCTCGGTCAATATGACAACGCTGAGGTAAAATATGACAATACGGTATTCTCGTAGTGAACGGCAGCAGCAT
>NZ_JBKJYW010000131.1:0-3213 GCF_046715635.1 Serratia sp. (in: enterobacteria)
ACCAGACTGCCGTGGCCCATATTTACGCTGTCGGTGATGTAATCGGCTACCCAAGCCTGGCTTCAGCCGCTTACGATCAGGGGCGCATCGCTGCTCAGGCCATTTCCTCTGGGGAAGCCAGCGGGCATTTGGTCGAAGACATTCCAACGGGTATTTACACCATTCCGGAGATCAGTTCGGTTGGTAAAACCGAGCAGGAACTGACGGCTATGAAAGTGCCGTACGAAGTGGGCCGAGCACAGTTCAAGCACCTGGCTCGTGCGCAAATTGCCGGGATGAGCGTTGGCAGCCTGAAGATCCTGTTCCACCGCGAAACGCTGCAGATCCTTGGGATCCACTGTTTTGGTGAGCGCGCGGCAGAGATCATTCACATTGGCCAGGCGATCATGGAACAGAAAGGTGAAGGTAATACGATCGAATACTTCGTAAATACTACCTTCAACTATCCGACCATGGCCGAAGCTTATCGTGTTGCAGCATTAAACGGTTTAAACCGCCTGTTCTAACACCGTGCCCAGGTAATTCTGCATATGTTCGCGAATTGCCTCGGCCAGTTGCTCGTAACGGCTACGCAACGGGGAACCGGGGCGATACACCAGAGCGATGGTGCGCTTCGGTTCCGGTTTGTAGCACTCCAGATAGCAGACACCGTCGCGCTCGCGCTCACGCGGCACCGCCAAGGCGGGTAACAGAGTAATCCCACTGCCTGCGGCAACCATATTACGCAGCGTTTCCAAACTGGTCGCACGGAAGTGGGTATCCTCATCCGCACCGGCCTGGAAGCAAAAGCCCAGCGCCTGATCGCGTAAACAGTGGCCATCTTCCAGCATCAGCAGTTTTTCGCCCGCCAAATCGGCCATCGCCACGCGTTCGCGCTGTGCCCACGGATGGTCGGAATAGACCGCCAATTGCATCGGCTCATCAAACAACGGCACTTCGATAAAGGCTTCGGTCTCTTTTACCAGGGCCAGAATAGCGCAGTCCAACTTGCCGCTGTCCAGTTGCGCCAGCAGTTGATGGGTCTGTGCCTCGTGCAGATACATTTCCAACTTGGGAAAGGATTTATGCAGCGTCGGGATAATCTGCGGCAGCAGGTAAGGCCCCACGGTAGGGATCAGGCCGATATGCAACGGCCCGGACATCGCTTCCCCTTGCTGGCTGGCCATTTCCTTCAAGACTTTGACTTCGCGAAGCACGGTGCGCGCCTGCTCCACCAGCAGTAAGCCTGCCTGTGTGAAAAGCACCTTACGGCTGGTCCGTTCGAGCAGCATCACGCCCAACTCGTCTTCCAGTTTGCGGATCTGCCCACTCAATGTAGGTTGGCTGACATGGCATGAGTCGGCAGCGCGCCGGAAATGGCGGTGCTCGGCCAAGGCGACCAGATACTCTAAATCACGAATATTCATTGTTGTTTCCCTCCTGGCCATGATAGCTCATGGCGATAGATAAGATAGCAACGAGTGATTAGAACTATCAAGCCCCGCAGTGAATAATGTCCCCCAACAAAGCGTAACGGCGCCAACATAAAAAAATTCATTTTTCTAATTAAGGGGTTAATTCATGTTTACCAGTCAAGAAGGCAAAAAAGTCCCTCAGGTTACCTTCCATACTCGCCAGGGCGATCAATGGATCGACGTCACCACGGATGACCTGTTCAAAGACAAAACCGTGATCCTGTTCTCCTTGCCGGGTGCGTTCACCCCAACCTGCTCATCCAGCCACTTGCCGCGCTATAACGAACTGTCCAGCGTGTTCAAGCAACACGGCGTTGACAGCATCCTGTGCGTCTCGGTGAACGACACCTTTGTGATGAACGCCTGGAAAGCCGACCAACACGCTGAAAACATTACCTTCATCCCAGACGGCAACGGTGAGTTCACCAAAGGCATGAACATGCTGGTTGAGAAAGCCGATCTGGGCTTTGGCCCGCGTTCATGGCGCTACTCCATGCTGGTGCGTAACGGCGTGGTAGAAAAAATGTTCGT
The DNA here is from genome assembly GCF_046715635.1 of Serratia sp. (in: enterobacteria). Lineage (GTDB taxonomy): Bacteria > Pseudomonadota > Gammaproteobacteria > Enterobacterales > Enterobacteriaceae > Chania. Next base: position 1,986 of record NZ_JBKJYW010000131.1, read on the forward strand.
CGAGCCAAACAAGCCGGGCGACCCGTTTGAAGTCTCTGACGCCGACACCATGCTGAAGTACCTGGCTCCGGAATTCAAAGTGCAGGAATCGGTCTCCCTGTTCACCAAGCCGGGCTGCCCGTTCTGCGCCAAAGCCAAACAAATGCTGCAAGAGCGCGGGGTCCAATATGAAGAGATCGTATTGGGTCAAGACGCTACCACTGTCAGCCTGCGCGCAGTCAGCGGCCGCGCTACCGTGCCACAGGTGTTTATCGGTGGTCGCCACATCGGTGGTAGCGACGACCTGGAAAACTTCCTGTCAGCCTGAATGATAAAAAATAAACCCGATGGATCTCAGGCACGGTTCAACAATCTGTCGCCTGAAAAACCAACGGAATAGAAGTAATGTGACTTTTGGCGGGTGCTGACCCGCCCTTTTTTTATTTCCTTCAGGAGCGGATATGAAACTGTTGAATGTCGACGTCGCCGTTATTGGCGGGGGTACTGCCGGACTAGGCGCTTACCGCGCAGCAAAACTATCTACCCCTAGCGTGGTGATGATTGAGGGCGGACCTTTTGGCACCACCTGTGCCCGCGTTGGCTGTATGCCTTCCAAATTACTGATTGCTGCGGCAGAAGCGGTGCATCAGATCGAACGGGCTCCAGGCTTTGGCGTTCACCCGGCGGGAAAAACCACTATTAATGGCCGTGAAGTGATGGATCGCGTCAAGCGCGAGCGCGATCGCTTTGTCGGTTTTGTACTGGAAGGGGTCGATAGCATCCCGGCCGCAGATAAAATTCAGGGCTATGCCCGCTTCATTGACGACAACACCTTGCAGGTTGGCGAGCATACACGCATCGTCGCACAGCGTATCGTGATCGCCACCGGTTCCCGCCCTAGCTGGCCTGCACCGTGGAACGATCTGGGCGACCGCCTGATCGTCAATGACGATGTGTTTAACTGGGATGATTTGCCCCAGTCCGTCGCGGTATTTGGCCCAGGGGTTATCGGATTGGAACTGGGCCAGGCGCTACATCGCCTTGGCGTTGCCACCAAAGTGTTCGGCGTTGGCGGCGCAGTTGGCCCGCTGACCGACAGCGTAGTGCGGGAATATGCCGCTAGAACATTGGGCGAAGAGTTCTATCTCGACCCGGATGTCAAAGTAGACATTATGCAGCGCGAAGGCGACAAAGTGTTTATCCGCTACCAGGATCTGCACGGCCAAACGCAGGAAATGATGGTGGATTA
>NZ_JBKJYW010000132.1:0-2575 GCF_046715635.1 Serratia sp. (in: enterobacteria)
GGTGCGTACGGTTCACTTCCAGCTTGCTGATGCCTTTCATGGTGGCCTGATAGGCAATCAGCGCATAGCCCAAGCCCACGCCCAGGTTACGCAGCACCGTGGAGTCCGTCAGGTCACGCTGCCAGCGGGAAACCGGCAGTTTGCTAGCCAGATGGCCCAGCACCGCGTTAGCCAGGCCCAGGTTGCCTTCGGAGTTCTCAAAGTCGATTGGGTTAACTTTGTGCGGCATGGTGGAAGAACCGATCTCACCGGCAATGGTTTTTTGCTTGAAGTGGTTCAGGGCGATGTAACCCCAGATATCACGGTCAAAGTCGATCAGGATGGTATTGAAACGCGCCACGCAGTCGAACAGCTCGGCGATATAGTCATGCGGCTCGATCTGAGTGGTGTACGGGTTCCAGGTCACTCCCAGCGAGGTGACAAACTCTTCGCTGAAACGGTGCCAGTCCACTTCTGGATAGGCCACGATGTGGGCATTGTAGTTACCCACCGCGCCGTTGATTTTACCGAGGATCTCAACACGCTCTAACTGGCGATATTGACGCTCCATCCGGTAGGCCACGTTGGCAAATTCTTTACCCACGGTAGACGGGGTAGCAGGTTGACCATGGGTACGTGACAGCAGCGGAATATCGCGATATTCCAGCGCCAGCCCTTTGATGGATTCGATGATCTTGCGCCAGTGCGGCAACACCACATCCTGACGCGCGGTATGCAGCATCAGCGCGTGGGACAGGTTGTTGATGTCTTCAGAGGTACAGGCGAAGTGGATAAACTCGGACACGGCGTGCAGAGCGGGTACCGCTTCCACTTTCTCTTTCAGGAAGTATTCCACCGCTTTCACGTCGTGGTTGGTGGTGCGCTCGATGGTCTTGATGCGCTGGGCGTCTTCTTCAGTGAATTCTGCGACGATCTTATCAAGGTAAGCGTTTGCGTCGGCGTCAAAAGCGGGAACTTCTTTGATCTCTGCGCAAGCGGCCAGTTTTTGCAGCCAACGTACTTCAACCTGCACGCGGAATTTCAGCAAGCCATACTCGCTGAAAATGGTGCGCAGTGCGCTGACTTTATCACCGTAGCGTCCATCAATGGGGGAAACGGCGGTCAGTGAGGATAATTCCATCGGTAGCAACTCCTGGGAAGTTTAACAATGAGCAACGAGTTTTTGCGCCTGCTTGAGCAGACGATTACGGGAAAACATTAACTGCAGGCGGCTACCGCCAACCTGCTGCCACAGCACCGCGGCACGAATACCGGCGAGCAGGGTGGCACGAACCTTGGCTTGCACCTGCGGATTTTGCAAGATGGCAGGCGAACCGGTTACCTGAATACGCGGCCCCAATGGTGCCACGACATCGACGTAGATACCGGCCAGGGCGCTGATGATGGTATCTGAACCCAGTTCATAATGCGCCAACTGACGCTCTAACTGGCTCAACCGCTCGCCGAGCGTATTCATCGCCGTTTTGTTGGCGTTCAGCTTGCGCTCCAGCACCATCAGGCTGATGGTGTAGCGGGTCAGCTCGGCGGCTGGGCCTTTGTTATTGGCGTTGAGTACGCCAATCAAGGTTTCCAGGCCCATCTTCAGGTTACGCTCTTCACCGCCGAACACCGCCAGGGTAGAAGGGGGATCCATCTGCAACAGGCTGTTGAGTGAGGTATGGAAGGCTTCGCCATCCATTTGCCCTTCATGCGCCAACTGTTGTACCAGACGGGCCGCTTGGCTAATCCCGGCCATGGCCAGCGTGATGTCGTAATAATTCTTCGCCACGGTTACTCCTGTATACGCTGTTCAATAATGCCGCCGCCCAGGCAGATATCGCCCTGATAGAACACGGCAGACTGGCCTGGGGTGACGGCTGCGACCGGTTCGTCGAAGCGGACTTCGATGCGTTCGGCGTCTAGTGGCGTCACGGTGCAGGAAATATCCTGCTGGCGATAACGGGTTTTAACCGTACAGCGCAGAGGTTGTGTCAACGGTAGGCGATCTACCCAATGTAACTGTTGGGCGATCAGGCCGATAGACATCAGGCGCGGATGTTCGTGGCCTTGGGCGACCACCAGAATATTGTTGGCGACGTCTTTATCCACCACGTACCACGGATCTTCGCTGCTGTCTTTCATACCACCGATGCCCAACCCTTTGCGTTGGCCAAGGGTGTGATACATCAAGCCCTGGTGCTCGCCGATGGTTTGGCCGTCGACGCTAACGATGGGGCCTGGCTGTGCTGGCAGATAGCGGCCCAGAAAGTCGCGGAATTTACGTTCGCCGATAAAGCAGATGCCGGTGGAGTCTTTTTTCTTGGCGGTGACCAGTTCCAACTGCTCCGCAATGCGGCGCACCTCTGGTTTTTCCAGTTCACCAACCGGGAACAGGCTTTGCGCGACCTGCTCGTGGCTCAGGGTATACAGGAAATAACTCTGGTCTTTGTTACCGTCGACGCCACGCAACAGGCGGCTTTTGCCGTCCACGTCCTGGCGGCGGACATAGTGACCGGTAGCGATAAAATCCGCCCCCAGATCTTCAGCCGCAAACTCCAGGAACGCTTTGAATTTGATTTCTTTATTGCACAGGATA
>NZ_JBKJYW010000133.1:0-15559 GCF_046715635.1 Serratia sp. (in: enterobacteria)
TCCTGACGGACTGCGGATTGGATCGCGGCTAACAAGGATGGGTTCTCACCCGGATAAAAACTGGCAAAAGTTTCATCATCGGGTAGATAAAGTGGCAGTGAAAGCTGTGCCGGCGTATTCAGAAAAGCACCTCAACCAAAACTGGCAGGAAAACGCGACCAGTCTAACACAGAAAGCGACTGCTGTTGAACCCACAGTGAGAACAACGGGCTCGGAGCCAAGAGATGTGCATTTTTTAAGCGATTTACTGTTTGCACGACTAGCGTGTTCAAAAAATAACCCAGCCGCACCTCGCGGCCATTTTAATATATCTCGGCATCTGGGTTATATATTAAAGCGCAATCATTCACAATTTTAATTTAACATTAATCCTAGCATAATCCTCTCTATTCTCTCTATTACCGAAAATGCGATCAACACCCTATTTTTATTAAATTCAGCACTTATAATCGCAGCCAAATAGACATAAATAGAGGGTAAGCTGATGTGTGGTTTTAAAAAAGTGATTGCTTTATTAATGACATTTTTCGGCGCAATATCTGTATCCACAGTCAATGCAACAGAATTATCCGCCTGGCCAGCTGAACAGGCCAAAGTATTAAACCAGCTTATTGCTGAACGCGCCAATAAAGGCGACTTTGCCGTGTTTGATATGGATAACACCACTTATAAAAACGATTTGGAAGAGTCGCTGCTCCCCTACCTGGAAAATAAGGGGCTACTGAAGCGGGAAAAAATCGATCCTTCATTAATTCTGATCCCCTTCAATGATAGCCTCGGTGAACCTGAAAGCCTATACAGCTACTACCATCGCCTGTGCGAAATGGACGATTTGATCTGTTATCCCTGGGCGGCACAGATATTTTCTGGCTTTACCTTACGGGAGTTAAATCAACATGTTGACGACCTGATAGCGCTGAAAGAGAAAATACCGGCCAACTTTATCCACAACAATAAATTACACCAAAAGGAGGTAGAGCCACCACGCCCATTGCGCGGCATGCAACAACTGTTTGCCAAGCTGCAAGAAAATGGTATTGAGGTCTACATCATGAGTGCCGCACACGAAGAGCTGGTACGCATGGTCGCCAGCAACCCGAAATATGGCTACAACGTCAAACCGCAAAATGTGATTGGCATTAATACGCTGTTGGCAAACCGCAAAACCGGGGAATTGACTACGGCACGTAAGCAAATAAAAGCAGGCCACTATCAGCCAGAAAAAAACCAGGACTTGACGATAACGCCGTACATTGTCAATCCAATGACCTGGTTTGAAGGCAAAGCGGGCAGTATTTTAGGCTATATCGATCAGTGGAAAAAACCGATTTTAGTCGGCGGTGATACCCTTTACTCCGATACCTATATGTTATTCAACAGCACCGACGCGCAAATCGGCCAACGGCTCTGGATCAGCAGAAACCCGGCAACGTTAAAACAGTTGGCACAACTGCAACAGGATGCTGTCGCCCAGCAGAAAAAAGCAGGACAACCCGCCACCGCTGATAAAAATTGGCTAATCGTTAACCAGCAAGATATTGAGTAACGATTGAACGGACACGGCGAGTCACTCGCCATCCTGATAGATAAACCAGTCTATTTTGCTGCAAGGTTTGTCTTATCTGGCAAAGCTGCTCTAAGATAAATAGCGCAAACTCAAGATGACCGAAAGGAGCTAGACCGTGAAAGCGTGGAATAAAGTACTATTGGCCTCAATGGTGGGTTTACTGCTGGTGGGCTGCGATGATGCCAAGGTCGATTCCCATCTGGATAAGGCCAAAGACAGTGCCGAGCAAATGAAAGATGCGGCGGAAAAGAAAGCGGATCAACTGACCGACGATGCCAAAGCCAAAGCGGATGAGATCAAGCAAGCCGCAGCGGCCCAGACGGAACAGTTGAAAGACCAAGCCTCCACCATTAAAGATAGCGCAGCCAAGCAGGCGGATGCCCTCACTGATGAGGCCAAGGCCAAAGCCGCAGCGATCAAACAGGATGCAAACCAACAAAGCCAGCAACTGATCGATCAGGCGAAAAACATCAAAACTGATGCGATTAACGGAGCTAACGATCTGGCACAGCAGGCCAAGGCAAAAACCGAACAGCTCAAGAACAGCATGGACAATAAGTCTCAACAGGCAGACGGTAAAACCGAACAACCGGCCCAGCCCGCCAACCAATAAACAGATTTGTTCTGTATGGGCGCGGCACACACGCTGCGCCCGCTTAAGCTACCGCCCCTCATTGCTTTCCCGCCCCCTACTTCGATTTACCAAAACCGATGTTAAATGTCTGATATGCCCTCCATCAACTGGACTTGGCCAAACCCACTGAGGGCGTATGACCAAAGAGTTATCAGTAATGTGAAGATTAACGCCAAATTAAGATTTTTCTTACCAATAAAGTGCTCGCGGCAGCAGCTAAACCTGCCAATAAAAAATGGTCTAAAAACCCCAAAAGTTAGCTTGATCATTTTGTTGGTTAATAGCGATCGCCAACCGTTAAATCATAATTCATTCTTGAGTCACGATGGAAACTGCCTCCCCTATAGCTACCCTGATAATTTATCCCGAACTTATGTCAATTCAAAAGTGCACAGCAGAGAGGCCATATGTCAAAGCCCAAGCAAACATATAGTGAATGGTTTGGCGGGTGACACAATATGCCAGGTTGGCAAACAAGGTTATCTGGTAGACCAGGCCGATACCACACTATTGTACTGTACTCGCATCTGATGCACAGGCAATATAAAGAGCCGGAGTAAGGGTAGTCCTCCTCCTGTTCCTCTTACGATCCCAAGGCCGCCAACGCCATACCTGTTAATTCCGTCGCACCAACAATGCCTCAGGAACAATAATGTTGATGAGCAACACTGACACCTCGTTGCATCACTCTGTCCTATTGGATTAAATATTGTCGGGTTTTACTTATCAAAGTGAAATCGAAAAACAGACATCAAGCCCAATATTCTATACTCATGATAGGCCCAGAACTCAATCATGATAAGACTTTACAGTGGATAAGAATAATCCTATCATTCTAGGTGGATTTTATTACTCAGAGGATTGAGATGGTTGGTTACTACTTGATAGATAAAAAGATAGTTTACAATATTGATAACGGGGAAATTTTCAACCTTGATAAGCCAGAAGTAAAAGTAAAGCTTTCTAACCCTGCGGCTAAATGCTTACAGAAAATCATTGATGCAGATCATCAAATTGTCTCTCCAGACGAACTTATTAATGACATTTGGGGACAGAAAGGCATCGTTGTCGGCACTAATACCCTCTATCAGCATATCTATATCCTGAGAAAACACCTTTGCTCTCTGGGATTAGATAAAAACATTATTAAAACAACTCCGCGTTCCGGGTTCAATATCCCACTAGAGTTTACTATTGAGCCATGCCAGGATGAAGTTGAATGGGTAAAGCAAGAAAATCATCAGAAACAGCACCATCAGGAGGAAGAAACACCGGCATTAGCAATCAATGAGTTGCCCAAGAGAAACTCTCGTTTTCTAAAAAAACGCAGCATCTATTATTTAGTGATAGTTTTCACCCTCATAATCTCCTCATCATTTTATATTTACAACACCAAAAACACGCAAGAAATCAACTATTTATTAATGGGAAAACATCAACACTGTAATATATACGGGAAAGATGATAAATTTACCTTATTATATATTAAATCAAGAATTGACATGTACAACATACAGTGCAACGAATTAGGGAACCCGTCTTTATATTATTTTGGAAATACCGAAATCAAAAGAGAATCAATCTTCTTATGTGATAATCGCATTGATGGTGATGCTAGAAGTAATTGTAAATCATATCATTGGACTGGCTATGAAAACTAAAGTTATTATTCCATTAGTAATATATGCTATTCCGGCCGTGTTGTATTACTTTTTTTACTCAGAAAATAAAACAGAAAGTATCTCTTGTGAGTCTAAATTTTATTATAAATATCATGTGCCAAAACCTGAAGTCGTCGCTAATTATAACATCATCATAAATTTAAAAGGTGACAGCAACAGAGATGATGGAAGAGGTAAAGTCTCATTAACTGCAAACTTTTATGATGGGAAGGACACATACTATATCAGGCGTGATATTATCGTCAGCTACCAAGTTGACGATAAAGGGTTGTATTTTTTTAAAACCCTTTATATCAATAAGTATGCCCGAGATACCATCCCTGAAAATATCGAAAAACGCCTGGTGCCAGATGTTTTTGCTAAAATAAACACTTTATCAGGCTACACCATTCGCCCGGCAGGTAAGCAAGGGTATTTTATCTATGAAACCGATATTCCGGTCTTTTACTGTAATCGGTTATAACCGGGCAACCTTTGGCAGATGCACTACCCTGTTGCCCAATTACCCGTGCCCACAACCCGCCATCAAGGCACAGAAAGCGAGACGGCTAACAACCCCTCACAGGGCTTACAAGGGGGCTGCCAAGCGGGCGAAGCATGCAGCGCCCCTACGGTCGAACATGTTAGCCCCCTACAAATTCAGCTACATTGCGACTTTGTTATCAATCTGTTTTGCGGACCTGGGTGCTATCAAGAAACATTGCCTGGTCATAAAGCCAATATTCCCACCGTTAAGGTGAGTAATATTGGCACAATCATGACCATCATGCTCGTTCAACTCTCAGGCTAATAGGCCTTGGCCACTTATTTATGATCCAGCCGCTCTTCCGGCACATCGATCACTTCTTCTTCCTTGCGGTATAGGCTGATCAGTTTAAACAGCAGGCTCAGGCCGACACCGACGATGGTCGCCAATGCCATACCTTTCAACTCCGCCGCACCGATATGCACTTTCGCGCCGCTAACACCGATAATCAGGATCACCGAAGTCAGGATCAGGTTCTGCGCCTTGTTGTAATCCACCTTGGACTCGATCAATACGCGAATTCCCGAAGCACCAATCACGCCATACAACAACAGGGAAACGCCACCCATCACCGGCACCGGTACCACCTGGATCGCCGCTGCCAGCTTGCCTACGCAGGAAAGCAGAATGGCCAGAATAGCCGCCCCGCCGATCACCCAGGTGCTATAAACCTTGGTGATGGCCATAACACCGATGTTCTCCCCATAGGTGGTATTGGGCGTTGAGCCGAAGAAACCAGAGATCATGGTAGAAACCCCGTTGGCAAACATTGAGCGGTGCAGGCCCGGATCGCGCAGCAGGTCTTTTTTAACGATATTCGCCGTGACCACCAGGTGGCCAACGTGCTCGGCAATCACTACCAATGCCGCAGGCAGAATGGTGAAGATGGCGAACCACTCAAAGCGTGGCGTGTAGAAGGTCGGCAAGGCAAACCAGTGAGCGTCACGGATTGGCGTCAGATCCACCACGCCCATAAAGAACGACAGCGCATAGCCTACCAACACCCCGATCAGGATCGGGATAATCGCCAGGAAGCCGCGGAACAACACCGAACCTAAGACGGTCACCCCCAGCGTCACCAGTGAAATAGTGATGGTAGTGCTGTCTGCAGAGGTGCCTTCCGCCGGTAACAGCCCGGCCATGTTGGCTGCTACGCCCGCCAGCTCTAAACCGATGACGGCAACGATTGCGCCCATTGCCGCAGGCGGAAACATCACGTCCAGCCAACCGGTTCCGGCCTTCTTGACGATCAGCGCCACCAGGCAGAACAGTGCGCCACACATGATAAAACCACCCAGTGCGACCTCATACCCCAGTGGCAACAGCAGCAACACCGGTGAAATAAACGCAAAGCTGGAACCCAGATAGGCGGGTATCTTGCCCTTACAGATAAAGAGATACAGTAATGTCCCCACGCCGTTGAACAACAGCACCGTCGCCGGATTGATCTTGAACAGGATCGGCACCAGCACGGTGGCCCCGAACATGGCAAACAGATGCTGGAAACTGAGTGGGATGGTCTGGAACAGCGGCGGGCGTTCACTAACGCCGATGGCGCGACGGGTCATGGGGTGTTTTTCCTCTGAGTTAGTATCAGTTGTGTTAGCTTGGTGATAAATGCTCAATGGATTGCCAGACTTGGCAATACCAAGGGCATTAAAAAGCCGACTCTCAGGTCGGCTTATTTATTATTTGGTACCAAATATCTTATCGCCTGCATCACCCAGGCCAGGCACGATGTACCCTTTGTCATTCAGGCATTGATCGATTGAAGCGGTATAGAGTTCAACATCCGGATGCGCTTTCTCCAGCGCGGCAATCCCTTCAGGAGCCGCAACCAACACCAGCACCTTGATGCTGCTGCAACCGGCTTTCTTCAGCAGATCGATAGTGGCGATCATCGACCCCCCGGTAGCCAGCATCGGGTCAACCACCAGCGCCATGCGCTCGTCAATGTTGGAAACCAACTTCTGGAAATAAGGGACCGGCTCCAGGGTTTCTTCGTCACGATAAACCCCAACCACGCTGATACGGGCGCTCGGCACGTGCTCCAGCACCCCTTCCATCATGCCCAGACCGGCACGCAGGATTGGCACTACGGTAATTTTTTTCCCTTTAATCTGCTCAACTTCAACCGGCCCACACCAGCCTTCGATGGTGACTTTCTCTGTCACCAGATCGGCGGTCGCTTCATAGGTCAGCAAACTACCCACTTCAGAAGCCAGCTCACGAAAGCGTTTGGTGCTGATATCGTGTTCACGCATCAGACCAAGCTTGTGCTTAACCAGCGGGTGCTTCACCTCAACGATCTTCATCATTTTTCTCCTATTAAGGTGGTTGACGGCCAAAAAAATCGCCGGATTATACCGCCTTTTGCTGCCAACGCCACTACCAATAGCCGGATCGAGATCAACAAAAGAGTGATCAACAGTATAGAAGACGAAAAGTTCGAGCGGGCTCACATGGTTCTCGCAAACGTTTGCTTGCGCTGTTAGAATTGGCGCGCCTGGTTCCGGCATCACCGCCGGAAGCACCGTTCTCAAACCGCAAACCGTCGTGGGGATCGCGCAGTGACCGACAAAACCTCTCTCAGCTATAAAGACGCAGGTGTCGATATCGATGCTGGCAACGCATTGGTAGACCGCATCAAAGGTGTAGTGAAACAGACCCGCCGCCCGGAAGTGATGGGTGGGCTGGGCGGTTTTGGCGCCTTGTGCGCGTTGCCGCAGAAATACCGCGAGCCGATACTGGTTTCCGGCACCGACGGCGTGGGCACCAAGCTGCGTCTGGCGATGGATTTAAAACGCCACGACACCATCGGTATCGATCTGGTGGCGATGTGTGTTAACGATCTGGTGGTTCAGGGCGCTGAGCCGCTGTTCTTCCTCGATTACTTCGCTACCGGCAAGCTGGATGTGGATACCGCCGCCAGCGTGATCACCGGGATTGCCGAAGGGTGTAAACAATCCGGCTGTGCGTTAGTCGGTGGCGAGACCGCCGAAATGCCCGGCATGTACCACGGTGAAGACTACGACGTCGCCGGTTTCTGTGTGGGCGTGGTTGAGAAATCCGAAATCATCGACGGCAGCAAAGTACAGTCTGGCGATGCGCTGATCGCTCTGGGCGCTTCAGGCCCGCACTCCAACGGTTATTCGCTGGTACGCAAGATCCTGGAAGTGAGCAAGACCGATCCCACTACTACCGATCTGGCAGGCAAACCGTTGGCAGACCACCTGCTCGAGCCGACCAAGATTTACGTCAAATCGGTACTGGAATTGATCGAGAAAGTGGAAGTGCACGCGATTGCTCACCTGACCGGCGGCGGTTTCTGGGAAAACATCCCACGCGTGTTGCCAGAAGGGATGCAGGCAGTGATCGACGAATCGAGCTGGCAGTGGCCTGCCGTGTTTAGCTGGTTGCAGCAAGCGGGCAATGTGAGCCGTCATGAAATGTACCGTACCTTTAACTGCGGTGTCGGTATGGTGATTGCTCTGCCGCAAGAGTCGGTAGAAAAAGCCATCGCAATATTAACCGCCGCGGGTGAAAAAGCCTGGCAGATTGGTAAACTGACCGCTTCTTCTGACGAACAACAAGTGGTCATCCAGTGATGAAAAAGATTGTGGTGTTGGTCTCCGGCCAGGGGAGTAATCTCCAGGCGCTGATCGATGCCTGCCAACAGGGCCGGATTGCCGCCACTATCGTGGCGGTATTCAGCAATAACGCGCAGGCTTATGGCCTGCAGCGTGCCGAAGAGGCTGGCATTGCCGCTCAAGCGCTGGATGCCAAAGCCTTTGCCGATCGCGAAGCCTTTGACGCCGCGCTGGCGCAGGCCATCGACCAATACCAACCCGATCTGGTGGTACTGGCCGGTTATATGCGCATCCTCAGCAATGCCTTTGTGCAGCACTATGCCGGGCGCATGCTGAATATCCACCCTTCCCTGCTGCCGAAATACCCAGGATTACATACCCACCGCCAGGCTATCGACAACGGCGACGCCGAACATGGCACTTCGGTGCATTTCGTGACGGAGCAGCTCGACGGTGGCCCGGTGATCCTGCAAGCCAAGGTACCGATCTTCCCCGGTGACGAGGAAGATGAAGTCATTGAGCGAGTGCAAACCCAGGAACACACCATTTACCCTCTGGTGGTGAGCTGGTTTATCGAAGGGCGGCTGGCAATGCGCCACAACGCGGCCTGGCTGGACGGCGAACGCCTGCCAGCGCAAGGTTATGCTGCCGACTGATCCGTTACTTGGCTGCTATCTAAACGGTACCTTTCACGGTGCCGTTTTTTTTCGCCTTCAATCAGCTGCTGGGGTTATACTTTTGCCAGATTACTGATACCTAGGAGACTGTATGTCGAGCACCACCAACGTCAGGCTACGCCCGCTGGAGCGGGAAGATTTGGCGTTTGTTCACCAGATGGATAACAACGCCAGCGTCATGCGCTACTGGTTCGAAGAACCTTATGAAGCCTTTGTTGAGCTTTCCGATCTGTACGATAAGCACATTCACGACCAGAGCGAACGGCGTTTTATCATCGAGCATGAAGGGGCCAAGGTCGGGCTGGTTGAACTGGTTGAGATCGACCATATCCACCGCCGTGCCGAATTCCAGATCATTATCGATCCAGCGCATCAGGGCAAAGGTTACGCCAGCACCGCTGCCAAACTGGCGATGGATTATGGCTTCTCGGTACTTAACCTGTATAAACTGTATTTGATCGTCGATAAAGAAAACCCGAAGGCGATCCATATTTACAGCAAGCTGGGCTTTGAGGTGGAAGGCGAACTGATTGACGAATTCTTCGTGAGCGGCGCATACCGCACCGTGCTGCGTATGTGCATCTTCCAGCCGCAGTATTTGGCAAAGTTCAAGACTGGCCAGTCTGGCGAGAAACCTTTGGTTAAATAACAGCAAATCGGGGAGATATTCTTCTCCCCGAAGATCTCAGAATTACTTAGCGCCCAAATAATCCCATTTCCCCACTTCCACTCCCTGATTACGCAGGATGTTGTAGGCGGTGGTCAGGTGGAAATAAAAGTTGGGAATGGCGAAGGTCAGCAGGAAGTCTTGCGCGGTGAAGTGGAAATCGCGCGTTTTACCTTTTATCTCAATGTTGCGGCCATCGGCCTCGGCAAAATCGGCCGCCTGGAAACCCTGCACATAGGCGATGGTTTTTTCGATACGCTGGTAGAGCTCGGCAAAGCTGGCTTCGTTATCCGGTATGGACGGCACTTCCTGCCCGGCTAATCTGGCCACTGCGCCTTTGGCGGCATCGCTGGTAATCTGTACCTGCCGCAGCAGGGGGAACATATCTGGTGCCAGTCGGGCATCTAACAGTACGTTTTCAGCCTGCTGCTTCTGCTGCAAGAACTGCTCACCTTTTTTCAGTAACGCCGACAGGGTCTGCAAACCACGGACAAACTGCAATGGGGAATGGGCATAAATCGATAAAGACATACAACCTCCAGATGTGAATGACCAGCCATCTTACGCCGGTTGCCAGAGTATTGTCGTTGAGTTGTTTGACAGGTTGTGTCCGCTCCCAATATTCATGCACAAAATCAATTTAGCCTTAATAATCACACAAATAAACAATTTGCGTGGCCACTTCAGATTATCCTTGGTTGGTCAACCGAGTGGTGAATTAGGCGACAATATTAGGTATCATCACTCGCTACTACGGATAGCCTAACAGGAACCGTCACGCTGGCTGCCGCCTGGCATCCCGCACTTTCGCGGCGAATGGACTTCTAACGGCCTGAAAAACATGCGTAATTACAACTTATTATGGTGTATATGGGGATTATGGACGCTGTCCATCGTTCTCTGGCTGACAGGGATCAGCTTCACCGGTATCTACATAAAACGCGCGCTGCTGGCCGCCTTGCTCCTGGCACTGTTGGCAACGCTGGCGTTTATCTACAAAATAACAAGGACGAATCAAATGCTGTCATTCAATAAGAAAAATAAAGCCGTTAATGAGGAAAAAGCGCAGGAGTTGATCGATCAGCCCGTGCCTCAGCTGGCTGCTCACTCTGAGCCAAACGCCCTGCCTGAAGTTGCCGACGCCATCAAGCCAATCCGTGCCAAGAAGGACACCTTTATCTCCAATGGTGCACTGTTCACCGGCGTGATCGAAGGCGATGGCAATATCATTGTCGAAGGCCGGGTTGAAGGAAACATCATTTGCAGCCACATGGTGCGCATTGAAACCAGCGGCCATGTCAAAGGTGAGATCCGCGCCCAGCAGATCATGATCAATGGCCCGGTTGAAGGCAGTTGCTTCGCCGACTCGCTGTCAATCCAGCCTAAAGGCAGCATGCGCGGGGATATTTTCGCCGACGAAATCTCCATCGAGAAAGGCGGCCTGTTTATTGGCCAGTCGCAGCTGATGCAAAAAACGCCGGCTCAAGCCCAGCCCACTCAGGCAAAAGTGACCGCATTGAAAAAGGTTGAACCTGAACAGCAGGAACAACTGGCCCCACAGCCGAGCAAGCAAGCTAATTAAACTCCTCGCCCGTCAACCATAGCGGCCAGTGATGTAATCCTCTGTACGGCGTTGGCGTGGCGAAGTGAAAATCGCATCGGTATCGTTATATTCCACCAGCGTCCCCTGGTGGATAAACGCCGTATAGTCGGAAACCCGCGCGGCCTGCTGCATGTTATGGGTCACCAGCACCACGCTGTAGCGCTGTTTCAGTACCGAAATCAGCTCCTCGATGGTTAAGGTGGAAATCGGATCCAGCGCAGAGGTCGGCTCATCAAGCAGCAACACTTCCGGTTCAACCGCGATCGCCCGTGCAATCACCAACCGCTGTTGTTGGCCGCTGGACAGGCGGAACGCATTTTCCCGTAGCCGATCTTTCACCTCGTGCCACAGCGCGGCAGCGCGCAAAGATCGCTCCACTGCTTCATCCAGAATGCGCCTGTCACGGACGCCCTGTAAGCGCAGGCCGTAAACCACGTTTTCGTAGATCGATTTAGGGAACGGGTTTGGCCGCTGGAATACCATGCCAACGCGCCGCCGCAAAGCGGCAACATCAATCTGCGGGCCGGAAATGGTTTCGCCATTCAGCTGCAATTCGCCGTCAATCCGGCAGCGATCCACCAGATCGTTCATCCGGTTAAAGCAACGCAACAGCGTCGACTTGCCGCAGCCAGAGGGGCCGATCAGCGCCGTCACCCGATGTTTGGGGATACGCAGGGAAATATTGTGCAGCACCTGCTTGTCACCATAAAACAGATCCAGGCCGTTGACCGCCAGCGCGGTATGCTCATCGGCAAGATGCTGGACATCCAACCGGGGTAGGCTGCCCGGCGTTATCAGACTCATTTGGCACTCCCTAAAAGATCTCATCGTGTTACTGCGACCATACTTTATACCGCTCCCTTAGCGAATGCCGGATGCCCATTGCCGTCAGGTTCAGCCCAACGACGATCAGCACCAACAGGAATGCCGTGGCAAACACCAGTGGCCGCGCCGCTTCTACGCTGGGGCTCTGAAACGCCATATCGTAGATCTGGAAGCTCAGGTGCATGAATTTACGTTCCAGGTGCAGATAGGGGAAAATATCATCCACCGGCAGTACCGGTACCGATTTCACCACGCCAACCAGCATCAGCGGTGCCGTTTCCCCCGCCGCTCGTGCTACGGCCAGGATCAGACCGGTCATCATTGCCGGTGCCGCCATCGGCAGCACGATCCGCCATAGCGTTTCCGCTCGGGTGGCTCCCAGGGCCAACGATCCCTGGCGTAGCGAAACGGGAATACGCGACAGCCCTTCTTCAGTGGCAACAATCACCACCGGCAAGGTCAGCAATGCCAGGGTCAATGCAGCCCACAGCACGCCCGGTGTGCCGAACGTCGGGTTCGGCAAGGAATCGGCGTAAAACAGCCGATCGAGCGAGCCCCCCACCATATAGACAAAGAATCCCAGACCAAATACGCCGTAGACGATCGACGGTACCCCCGCCAGATTCACTACTGAGATGCGGATCAGTCGCGTCAGCAGATTATTGCCGGCATATTCGTGCAGATAGACGGCGGCAATCACGCCAAACGGCATCACCACGACCGACATCAGGATCACCATCAGCACGGTACCAAAGATCGCCGGGAACACGCCTCCTTCGGTGTTGGCTTCCCGCGGGCTGTCGGTCAGGAATTTTTGTATTTGCTTGGTCCAGTGCGCCAGCTTCTGCCCGCTGCTCATGTCGTTGGGATACCAGGCGTCGCGCACCTGGCTCAGGGCAATGGTATGAACCTGCCCGTGCATGTCGCGCAGCAGCAAGGCATCACGCTGGCGATCGCGTTCCAACCCTCGCAGTTTGCCCGCAAGCTGGCGGTATTGGCGTTGTAACTCCTGCCGTTCGGCACGGATAGAGGCTTGCCAGCGTGCATCCAGTTTATTCTCACGCTGCAGGCTCTTTTCATGCAGGCGTAAATGTTCAAATTGTTCATTAATCCGCGCCATATCGCGGAACTGAATATCGCGCGCCTGCCGCGTCAGCGCCGCAATCTGCGGCAAGCGCTGTTGCAACGCCTGGCTCAGATCGCTGCCGGTCAACGGTTGGCCATCTTCCAGTAAACCCGCCAGGTAGCCGTAAGCGGTGCCGTTGCTGTTACGCTCCAACACTAATAAATCGCGTGGGGTGGTCATTTTACTGACGTCACTGGCCAGCAAAGTACGAAAATCCTGCCCTTCGCTTTCCCGGTTACCCACTTTGATCAGGTAACGGATAAAGCTTTGCGCTTCCCCTGGCGGCAACGCGACACCGGCATCTTGCAGCTGCTGACGCGAGATCGTCTGCCGCTGATACAG
Organism: Serratia sp. (in: enterobacteria); assembly: GCF_046715635.1. GTDB lineage: Bacteria > Pseudomonadota > Gammaproteobacteria > Enterobacterales > Enterobacteriaceae > Chania. The sequence continues at coordinate 13,240 of NZ_JBKJYW010000133.1, forward strand.
CTCCCCCACTACCGTTACCGGGCCTGCGGCCGTCTGATTCAGCTCGAACTGATAGACCGGGCTGGGCCAGAAATAACGCGTCCCCTGCCCGGCCAACAGCAGCAAAATACCGATCAGCGCCAGCAGGCTGATGGCTACCGATGCCGCCGTCAGCCAAATCCACGGGGAGCCGCTTTTCACCCAGCCTCTCATGGTGTCTCCTGGTTCAGCGTATAGCGCTTACGCAGGCGTAAACGTACCGCTTCCGCCAGCGTGTTGAACATAAAGGTAAAGATAAACAGCACCAGCGCAGTCAGGAACAGCACCCGATAATGGCTGCTGCCCGTGACGGCCTCTGGCATTTCGATCGCGATATTGGCCGCCATCGCCCGTAAGCCCTGGAACAGGCTGCCGTCAATCAACGGCGTGTTGCCAGTGGCCATCAGCACGATCATGGTTTCCCCCACCGCACGGCCAAAACCGATCATCAGCGCGGAGAAAATACCGGCACTGGCGGAAGGCAACACTACACGCAAAACGGTTTGCCACTGGGTGGCCCCCAGGGCCAATGAACCCCGGTTAAGCGAGGCTGGCACGCTGAACAACGCATCCTCTGCCAGCGAAAAGATAACCGGCACCAGTGCGAAGCCCATCGCCACGCCCACCACCAACGTATTGCGCTGATCGAAGTCCTCACCCAGCCAGAAATGCAGCGGCTCGCCAAACAGCTTGAGCTCCAGCCAAGGCCCAACGGCAAGCGCCAGCCAAACGGTCAGCAGCACCACCGGTAACAGCAACAGTAAATCCCAACCTGGTGACCAAGGCCGCGCCGTAAATCGGTTAACCAGCCAACTGCATAACAGCACAACCCCGGCCAACAGAAACGGTAAAGCCAATACGGCCAGCAGATAACGCTCAATCATCGGTGCCAGCCAGATACCGGCCACCAGCCCAATCACCACCGTGGGTAAAGCGCCCATCACCTCGACCGCCGGTTTGACGACCCGCCTTAACCCTGCCGACATAAAGCAGGCGGTATAGATCGCCCCGGCCAGTGCCAGTGGGATGGCAAATAACATGGAGTAAGCCGCCGCCTTGAAGGTGCCAAAGATCACCGGCATCAGGCTGAACTTAGCTTGGTAGCTATCTTCACCCGAGGTGGATTGCCACACATAGGCCGGTTCAGGGTAGTTCTCATACCACAGCCGCTGCCACAGCGAACGCCAGGTGACGTCTGGATAGAGATTATCCACGGCGTACTGCTGCCAACCCTGGGCGGTTTCCAGCAATAGCCCATCGCCACGTGGGGCAAACGCCATCTGTTGCACGTTGACGGGGAGCTTGCCCTTCAGCAACGGCGTCGACTGGATACTGGAAAACAAGGCGAACTCACCCTGCGGCTGCAAGGTCGCGAATACCCGCCGATACGGTTCGGCCACCAGCAACTCCTGTGAGGTAGTCTGATGGGCAAATTGCTGTATCGGTGCTAACTGATAGCGCTGGTTTTTCTCCACGTCAAACCATTCACGCAGGCTACCGTCGCCAGCCTGGATCAATAATGCGCTCCCCCCTGGCAACGCCGTCAGGCGATAGGGAGGATGTTCACCCAGGGTGCGTGTCTCACGCAACTGCAGCTGCGCCCCTTCAATCTGATAGCGGGCCAGTTGGTTGCCGGTTAACAGATAAAGCTGGCGACCATCCGGCGTTAGCAGCAGTTGTTGTGGCGTGGCGGCCAAAGGGATTTCCGTGGGTTGGCCCTGAAGCGTCGGGTTGAAACGCCCAAACAGCAATCGGTTATCGTCCGTTACCGCCGCCAGCAGGAAGTTACCCTGGCGGACTTGCGCCAGACTTAACAATGTCAGTGCATGCCCATGGGGATCCAACCCAAAGGGAGCCTGCCCCAGCGGAAAACGCCACTGCGGCTCGCCACCGCCCGCCGGTGCAAAATCGGCTTGGGCAACTATCAATCTGCCATCCACCCGTGCCAGGGCAAACAGGTCACGCTCCCCAACCGCCTGAGCCAATAAGGTAGGCTGGCTCAATAGCGTTTGTTGTGACGGGTTATGGTCCGGCGCCTGCAACCGATAAAAACGCCCTTCACCCTGGCTATCAATGCGATAACCAATGCGCTGTTGTACGTCCATCCCAATAGCCAGCGCCGGGGAGGTATGGGCCATTGGCAATACGCGTGAAGTACCTAGCGAGGCCGGTTTGAACAGCGGTAAAACCGAAAGCAATAGATAGACAAAGATCAGCATCAGCGTCATCAATACCAGCAGCCCGCTGACGGTCACGGCCCCTTGTACGCCACGATCAACGTGCGCACGCAGGCGATCCCGGG
>NZ_JBKJYW010000134.1:0-4245 GCF_046715635.1 Serratia sp. (in: enterobacteria)
AAATTGTTCTGATCAATGCGGCAACGCTTCCCATTTATCGCGCCGAACTGGCGCAACTGCTCACCGATGCGGTCACTCACGGGGCTTCAGTGGGTTACGACACGCAAATTCCCCACGAAGATGCCGAAAGCTACTTCCATAGCCTGCGCCCAGCGTTGGCCAAAGGAGAATTGCTATTGTGGATTGCCAGAGACGAAAGCGGCGTCATTGGTACTGTCCAACTCGCACTGTGTCAAAAGCCGAATGGCCGCAACCGGGCCGAAGTACAAAAACTGCTGGTGCATAGCCGCGCCCGCCGCTATGGAGTTGGCCAGGCATTGATGAAAACGCTGGAAAAAATGGCGCTTGAGATCCATCGCGGCCTGCTTTATCTGGACACCCAAGCCGGTTCAGCCGCCGAAGGTCTGTATCGCTCGTTGGGCTATCGTTGCCTCGGGGAAATACCAGATTACGCTGCTGCTCCCGACGGGTATTACCACCCTACTGCGGTTTACTACAAGCGGCTGTTTGCCGTTCAGCAACCTTCTCGCGCCGCCGCCAGCTGACCTGAAAACGGTATCATTACCTAGTGTTACCGCCTTGCAACAGGCCCTTTCTCAATTGCGTGCCTGTTCGCACTATTGGCAAAAACTGCCCGTAATCGACAACATTTTCGAAAAATGTCTACGCCTAAAAGCCAGCTGTCTATAATATGCAGTTTGATTATTATCTGGAGTTGGCGTCCAGCGCCTTTCCCAACCTGCGTTAACAGGCAGAATTTGGCTTATGATAAAAAGAGATCAATCTTTAGCGACGCCTTACCTTCAGTTCGATCGCAGCCAGTGGGCCGCGTTACGGGATTCGGTGCCGCTGACGCTGTCGGAAGAAGAGATTGTTAAACTCAAAGGGATTAACGAAGATCTCTCCTTGGAAGAAGTCGCGCAGATCTACTTGCCGCTCTCACGACTGCTGAACTTCTATATCAGTTCTAACCTGCGTCGCCAGGCAGTTCTGGAGCAATTCCTTGGCACCGATGGCCAACGCATTCCCTATGTGATCGGCATTGCTGGCAGCGTAGCCGTGGGTAAAAGTACCACGGCGCGTTTATTGCAGGCGTTGTTGAGCCGCTGGCCGGAACATCGTAGCGTGGAGCTGATCACCACAGACGGCTTTCTGCATCCGAACAAGGTGCTGAACGAGCGCGGCCTGATGAAGAAGAAAGGGTTCCCGCAATCCTACGATATGCATAGCCTGGTGAAATTCGTTTCGGAAGTAAAATCCGGTGCCAAACGTGTCACTGCCCCGGTTTACTCTCACCTGATCTATGACGTCGTGCCTGAAGGCAATAAAGTTATCGAACAGCCTGATATTCTGATCCTGGAAGGATTGAATGTTTTGCAAAGTGGGATGGATTATCCACACGATCCTCACCGGGTATTTGTTTCCGACTTTGTTGATTTCTCAATCTATGTCGATGCCCCTGGTGATCTATTGCAAAGCTGGTATATCAACCGCTTCCTGAAATTCCGTCAGGGTGCATTCTCCAACCCAGATTCCTATTTCCATAGCTATGCGCAGTTGCCAGAAACGGAGGCGATCAACATCGCCACTCAGCTGTGGAATGAAATTAACGGATTGAATTTACAACAAAATATCTTGCCAACTCGTGAGAGAGCCAGCTTGATTATGACTAAGAGTGCCAATCACGCAGTAGAGAATGTACGGTTACGGAAATAATCGATAACGTAAGGGAGGCCATTGGCCTCTCTTTTTTTAGCTTATTCAGCACTCCGCAAAGATATTTCACCGCCAATAAAGGGTTTAATTACCCCTTCCTGCTCAAGCAGTAATGCACCCTGCTGATCAATACCGCGGGCAATACCGAAAATCTGTTGCTCACCAATTAATAACTTAACCGGACGATCGATAAAGTTATCTAATTTACGCCAACGCGAAATAAAGGGAGCCAACCCGTCTATTTCAAATTGCCGTAATGAATTACGTAGCTCATTAAGCAATTTGGCGGCCAATTCATTACGATCGATAGTGATCCCAGCTTCCTGTAAGTTGATCCAGCGCTGATCTATCTGACTGGCGTTGGTTTCGCGCATCGCCATATTGATGCCTGCCCCCAACACTAACTGGGCTGCATCACCGGTTTTACCGGTCAGCTCAACCAGAATACCGGCTAACTTACGATCGTTAAGGTATAAATCATTTGGCCACTTCACGCGGACCTGTTCTGCCCCAAGGCGTTGCAACACTTCTGCCATCACGATGCCAATGACCAGGCTTAACCCCATCGCGGCCGCGGGCCCTTGTTCAAGACGCCAGAACATGGATAAATAAAGGTTGGCACCGAAAGGCGAAATCCACTGCCGCCCACGCCGCCCACGCCCTGCCTGCTGATACTCGGCTATACAGGCATCACCGGAAGTCAGTTCTGCAAGCCTGTCCAACAGATACTGGTTGGTTGAATCAACCACGGGCAACACCGTGACCCGCTTGTCTTCCAGTAAGCCAAGAATGCGCTCAGCATCCAGCAAGTTGATCGGCGCAGGTAGGCTATAGCCTTTCCCCGGAACCGTGAACACATCCAAACCCCATTCCCGGATGGTCTGAATATGCTTGTTAATCGCTGCGCGGCTCATTCCCAGTGACTCACCTAAATGTTCGCCAGAGTGGAATTCGCCGTCTGCCAGTAGGGAGATGATCTTCAGTGGTACTGTGGTATCTCTCATGAAATGACCTCTACGGCATCCAGCTCACCAGTAGCCCCCATAAAACGGACCTCCGGTTCTAACCAGACGTCGAATTTAGACGCTACCGTATTGCGCACGTGCCTTGCCAGTGCCACCACATCCTGGCTGCTGGCATTGTCAGCATTTACCAATACCAGGGCCTGTTGACGATGCACCGCTGCACCACCGATCTGATACCCCTTGAGTGAACACTGATCGATCAACCAACCGGCAGCCAATTTTTCTTGCCCATCCGGCTGTGGATAATGCGGCATTGCAGGATATTGGGCTAATAACGTTTTGGCAGCTTCCCCACTCACCAGCGGGTTTTTAAAGAAGCTGCCTGCATTACCCGTAATACGTGGATCTGGCAGCTTGCTGCGCCGCATGGCGCATACCGCGTCAAATACCTGCTGCGGCGTTACCGTCTTGGGATCCAGCTTGGCAAGGTCGCCGTAGTTCAGCAACGGGTTCCACTGTTTGCTAAGGCGTAAACCAACGCCCACAATCACGAAGCCTTGCTTAAGCTCATGCTTAAAAACGCTTTCCCGGTAGCCAAACTGGCAGCGTTGAGGATCCATGCGATCGATTTCACCCGTAGTCAGGTTCAGCAGGTCGACATACTCACAGACCTGCTTGAGCTCAATGCCGTACGCCCCGATATTCTGGATAGGGGCCGAACCGACCAAACCCGGGATCAATGCCAGGTTCTCCAGCCCGGGGATGCCACGTTCGAGCATCTGGCTTACCAGATGGTGCCAATTCTCTCCGGCGCTGACATGCAGATGCCAGGCGTCCTGCTCTTCCCTGACAGTAATCCCTTTTAACTGATTAATCATGACCGTACCGGCAAAATCCTCCAGGAACAGGACGTTGCTCCCTTCGCCGAGTACCAGCAGTGGCTCTTGGCGCTTTTGCGCTTGCTGCCAGGTTTTAATCATCATTTCAATTTCTTCAGCAATGACTAAATGCGCTGCGTTGACCGGGAGCGCAAAAGTATTGTGATTTTTTAAAGACGCGCTTTCAGTGGACATGATTTAAATACTCTAACGGAACAAATTACCATCTAGTCTACTCGATTCAACGCGCATGGCTATTATTTGTTTTTATTCGCTTGAACTTTCTTGTTAGCTAATAGCCTTTGTTTTTATAGAACCTAAAAATCTTCTTATAAATCAAAATAATATGAAAACCCCTTTATCTCACTTCAAGCAAAAACCTGAGTTATATAAAATCTATAGGCATTAATGATATGTATGAATTAGCCAGGCAGGTGTAGGACTAAAAATCTCATGGATATTTCCAGGTGGGAATCCGGTTTTATTTATTCGTTTACCGAATTAGGAGATAATTTAGGATAATCGGGAAATAGTCCCCTCACCCTAACCCTCTCCCACAGGGAGAGGGAACCGATCGAGTCCGCTGATTTCTCCGTGTAATGCTTCATCTTTCCTCTCTTACTCACCACTTACCGAAGCGGCACGGACTCATCAACGTCGCCGGACAGCCCCCTCTCCCCCGCACG
>NZ_JBKJYW010000135.1:0-3740 GCF_046715635.1 Serratia sp. (in: enterobacteria)
AGTTGACAGCAAGGCTAGCCAGGACAAAAGGTGAGGAACCCACTATGGCCACGTTTTTGAGCGATGATTTCTTGTTAGACAGTGAATTTGCCCGCCGCCTGTATCACGACTATGCGGTGGATCAGCCTATTTTCGACTATCACTGCCATCTGCCACCGCAACAGATTGCCGAAAACACGCGTTTTAACAACATGTACGACATCTGGCTGAAGGGCGATCACTATAAGTGGCGCGCGATGCGCACCAACGGCGTGGCTGAACGCCTGTGTACTGGCGATGCTTCTGACCGGGAAAAATTTGATGCCTGGGCGGCAACGGTGCCGCATACCATCGGCAACCCACTGTATCACTGGACGCACCTGGAACTGCGCCGTCCGTTTGGCATCACCGGCAAGCTGCTCTCCCCGACCACCGCAGATGAAATCTGGCAGCGCGGCAATGAACTGCTGTCGCAGGAGGCTTTCAGCGCTCGCGGCATCATGAAACAGATGAAGGTGAAAATGGTGGGTACCACCGACGATCCGATCGACGATCTGCGCCACCATCAAGCCATCGCTGCAGACAGCAGCTTCGATATCAAAGTCTTGCCAAGCTGGCGCCCAGACAAGGCCTTCAATATTGAAGCCGCTGGGTTTAATGACTATATGCAACAGCTGGAGGCTGCCGCAGATACTTCCATCAGCCGCTTCAGCGATTTGTGCGATGCGCTGAAAAAACGTCTGGATCACTTTGCCGCTCACGGCTGTAAGGTTTCCGATCACGCGTTAGACGTGGTGATGTACGGCGAGGCCGATGAGGCCACGTTAGACAAAATCCTGGCTCAACGCCTCAGTGGGGAGTTGCCAACGCCGCAGCAGGTTGCCCAGTTCAAGACCGCCGTCCTGTTGTTCCTGGCTGCTGAATATCAGCGCCGCGAATGGGTGCAGCAATACCACATCGGCGCGCTGCGTAATAACAATAGCCGGATGTTCACTACAATCGGCCCGGACATTGGTTTCGACTCCATTAACGATCAGCCGGTAGCCGAATCACTGTCTCGCCTGCTGGATGCTCAAGCCAAGCAGGGGGCTCTGCCGAAGACCATCCTTTACTGCCTCAACCCACGGGATAACGAAGTGATCGGTACCATGGTCGGCAACTTCCAGGGCGAAGGTACGCCGGGCAAGATCCAGTTTGGCTCAGGCTGGTGGTTTAACGATCAGAAAGACGGTATGCAGCGCCAAATGACGCAGTTGGCACAGCTTGGTCTACTTAGCCGTTTTGTCGGCATGCTGACCGACAGCCGCAGCTTCCTTTCCTACACGCGCCACGAATACTTCCGCCGCATCCTGTGCCAGATGATTGGCCGCTGGGTGGAAGATGGCGAAGCACCGGCGGATATTGCGTTGCTGGGTGAGATGGTGAAAAACATCTGCTTCGACAATGCCAAACACTATTTCGCTATCGATTTAGCGTAGTTACAGCTCAAGGTTGGTTTATGCAAAGCATCATCAAGATCCATGCAAAAGATAATGTGGCAGTTGCACTGTGTGATTTGGCTGCTGGTGACCAGCCTGTCTGGGAAGGGCAGGCGATCGCACTGGCGCAGGACGTTGCTCGGGGGCATAAGTTTGCTCTTGAGCCGATCGCTGCCGGTGAGATGATCGTCAAGTACGGCTTGCCGATCGGCTATGCACTGGTTGCCATCGCTGCAGGCGAACATATTCATTCGCAAAATGCCAAAACCAACCTGAGCGATCTCGACAGCTATCAGTATCAACCGGAGTTCCAGACCTTACCGGTACAGGCGGCAGATCGTGCCGTACAGATTTACCGGCGCAGCAACGGCGAGGTAGGGATCCGTAACGAACTGTGGATCATCCCGACCGTGGGCTGTGTGAACGGCATCGCCCGTCAGATCCTGCAACGTTTTCTGAAGGAAACCGGGGAAGCAGCAGGGATCGACGGCGTGCATCTGTTCAGCCACCCCTTCGGCTGCTCACAGCTCGGTCAGGATCATGAAAATACCCGCACCATGCTGCAAAATATGGTGCGTCACCCCAATGCTGGTGCGGTTCTGGTGATTGGCCTGGGCTGTGAGAACAACCAGGTGGATGCCTTCCGCAGTACGCTGGGTGAATTTGACGAGCAGCGCGTGCGCTTTATGATCTGCCAGCAACAGGATGATGAAGTTGCCGACGGATTGGCACATTTGCACGCGTTATACCAGATAATGCGCGACGATCGCCGCCAACCGGGCAAGCTTGGCGAGCTGAAGTTTGGCCTGGAATGCGGGGGCTCGGACGGTTTATCGGGGATCACGGCCAACCCGTTATTGGGCTGTTTCTCGGATTATGTGATTGCTAACGGCGGCACCACGGTACTGACCGAAGTGCCGGAAATGTTTGGTGCCGAGCGCATCCTGATGAGCCGCTGCCGTGATGAAGGCACCTTTGAAAAAACCGTCAGCATGGTCAACGACTTCAAACAGTATTTTATTGCCCACAACCAACCGATTTACGAGAACCCTTCTCCGGGCAACAAGGCTGGGGGCATCACCACGTTAGAAGAGAAATCCCTGGGTTGCACTCAAAAAGCCGGGCAGAGCCAGGTGGTGGACGTGTTGAAATACGGTGAGCGCCTGCGTTTACCGGGGCTCAACCTGCTGAGTGCGCCAGGCAATGATGCGGTCGCTACCAGCGCGCTGGCGGGGGCTGGGTGCCATATGGTGCTGTTCAGCACCGGGCGGGGGACGCCATATGGTGGCTTTGTGCCAACGGTGAAGCTGGCGACCAACTCGGAGCTGGCAGCGAAGAAACCGCACTGGATCGATTTTGACGCGGGCCGACTGATCCACGGCTTGCCGATGGCGCAGATGTTGGAGCAGTTTGTCGATCTGATCGTGGACATTGCCGATGGTGCACCGGCGCGTAATGAAGTGAATGATTTCCGCGAATTGGCGATCTTTAAAAGCGGCGTCACGTTGTAAAGCCTGACCGGCGGGAGTAGCATAAAACGGTGTTTTACTTTAAACGCCTTGTTACTACCGCCCCAGGATCCCCTCATGACGTTTTATTGGTTTGCGCAGTTCGTTGGCGTGCTGGCTTTTTTGGTCGGTATCACCAGCTTTTTTAATCGCGATGACCAGCGTTTCAAACTGCAACTGTCGGGCTACAGCCTGATTATCGGCATCCACTTTATCCTGATGGGGGCGAATGCCGCAGGGAGTAGCGCACTGCTTAGCGCCTGCCGCAACCTGGTTTCGATGAAGACCCGCAGCCTATGGGTAATGTGGATCTTCATCACCCTCACGCTCATCATTGGTTTATCCCGTTTCCACCACTGGATTGAACTGCTACCGATTTGCGGCACCACCATCAGCACCTGGGCGTTGTTCCGCACCCGCGGTTTGACCACCCGCTGCGTAATGTGGTGCTCAACGGCCTGTTGGGTTACCCACAACATCTGGCTTGGTTCGATCGGGGGGTCGCTGATTGAAGGCAGTTTCCTGCTGATGAACGGCTTCAACATTATCCGCTTCCGCCGCCTGCAACTGCGCGGCATCGATCCTTTTGCGGTCGAAAAAAAGGTGTCTGCCGAAGAGCATCAGGCCCCTCACCCTAACCCTCTCCCACTGTACAGACCGGGGACATGGTAGACAGGTGTTCAAGGACATGGTGAACACTTTTTAACATCCTTTACCCATGATGATCGACCTATTTCTCAGGTCGATCATCCCCACTTTCGTGCTGTACCACCAT
>NZ_JBKJYW010000136.1:0-5335 GCF_046715635.1 Serratia sp. (in: enterobacteria)
CTGCTGATGATGTTCCCGAACGACATTGCCAAATACCGGCTGGCGCTCAACCTGATTATTGCCCACCAGCGGATGCAGATGACCGAGATCCCGGAACGGGAAGAGCTTTCGGTGTTCCACAAGCAGATCCGTAGCACTGCCGACCACGTGGTTACCGCCAAGAATGATGTGAAGCGGGCTTACTACTACGATCGTTTACTTAAAGAGATGAATGAATATCAACAAAAGCTGGTGGATAACCTTGCGCCACTTAGCGTTACCGGCCCGGTAAAACGCCTGGCCGATATGCTGCATCGCTACCGTCACGCGCTGATTGATTGATATCTTCACTTTCCCACCAACGGCTATACTGAGCAGGGTTTACGTCCCTCGTCCTGGGGGGCTAAAATGCACTCCCTAACCATAATAATTCCGTATCAATTGCGGTTTTTTGCTCGGGCGCGAGGCCTCTGCAAGTGAAATGGTTACATCTTGGTCATCTTTGATTCATTAATTTTTGCTATATATGCAGGGACGGTATGAACAAACGTACGCTTATTGCGATGTTGATTGCTTTGCTCGTGGCGGGTTTCAGTGCACTGCATGGGGATGGCGATCGGGCGCTGACCAACGATTCAGCCCCGGCGGCAGAAAGCATTGAACAACTGACGCAACAGCAGCGGGTGGTCAGCTATGTGCAACAGCATCAGCGTCTGCCTGATTACTACATCACCAAAAAGCAGGCACGCGAACAGGGTTGGGATGCGCGCGACGGTAATCTGTGCAAGGTATTGCCGGGCAAGGCCATTGGCGGCGATCGTTTTTCCAACCGTGAAGGGCAGTTGCCGACCGCCAACAACCGGGTATGGCGCGAAGCGGATATCAACTACCAATGCGGCCGACGCGGTGCCGATCGGTTGTTGTATTCCAGTGACGGTCTGATTTATGTCACGCGCGACCATTATAAGAACTTCATGCGGATGGAGTGAGCCGATGGGGAAAATAGAGTTCGATTTTAACCAGATAGCGGACTTGCCAGCGTTCTATCGCCACTTTGCCGAGCAGTTTGCACTGGGTGAAGGATTTGGCGCCAACCTGGACGCGCTGTGGGACGTGGTGACCGGCGACATCAGCCTGCCGGTCGAGATTGAATTTCTCAATCTCAACGCCCGCAGCAAACGCCGCTTTGGTGCCATTATTCTGTTGTTTGAAGAAGCGGAGGAAGAGCTGGAGGGCAACCTGCGGTTCAATATCCGTGAAACGAGCAACACAGCGATGCAACCGCGGGGATGAACGGGGTCCATCCCGCTGCGATGCCGCTGACGATCACTGTTGTGCCTCGGCCAGCTCTCGCAAGTACTGGAAGATTTGGCGGAATGATTTTGGCGGCTTGTTAGCAGCCTGCTCTTTCTGTGCGTTACGTATCAGGGCGCGCAACTGTTGCCGATCGGCCTCTGGATACAGATCCAGCACGGACGGGATCGCGTCATCACCTTCCGCCACCAGGCGATCGCGCAGCGCTTCCAGCTTGTGGAACAGCGAAACCTGTTGGTTATGGCGGTTCTTCAGCTTGTCGAGCGCAGTTTGGATCGGTTCGACATCGCGAGCACGCAGCATTTTGCCGATCAGTTGGATCTGGCGGCGGCGGCCTTCTTTCTTGATCTTCTGCGCCAGTTCGATGGCGGCACGCAGATCTTCATCCAGCGGGATGCGTTCCAACGCGTTTTTACCCAGTTCAACCAGTTCGGTTCCCAGATCTTTCAGCGCTTCGGCATCACGTTTAATTTCACTTTTACTGACCCAGATAATCTCGTCATCGTCCTCGTTTTCGTTCTCCGGGACTTCGTCGAGCCAGTCTTCAGGCTGTTTGTTCATGGTAGGCTCCGTTAAAAAGAGGCTAATCCTAACAGGTTGCCGGCTTTATGCGAAATTCCACGCGGTTCCTGTTAGACTCAAAAGTACATCGGGCTGCGGCCAGCGGGTGCAGCCTGAAATTATTTTGGCGCGTTATTGCGCGCAAAACCATGCCGACACGGCACTTTTCTCAACGATTTTCTGATTAACTATGGCCGATCGATGAAAGTAGTCACCCAAGTTGCAGAACAGCGCAAAGCGCTGGAACACGCCGTTTCACAGGCGCTGGAGCTGGCACGCGCCGGTTCCGATGCGGCAGAAGTTGCCGTGAGCAAAACCACCGGTATCAGCGTCAGCACCCGCTTTGGCGAAGTGGAGAACGTCGAATTCAACAGCGACGGCGCGTTAGGCATTACCGTCTATTATCAAAACCGTAAAGGCAGTGCCTCTTCCACCGATCTTAACCCGGATGCCATTGCACGTACCGTGCAGGCGGCGCTGGATATCGCTCGTTATACTTCGCCAGATCCCCACGCTGGCCCGGCGGAAAAAGATCTGCTGGCGTTTGACGCACCGGATCTGGACCTGTTCCACCCCACAGAACTGGATGCCGAACGCGGTATCGAGTTGGCAGCCCGCGCCGAGCAGGCTTCGCTGGCTGCCGACAAGCGGATTACCAATACCGAAGGCGGCAGCTTCAACAGCCATTACGGTATCAAGGTTTTCGGCAACAGCCACGGTATGCTGCAAAGCTATTGCTACAGCCGCCACTCGCTCTCCAGCTGTGTGATTGCCGAGCATGATGGCGATATGGAGCGGGATTACGCCTATACCATTGGCCGGGCGATGGGCGATATGGCCAGCCCTGAGTGGGTCGGCCAGGAATGTGCCCGCCGCACGTTGGCACGTCTTTCCCCACGTAAGCTGTCAACCATGAAGGCTCCAGTGCTGTTCGCCTCAGAAGTGGCAACCGGTCTGTTTGGCCACCTGGTCGGGGCTATCAGCGGTAGCAGCGTTTATCGCAAGTCCACCTTCCTGCTGGATTCGTTGGGTAAACAGATCCTGCCGGAGTGGATGACCATTGAAGAACACCCGCACTTGCTGAAAGGGCTGGCGTCTACGCCGTTCGACAGTGAAGGCGTACGCACCCAGCGCCGTGACATCGTCAAAGACGGTGTACTGGAAACCTGGCTGCTGACCAGCTACGCCGCGCGCAAACTGGGGCTGCATAGCACTGGCCACGCAGGCGGGATCCATAACTGGCGTATTGCCGGGCAGGGCGATGACTTTGCGGGCATGCTCAAACAGTTGGGCACCGGCCTGGTGGTCACCGAACTGATGGGGCAGGGCGTCAGCGGTATTACCGGCGATTACTCACGCGGGGCTTCTGGCTTCTGGGTAGAAAACGGTGAGATCCAATATCCGGTCAGCGAGATCACCATTGCCGGTAACCTGAAAGATATGCTGCGCAATATCGTCAGCATCGGCAGCGATATCGAACTGCGCAGCAATATCCAGTGCGGTTCCGTGCTGCTGCCAGAAATGAAGATCGCTGGGCAGTAATCTCCCTCCCCCCCAACCCTCTCCCACAGGGAGAGGGAGCTGTTAGCCTCTGCTTTTTGGGAAGTAAAGAGGCAATATCAGCAACCTCGATCGCCCCCTCATCCAAGGTAAATAAGCCGGTGCTCATGAAGAATCATGATACTTTCAGCTTAACTCGATCGGTTCCCTCTCCTTTTGGGAGAGTGTTAGGGTGTGGGGTATCTCGGCTCCTCCCAACTCCCCGCTTCAACCTTCCTTACAAATATCAGGTATCGGTTTTACCGTTCCATGCCTATGTTTATAACGGGTTAACTAAAACAATAACGGGAAGGTGAGCATGAGGAAGACATTGAAAGTGTTGGCAGCACTGACGCTGCTGGGAGCCAGTTCATGGGCGATGGCTGCCGATCTGGCCGATGATATGGATACCCTGGCCGCCAATTACAAAATTGTATTGAAAACCGATTCTACCGATACCTTCAAGCAGAGCCTGCAGAATATGCGTGCTGCGGCCACGGATGCCCAAAAAGGCACACCGCCGAAGTTGGAAAGCAAAGCGCCAGACAGCCCGGAGATGAAGGAATTTCGTCAAGGGCTGGCGACGTTGATCGGGCAGATCGATCAGTCAATGGCGTTGGCGAATCAGGGCAAGCTGGAGGACGCGCGTAAAGTGGCACAGGGCTTCAAGCAAACCCGCGATGCCAATCACAAAAAATTCCGCTAAACGTCTACACCGGACTCACAATATAGGGGCTGCATGCTGTTAAACGGGCGCAGCATGCGGTGCCCCTACGGTCGAATATGTGCGACCCCACCCACTCACCCCAAATAAGAAGACGGCGCCAGCCCTAACACCCGGCGAAACATCGCCGAAAAGGCCGCGCTGCTCTCATAGCCCAACTCAATGGCCACCTGGGTAACGCTGTTGCCCGCTGCCAGGCGTGCCAGCGCCAATACCACACAGGCTCGCTGACGCCACTGCGAAAATGACATCCCGGTCTGCTTGCGGAAAAAACGGCTAAAGGTGCGTAGGCTCATATACAGGCTGGCGGCCCAAAGCCCAGGTGGAGCGTGAGCGTCTGGCTGGCGTAAAAAGGTTTGGCACAGAGCGCTGAGCCGGGGATCTTCCGGCAGGGGAATATGCAGTGGCAATGCCTGCATCTGGGCAATCTCATGCAGCAGCAGCGCCACCAAAGCCCCATCCCGTCCTTCCTGCTGATACTCCAGCGGCATATCGACGGCGGCCATCAGCAACTGGCGCATCAACGGGGTTACGCTCACCACCTGACACACCTCGGCGATGGGCGCGATCAGCGCGTCCGGCTCGATATACAGGCTGCGAGTGCTCACTCCCATCATCCTGACTTCATGTGCGACCTGCGGCGGGATCCATACGGCGCGCTGTGGTGGCACCACCCAATTTCCCTGCCGGGTAAATACCTGCATCACGCCGGTGGCACCATACAGCAGTTGTGCGCGCCGGTGGCTATGCAAGGGCAGTAGATAGTCCGGTGGATAGTCGGTGCCAATGGCAATCACCGTTCTTGGCGTGTGATCGAGGGAATTGATGGAGGTATTGCGCATAGCCTGCCTTATCATTTTGGCCGAAACGCAATGATAGTTGACCGATGATAGCATACAAGCCATAACGTGGCCGCCTATCCTGCTAGCTGACCAACGACATTGAGGAGTGGCAGGGGGATGGCTGATATTTTACTGGTGCTGTTTACCGGCTTTTTGACCGGTATGACCACCATTCTGTTTGGTTTTGGCGGCGGCTTTGTGGTGGTGCCTTTCGTCTATCATGTGGTTTCCGCCTCCGGCAATCATGCCGATCAGGCGATGCATATTGCCGTGGCGACTTCGGCGGCGGTCATGATTTTAAACGCCAGCTATGCCAGCGTTACCCAGTGGCGCAGCGGCAATATCCTGCGTGAGACCCTCACTCCGCTGATCTTTT
>NZ_JBKJYW010000137.1:0-6068 GCF_046715635.1 Serratia sp. (in: enterobacteria)
CCCCTCACCCCAACCCTCTCCCACAGGGAGAGGGAGCTGTCCTGAGCGCGTAGTTAGCCCGTGCAGTTTCGGAAAGCAGAGGGTAAGAACAAGAAAGGCAAGGTATTACGCAAAGCAATCAACGAACTCGATCGGTCCCCTCTCCCTGTGGGAGAGGGTTAGGGTGAGGGGCGTAATATTGAAGCCAACGCTCCTCACTACCGTATTAGTGTGTTTTCCTCTTCCGTATCGCCATCACCGGTGGCCCTGATCTCCATCACCGGATTGTTTTCGCATAATCGCTCTTCCTTCCCTTCTCCGGCACAGCGCGCCAGTGCTTCACGAATATCCATCATACTGCTGCTCAAGGCGCAGAGCGCCGGTTGCAATGTGCGGTTCATCTGGCTTTCATCCAGCGTGGCGCTATGCAGGTAGCCAGCAAACATCAGCGTGGCCAAGAGGGTAATCAGACGGTGTTTTGACGATGTCTGCAAGATGCCTGCTCCGAACGGTAAAATGGCGTGAACGTATTTATAGCCATTCGGCAGCAGAAAGAAAGTCATAGGAGATATCTGTTGGCAATCGGTTGAAGTTAATTACCAACAGAAATAATTTCGTCAGGTTACGTCAGGGATGGTTAGGCGTGGACTGCAGGTTTGCCAGCATGCTGCGCATATCGTTGCCGCTTGGCGTCTGGTGGATGCGCAGATCAAATTCGCCGATCGCCGCCAGCAGATGATCGAAGATATCCGATTGAATTCCTTCGTACTCAGCCCACACCGTGGTGTTGGTAAAGGCGTAAATCTCCAGCGGTAACCCTTCCGGCGTTGGGGCCAATTGGCGCACCATCAGCGTCATATTCTGATGGATACCCGGGTGCGAACGTAAATAGGCTACCAGATAGGCGCGCAAAGTACCGACGTTGGTCAGGCGGCGGCCGTTAAGCGGTGAACTGAGATCCACCTCGCTCTGCTGGTTATACTTACCCAGCTCCTGGGTTTTATCGTTCAGATAGCGTTGCAACAGTGGGTTGCGGTTGAGGCGCTCCTGCTCTTCTGACGTCAGGAAGTGGACGCTGGTGGTGTCGATATTGATGCTGCGCTTGATGCGGCGGCCACCGGATTCAGACATTGAACGCCAGTTCTTGAACGAATCGGAGATCAGCGCGTAGGTGGGAATGGTGGTGACGGTGTTGTCCCAGTTTCTGACCTTGACCGTGGTCAGGCCGATATCGGTCACCGCACCGTCGGCGCCGTATTTAGGCATCTCCAGCCAATCGCCGATTTTCAGCATATCGTTGGCGGAAAGCTGGATCCCGGCGACCAGGCCGAGAATGGGATCTTTAAACACCAACATCAAGACGGCCGTCATGGCTCCCAAACCGCTGAGTAACAGCAACGGTGAGCGGCCCATCAGCAGAGAGATGATCATGATGCCAATAAAGATGGCGGCGACCAGTTTCACGCCCTGGAAGATGCCACGCAGCGGAAGCTGATTGGCAAGCGGGCTTTGGCGCATCAGCGTCAACAGCGTGTCGAGCAGTGAGAACAACGTCAGCAGGGAAAATAGCAGGATCCATACCTGTGCCGCAGTGACGATAATTGCCTGGGTCTGGCTGCCATTATGCAACCACAGCACCGCCTGCATATTGATGATCACCCCTTGCAACAGCAGGGCGGCGCGCTGGAAGAGTTTATGTTGGGTGATGGCCTGTTGCCAGAGATGCTGTGAGTGTTGACCACGACGCTGGATAGCGGTCAGCACCACGCGGTGCAGCACCAGATGGATCACCACGGAAATCAGTACGATCAGCCCAAGCACCATCGCCAGTGACATCATGTCGGTGAACTCCAGCCCAATGCTCTCCAGCCATTGCCTTATTTGTTGTTGCATGCCCGCTCCCTCCAAAGTACGTAAAAAAACATCCAAGAATGCTAAAAACCCATTAGCCTAAAGGTTATTGGGCATGATATGTGTCTGTTTACCCACTTTTACATTGTAAATCAGCATCTCCACCCCTCGGCTCATCCCCCGAGTTTATGACTGAAAGAGGAGGGAGAAAGGCATACAACGTGGCATGGTGCGTGGCATTGCATTCGTCGTCGATTGGGTTTGCTACATCAGGAGAAAATTCATGCTAAATGCCTGGCATCAGCCGGTTCCACCTTTCGTGGTGAATAAGGGGCAGCGTCTGGAGATCGCTTTGTGGTTACAAAGTGATGAGTTGCCTGAACAGGTCTTTCTACGCGTCGAGCCGGACAATGAAGAGTGGTTGCTGATCATGAAGCCGAAGGCGGTAGAGGGGCTGTGGCACTATCAGGCCAGCCTGACGCTGCACGAAGGGGAACCGGTACGGCGCTACTGTTTTAAACTGCTGTGGGCCGATCGACAGCAGTGGTTTGGCCCGCAAGGCTGGTCACTGATCCCGCCGGGGCAACTGGCTCAGTTTGCCGTAGATGAGCCAGATAGCAGCCCAGGCTGGGTGGCAGATCAGGTATTTTATCAGATCTTCCCGGATCGTTTTGCCAGCAGCGGCGGGGAACATGGCATCCAGAGTGGCAGTTATCACCATCATGCAGCCGGTTGCGATGTGATACGCCGTGACTGGTTGCACCCGCTGGAAGATGAGCATGCTGCTTCGACTTTCTACGGTGGCGATCTGGACGGCATCAGTGAGAAGCTGCCCTATTTGCAGCGGCTCGGCGTAACCGCCCTGTATCTGAACCCGATTTTCACCTCACCCAGCGTCCATAAGTACGACACCGAAGATTATTATCAGGTCGATCGCCACTTCGGCGGTAATGACGCATTGCTGCGTTTGCGAGTAAGTACTCACAAGGTGGGGATGAAACTGGTACTGGATGGCGTGTTTAACCACACCGGTGACTCCCATCCGTGGTTCGATCGTTATCAACAGGCAGAGGGGGGGGCGTGCCACCATCCCGATTCCCCGTATCGTGGCTGGTTCAACTTCTATCCGGACGGTAACGTGCTGAGCTGGAAGGGTAACACCAATCTGCCCAAGCTCAACTTTGCCGAACCGCAGGTGGTCGATACTATTTATCGGGCGGACAACAGCGTGGTACGCCATTGGTTACGCCCACCGTACAGCATCGACGGCTGGCGCTTGGATGTGGTGCATATGCTGGGGGAAAACGGCGGTGCAGCGGGGAACCTACATCACCTGGCCGGAATGTATCAGGCAATCAAGCAAGAAAACCCAGATGCCTACGTGCTGGGCGAACATTTTGGCGATGCGCGCCGCTGGCTACATGCCGGAGTTGAAGACGCTGCCATGAACTATATGGGCTTTGCCTTGCCGGTGCGGGCGTTTCTGGCCGGTGTCGATGTGGCTTATCATCCGGTGCTGCTGAATGCGGCCGATTGTGCGCAGTGGATGGACGGTTACCGGGCCGGATTGCCCCATAACCGCCAACTGATCCAGTTTAATCAGTTGGATAGCCATGACACGGCGCGTTTCCTGACTTTGCTGGACAACAACCCGCGCCGGATGCAGATGGCGGCGGTGTGGCTGCTGGCATGGATTGGCGTACCTTGCCTGTACTACGGCGATGAGATTGGTCTGGATGGCGGCAACGATCCCTTCTGCCGCAAGACGTTCCCTTGGGACGAAAGCCAATGGGATCGGCCACTGTTGACCTTGTTCAGCCGCCTGACGGCACTGCGTAAGCAGAGTAAGGCGTTACGCCGTGGCAGCTGCCAGGTGTTGTATGCGCAAGGGGAAACGCTGGTGTTTGTGCGTACTTACCAGCGGGAGCAGGTACTGGTAGCGTTGCAGCGTAGCGAGGCCGGAGAAGTCGAACTGCCTTATAGCCCGCTGTTGCGAGAAGGGAAATGGCAGCTTGTGGAAGGGGAAGGAGAACGGGTTGCGCAGGAAGGTGGCCTGCGGTTGCAGCTAGCGGCCGAGTCGGCCAGCGTGTGGCGGTTACGTGGTTAAAGTTGGCTAAAGGTTTACCCGCCAATTGGCGGGTAAACCAGATCCCTCAATATCCTACAGCCGATCCTGCCGGGCGGCGTACGTCGTTGGCTCCGTACAGGTAGCCCTCACGTACGCGTCCAGAAACGGCAGAGTCATTGCCCGAATTGCCCGGGCTCACACCCGCCGCGCCCGGCAATCCCACCAGAATCAGTTCGGCAGCGCCCCAAGGGGTTTGTTCAACCATCTTGTAACCCATCTCGTTGAGGATTTTCAGCGTATCGGTAGAGACGCCGCGCTGCTCGTAATAGACCTCGTCCGGCAACCACTGATGATGGATCCTTGGGGCATCCACCGCTTCCTGCGGGGCCATGCCATGATCGATCACGTTCAGCGCGGTTTGCATCGTGATGGTAATGATGCGTGAACCGCCAGGCGAGCCGAGCACCATAAAGATTTTGTTGTCTTTGGTCACCAGCGTAGGGCTCATGGAGGATAGTGGGCGCTTACCGGGGGCGATGGCGTTGGCCGTTCCCTGTACCAGACCATAGAGATTTTTCTCGCCAACCTTGACGGTAAAGTCATCCATTTCATCGTTGAGGAAGAAGCCTGTGCCCGGTGCGATTACCACGGCACCGAAGCGGCCATTGACGGTATAGGTGGTTGATACGGCATTCCCTTCATGGTCGACAATCGAATAGTGGGTGGTTTCCGGCTTTTCGTGCGGTTCCATCCCCGGTTGTACATTGGCAGAAGGCGTGGCCTGATTGGCGACGATTTTCTGACGGATCTTATCGGCATAGCTTTTGCTCACCAGCCGATCGATCGGGTTCTTGATAAATTCGGGGTCGCCGAGATAGGTATTGCGGTCCATATAGGCATGGCGCATCGCCTCGGTCATGGTGTGGATGGTTGCAGCCGAGTTAAAGCCCATGCTTTTCAGATCGTAACCCTCAACGATATTGAGGATCTCGCACAGCGTCACGCCGCCGGAGCTGGGCGGGGGCGCAGAGACGAATTTATAACCGCGATAGCTACAGGTTATGGGTGACGTCTCGGTGACTTGGTAGTTGGAGAAGTCGGCGGCGGTGAGGATGCCTCCACCCTGTTTGGCGGCGGCTTCAACCGCCTGCGGGATCTTGCCCTGATAGAAGGCGGAGGTGCCTTCTTTGGCGATGGCTTCCAGCGTGTTGGCCAAGTCGGTTTGCACCAGGCGATCGCCCGGTTGTAGCGCAGAGCCGTCTTTGCGCAGGAAGATTTTGGCCGACTCCGGGTCTTGTTTGAAGCGTGCAACGGTGGTGTCGAGAATATCGGTATCAGCACGCGTCAGGATAAAGCCCTCACGGGCCAGCCTGATGGCCGGTTCCATCACCTGTTCGCGGCTCAGCTTGCCGTACTTTTTACGTGTGGTCTCCATCCCCAGCACCGTTCCCGGCACGCCAGCGGCCAGATAACCGTACAGGCTGGCGTCTTTTTTCACCTTACCGTCCGCATCCAGATACATATTGGCACTGGCCGCTGCCGGAGCGGTTTCACGGAAGTTGATAAAGGTATCGGTGCCATCGGCCAGGTGCAGGGTCATGAAACCGCCGCCGCCGATATTGCCACAGCAGGGATTAACTACCGCCTGGGCATAGCCGACCGCGACCGCAGCATCCACCGCGTTGCCACCCATTTTGAGAATATCTACGCCGACCTGTGAGGCCAGATGTTGCGAGGTGACCACCATGCCATTTTGCGCTTCCACCGCCGGGTTTGAGGCGGCATACAGCGGGCTGCTGACCAGCAAGGCCGTCAAGGTCAGCGGTTGACTCCATTTTTGCAAAAACATAGCGACTCCTGTTTGATCCCTGTGTTTTAGTTGTCCCGCAGGTGTTGCAAGGCGCGGGCCAACCTATGAAGAGTAGCTACGAATCGGGAATACGGCGGCAGGCAGAGTGAAAAACGTGAAGCGAAACAGAGGAATATTGCACTGGAGGGGGGCGATTGCACCGATTTTGGGCATAAAAAAAACCGGCCAGCAGAGCTGACCGGTTCTGACACTTACAGGCTGAAATTACAGCTTGGAAGCGTTCTCAGACAGGTATTTAGCTACGCCGTCTGGAGATGCGCCCATACCTGCTTTGCCTTTTTCCCACTGAGCTGGGCACAC
>NZ_JBKJYW010000138.1:0-31829 GCF_046715635.1 Serratia sp. (in: enterobacteria)
GGTAACGGACCGGCAACTGGCAAACTTGTTCACGCCCATCGACTAAACGAACCAGAGCGTGGCTCCAGACCAGATCGATCACACTTTGCGGTGCCTGGAACTGGATTTCGGCAATGGCGGTGAAGGGTAGCCAGTAATAGCCTCCATTCAAGGCTAACTCACAGATTGGCCCCAGGCGTCCATCTCCGTCCGTCAGCCAGCTAAATGTGTCGGTTTTCTGCTCGTCACCGCTGGTGCAGGTAAGTTGGCCGCTGCTGACCATGGCCTCTTCCAGCGCCCGATCGCGCACGGTTTCAGCCTGGCCGATTTCACCCCGTAAGTCATGGTGTAATGCCCGGAGCATCTGCGTCATCCAGCTTTCTGCGGTGTTTAGCCACATAGGCGTTGCCTGGCCGGCGAACACCGCCTGACGCTGTAGCTCTGCCTCTACAGACTGCATTAACAAATAGGTTGTTGGCTGAGCGATAGGTTTCAGGGCTTGCCAGGATTTTAATTGCATTCTGGCCCGTTGCCAGTTGCCCATCAGGCACAGTAACTGCACCAGTGCGGCACGTAGATCGGCATCGGTTGGATGGGCTCTGATATCGGTTTCCAGTTGGACAATCGCGTCGCTTAGGGTGTTTTCCTGCAACATTCTTGTTAAAGATTTCATAATATGTTCCTTTTAAATCAATAGGTAACATTATTAATGGACAGGTAGCTGCCGCTGGCGGGATCAACACGCTCAACCGCCAATGTTTCTACTAAGCGGAAGGTGAAAGGCATCCCTGGTTTGGTAACCAATGGCCGCCAGGCACTGTGGACGAGCATGACTTTCTGACCGACTTCAACTTGATCGGCTGCCTGCTCGCGTGCCATTTCAATAATCACCTCACCCTGGAATGCCCAGGCGTGTGATTGCCGGTCAAAGGGCAACACCAGGAAATTGTCCGAGTCCCCGAGGATCAGGCGTTGGGCATTGACACTGACCACTCTTAGCGGACGATCGCCCGTAGTGATATTGAGCAGCGGATATCCCTGATAAAAGACGACGTTTTGCGTCTGTTTGGCACCGTCCAACTGGATGATAATCGTGCCATGCCCGTTTAATAAACCATCGGTATCGCAGTGAAGTGCATCAGAACTGGGGATGAATATTGTGCTGTCGCTGGCCAGGTCGTTCCAATAGGTGCGGAACTGGCAGCCTTGTGGTAGCGCAAAAGACGCAATCGTGTCTGTGGTGGCTAAAGGCGAAGTCACGGCAACCGCTGCCGGAACGGTGCTACCAGATGATTTAGCCGCCTCAGGCGGCTGGACCACCGGTTTCCACTGTTGATTTTTTTTCGCATTGCCTGACGCTATTTTATTTCCCTGTTTGTCGGCCAATATCCAGGGGAGTTCTGCCACCTTGGGGCACTGTTTTTCTAACAGGCTACCCACACGTGGCAGAAAATCGCTCAGGATCTGAGCGTCTTTACTCTGTGCCGAGGTGATGCGCAGCGGGATGCTGTTTGCGCACCAGCTTTCGGGTTTGCTGTTATTGACATCATCAATGAAGACTTCAAGTTTCAGGGTAGGGGAGTGTACCAGCCGGTAATTTTCAGCGTGTACAGCAGGTATCATCATCAGGGCAATAATCCCGGGTATCCAATATTTCATAGTAGGCCTTGGCGTAATTCGAATTACTTGTGGGAAAGAAAACGCTCAGCATCGGTGAGTGAGTGCAACAAGGTGGTTTCTTGCGGCGATCCAATCCAGACGGCAATTGCACTGTAGTTATCAGAGCTGGTGGCATTGCCGTTTTTATCCCAGGCTTGCTGCATCAGAGAGAGCCATTCGCCGGGGGAGTTCACCATATGTAGCGACTGCTCCAGCTCGTCTTGGGTAAAGTTGTGCCAGAAGCCGTCGGTACAGAGCAGGAAAACGTCGCCGTCCTCCAGTTGCAGTACGTCGCCATAGGTAGCGTCACGCTCCTCACTCAACCCTAAGGCGAAGTACAGGAGATTGCTGTTGATCCCGTTGGTTTGATAACCCGCATCCGCCATTTGTTGAACCAGGCTGTGGTCGCGAGTCGTGGCATAGACATAGCCACGGCGAAACAGATACAGGCGGCTATCACCTGCATGCGCCCAGTAAGCGAGTTGGTAATCGCGATCGATAAACAGGCTCACTAACGTGGTGCCCATCTTGCCGTATTGGGCAGATTGCAGCTGTTGTTGGCGGATAGCATGGTTGGCATGGGCAATATATTGGCGGATGCTTTGAGCATCCATGTGCTTTTCACCATCAAAATTCAGCAAGATGGTATCGCGAGCCACTTTGGCTGCAATCTCTCCACCGGGCAGACCGGCAATGCCATCGCAGACCACAAAACAGGCGGAGCGAGGACCGACTACCTCACCGATCTGATCTTGATTGGTTGCGCGTTCTCCCTGATTGGAGGTCGAGGCTATAGTGATATTCATTGATCATCCGGTTTAGTCTGTGAGTCTTTGTATTGGTTTACTTCGACACCATAGGCATGCAGGAAAGCCTCACCAAACAGAGTATGGAAATCATCCTCAAGTTCACCGGAGGTTTGCTGATAGCTTTTAACGAAGTAATCCCACAGTGCGGCTTTACGGCTGGAGGGGAAAGTCAGCCGGGGTAGGGCACCTTCATGGCGGGCTTCCTCTTCCAGGCGTTCTGGGTTAAAGGATTGCAACATGGCGGCGATAAGCGCCCGGATACCGGCGATCATACCTAGCTGGTGAGCCTGCAGGTCGATCAGCGCATCTCGTACCGATTGTTCTGGTGGCATAAAACCAGGCATTTTGCTGCCAAACATTTGCATCAGCACGGTTTTGCCTGAGGGTAATAATTTGAACGGGTTATTGGCTTCATCCAGGATCATGGTCATTTCGGCTTTCACACCGCGTTTAAGGATGGAGCGGGACGAGAGCAAGGCAACCGTACCCTGTGAAAACAGACTTAACAATCGGCCAACCTGATGTAGCTGTTGCTCGTCAAAGTGTGGCTGTGTTTGTAAGTCATCCAGCCCGAGCCCTTGCAGCAGCGCGCTGAGTAATGGCCCTTCCAGCATTTCACCATTAGAGGCCGGAGCGCTTTGTGGCTGCTCTGCCGAGTAGGCGACAGGATCGATCCCTAAGCGATTTCCTAACCGACTCCCTGAGTGATGACGGGGGTGTGCTGGCGCAGCCGGTGTTTGAAGCTTGGGCGATTCAGGTTGGGGGATCGCAGCCGATGGCGCGGGTTGCTGATGCAACGATGGTGCTTCCGGTACCGGCCTTGATATCACCCCTTGCTGGCTGGTGGGGGCTGTAGGCGTCGGCACTGCGGCTAATACAGGTTCTGGTGTCGCGATAGGGTGTTCCGGCATGGGAGATAATGGAACTTCTGCCAAGGGTTCGGCACCAGTGATCATCAGGCCCAGCGGGTCATCGCTGTTTTGGGAGCCAGACGCGATGGGCGATGACGATACGCCAAACAGAGCCAGGGGATCCAGTTCTTGCTCATCAGCGTGATTTCCCCTTGAGGGAGTCGGTTCTGCAGTATGCTTGGGCGAACGATTCTCCGCCAGCAGGGCGCTAGGCGTGCTATCGGCCAGAATAGGGTCCCGGTCGAATGTGGTGTCAGAATTGAATAACGTCGCCGGGTCGGTCTGTCTGGATTGCAACTGGTGCAGTTCAATATTGTTGGTCAGTTGTTCCAGCGGGTTGTTCGGGTTCAGCTCAACGTGTGGCGTGTCCAGTAAGGGGTGATGATTTTCGTTATACGCGGCCAGCGCGGGCGGAGTCTCTTCTGGCGTGAATTCTTGTATCAGGCTATCCCAGATTTCATTGGGTACAGTTGCCGCGTTTGGCTGCTTTGCGGGGGGAGCAACGGTTGGCTTGATATCTATGGTGCCAGTAACTGAGGGGGCCACGGCCGGAGCAGAAACAGGAACTACGGGTTGCTGCAGGCTGCTGACCTGAATTTGATAGTCATCGATCCCCAAGACGTCTCCATCCTGCAATTCAACCTGGCGGCCACGTTCCAGTGGAATATTATTAAGCTGTACGTTGGTCACATTGCCACGGTTGGTGATCCGGCATTCACCCTCAGCTGAAATATGTACGATTGCCTGTAAGCGAGATATTGCTCTTTCTTCGTCCGGCAGCACCAGATTATTATCCACGCTACGGCCTATTGTTCCGCCAGGCGGCAGAAAATCACAGCTACTTTGTGGCGGCACCTGACCATTTTTATTTTTTACAATAGAAAATCGCATAAGGCATTCCTGCTGATTAAGGTGTAATGCAATGTCGTATTAATGCTGGTGGCTTAATGATATAAATCATCGATTTTAATTGCATTTAACGGTAAATGGGTTCTCGTGTACGATACAGACTGTTGCGTCAGTAACATGCCTAACTTGGTCAAAACGACATTATTCAATAGATAAAAAACCTCCCCGTAAGGGGAGGTTTTTTGTGGTGTTAAGACTCTTTGTTTTCTTTGATATTCCAACCGGCGCTGCTTTCCGCACCTTTACCGCCTTTATCGCTTTGCTCCCAGTATTGCTGTTTAACTTTCGCTGCCTGGAAGGCGTAATTTACGCCAACGGTATCCTCACCATCAGAACCGGTGTATTGCACAGAGGTAACCAGTACATCCTCCAAGGTGATTTTGACATACTCAACCTGGCCACCACCGGCTTTACAGATAGAAAGTTCAATTTTACCCAGGTGCTTACCGCTGGCGCAGTGTTTTAACAACGCTGGCGTTGACTTATCGACCAATGCATTAACATGCAGATCGTTAAAGCAGACTTTACCCGCCCCGCCTCCGCCACCTACACCCATATTACCTGGCTGAGATGCACCCCAAGAAAAAGAAATAATGTCGGTCCATCCTTTATGGTTGGAGTCTTTTGATTCACCGTTGGCACCTTCAACCTTCAGGAACATATCAATAGCCATGATTTTTCACTCTTATTAAGTTTTGAGAATATCAACTTGCGTTGAAACGTTCAGGCAATAGCAGCAGGAGTTATAATTTTGGTAATGAAAATCGTGAATGTCCATGTGCTATGCACCCATTAAATACCGATTTAACTGTCGGTTCGGTTATTAAGCTTGATGTTTCAGGTCAATATCAAGCTTAACTTATTGCGCATTGAATAATTAAAGTTACTCAATGAGAATGCCTTGTGCAGATTTTTTAATTTTGATATGCGCGTATTTCTACATTTTTCCAACCTCATTCTGGCCACAACGGCTTCATCGATTTCCTCCTTTGCATGGGAAATTTTTCACCATTGCAGCTTCAATCAGATCCGATGCTCTTAGCGTCAATTGTTCATGAGGCAGTTTTTTAAAGTATTCGAATACAAACTCCTGCAGGGTGATGGTTTGCAGTTGGCTATACTGGCACCAGACTTTGCCTTCAGTAGCATCCAGCACTCCCAACAGATAAAGCTGGACCTTCTCTTTTTCCTGCTGGTTTGTACCACGATATAAATTGAAAAAGTCTTCACCTTTCAGATTAACGTCATCGGGGGTTAAATGCTGAATCGGGGCTTGCTGAGCCTGAACAGTTACCTGAGCCGCAATGAAGAATAGTATTGCCGCCAATGATGTCAGGTAATAAGGTTTTTTTCTCATAATTTAAATCTCTGACGGTTTATACCCGTCGTCTTTCAAGCTGCAGCGTTGTTACCTGCGCTTACACACCCCAGTCACTTACTCAAGTAAGCTCCTGGGGATGAGTAAGCTTGTCGCCTAGCTGCAACTTGAAATCCATAGGGTATAGAATTTATCTACTTAATATAAGTTGTAAAACGGCGATTGGGGGCACCTGTTCGCTTGCTGAAATTATATCGTCATATATTTAATGACTTAGCATCCAATAATTTTTCTCATCGGTGCCCTTGTCTTTACAAAGTAATAAATTATTCAATTTTTTCTCGCTAATACTAAAATGAGTGCCATCAAAAAGCAATCCTTGACCTTGCATTCCACACTGTATCTCCGGGGGAAGATTCCAGGTTTCCCGTTCGTCTTTCGTTACCGGATTACCAGAAATAATGAATGTGGCTTCGATGTTTACATCGGAGTAACGATATTTTTGTGGCTCTGCGTTTATGTTACGCAGAAAATAACAAGGTGTTGTGAGCGTTAAAGGATATATTTTTTTTACCGTGGAAGATGAAATATTCAACTGGCAATGGTCTTTAACCTGTGCCAATGCTATTTCATGACCTTTAAACGTAAAGTTATCGGTGACAACTTCTGTCGCATAACAAGGGTTGCTAAATAAGTAAAATAAAACAGCAGAAATAGTGTGTTTTTTTACTCTTGTCATAATAACTCCCAGAACCAAACTTCAGTTCCCAAGGTAAAATAATCAGGGCTTCCCCCTTTCATTAACATTTTACTGCCATCCCAAACATCAATGTGATCGGTAGAACCCCATCCATCTTTAATGAATACGATACCTTTTTTACCAATATAATCATTCTGGCTAACTTTCTTTTTCTTTGCGACCTTTCCAACCAGATCTTGTCTGCTCAACAACCAATTGGCTAACTCTTGTGCCCGAAGAATATGTCTGGGGCTATGCTTGAAGTTTTGATAACACTTGGCCCCGTGGAAAGTGTGAATATTAATGCCGGACTTCTCTAAAGCGACACCCATTCTTATCGCACATTGATTAATAAAAGTGCTATCACAGGGGCTATCAGGATAAGGATGGTTATTCCAAAGTTGAGTGAATGATAGTGCCATAGTCGTCCTTGATTATAACCAAGTAGGTCAACATGTATACCCTTATTACTTGAAGTTGCAGCGCAATTGGCTGCGTGCGCTCATCCCAGTCATTTACTGGAGTAAGCTCCTGGGAACTCACGCTCTTACGGCCTAACTGCAACTCCAAGTACTTTGGGTATAGAGTTTTTCGGTTAAATATAAAGTGTTTAAATAAAATTGAAGTGTTTTTATCTTTTATTTATGCCGGGCTGCATACCACAACCCGACACCGTCAATTATGCTTCGTTCTGTTTCAGCGAAGGCAGTTTTGAGACCAGACGCAGTGAGACCGTTAAACCTTCCAGTTGATAATGCGGGCGCAGGAAGAATTTAGCGCTGTAGTAGCCCGGGTTATCTTCGATTTCCTCCACCAGAACTTCGGCTGCAGCCAGGGGTTTGCGTGATTTGGTTTCTTGTGAGGAGTTGGCCGGATCCCCATCAACGTAGTTCATTATCCAATCATTCAACCAGCGTTCCATATCGTCGCGCTCACGGAAAGAGCCGATTTTGTCACGAACGATACACTTGAGATAGTGCGCGAAGCGACAGCAGGCAAACAGGTAGGGCAGCCGTGCTGAAAGCTGTGCGTTGGCCGAGGCGTCCGCGTCATAATACTCTGCCGGTTTTTGCAGTGATTGAGCGCCGATAAAGGCGGCAAAATCAGAGTTTTTACGGTGTATCAGCGGGATGAAACCATTTTTAGCCAGTTCGGCTTCACGACGATCGCTGATGGCAATCTCCGTAGGGCACTTCATATCGACACCGCCATCGTCGCTTGGGAAGGTGTGACAGGGCAGATTTTCTACCGAACCGCCGGACTCTACGCCGCGGATTGAGGTACACCAACCGTATTCCTTGAAGGAACGGTTGATGTTGGCCGCCATGGCATAGGCTGCGTTGGTCCAGGTGTAATGATTGTGGGTGGTACCGTCGGTCTCTTCCTCAAAATCGAACTCATCAATCGGATTAGTGCGAATACCGTAGGGCTGGCGAGCCAGAAAACGTGGCATGGCCAGGCCAAGATAACGTGCATCCTCAGATTCTCGCAGGCTGCGCCAGGCAGCATATTCGGTGTTTTGGAAAATTTTCGTCAGGTCGCGCGGATTGGAGAGTTCTTGCCATGACTCCATCTGCATCACGCTGGGGGCGGTACCGGTGATGAACGGGCAGTGGGACGCCGCGCCAATCTTGGCCATCTCACCCAGCAATTCGACGTCTTGCGGGCTGTGGTCAAAAAAGTAGTCTCCAACCAGGCAGCCAAAGGGTTCCCCCCCAAACTGACCGTATTCTTCCTCGTAGATTTTTTTGAATACCGGGCTTTGATCCCAGCCCACGCCCTTATGGCGTTTCAGCGTGCGCCCTAACTCCTTTTTGGAAATGCTCATGAAGCGGATTTTCAGCATTTCATCCGTCTCGGTGTTGTTGACCAGATAATGCAGGCCATGCCAGGCACCTTCCAAGGTCTGGAAATCTTCGTGGTGGATAATTTTGTTGATCTGTTGCGAGAGCTTCTCGTCAATTTCAGCGATCAACGCCTGAATGGTGCGGTAGGCATCGGCAGAAACCGTGACCGTATTTTCCAATGCCTGGTGGGCTAACGTTTTTACCGCGATTTCTACGGCTTCTTTGGCCTGATCGGTTTTTGGCCGAAACTCTTTATTCAACAGCTCACTGAATTCATCGCTGGAGAAAGCTTCGGTGGTCTGCAACGTTTGTTGCTGCTGAGGCGAGTTACTCATCGATTAATCCTTACGTTCGTTGTTGTCATCTTTTGCGGTAGGGTTGGGGGCTTTACTCAGGGATTTCAGCAGCTCGGGATTTTGCAGGATCTGGGAGATCAACTGCTCTGCGCCGTTCTTGCCATCCATATAGGAAAGTAGGTTGGAAAGCTGAGTGCGTGCTTCCAGCAGGTTATCCAGGGCATCAACTTTGCGGGCGATAGCGGCGGGTGAAAAATCATCCATGCTTTCAAATGTGAGATCAACGTTCAACTGCCCATCGCCCGTCAGGGTATTTTCTACCTGGTAGGCAACGCGCGGCTTCAATGACTTCAGGCGTTCATCAAAGTTATCAATATCAATCTGCAGGAATTTACGCTCATCGACGCTGGGCATCGGCTCAAGCGGCTTACCCGTGAGATCGGCCATCACGCCCATGACGAAAGGTAACTGGATTTTTCGCTCGGCACCGTAGATTTCAACGTCGTATTCAATCTGTACACGCGGTGCGCGGTTACGGGCAATAAATTTCTGTCCACTACGGGATTTCGAGTTTGACATGGGTTACTCCGTCTAATGATTATCAAGAACGTTTCCATCCTGTGGGATAGAAAGGGTTCTAATTCTGGCCTGCCCCATCGGGACAGGCTGTTACAGGTGAGAAAAGCGCTCAAAGAGCCATCGGGCGGTCAGTGATTTTCTTCATTTCCTGGCATGCCCAGAATGGTCTCTACCTGGCTAACACCATCGGGAGCCAGATCGCGAACGATTTGCATAAAGTCCAGCGTGATCAGCCGTTGCACCCGGTCAATCATCAAGGGAGCAGGATGGCTGGGTTCATGTTGGTTAAAGTAGTGCTTCACCTTGTCCAGCATGAGCCGGGCATCGTCGCGCGACTGGATCTGAACACTGTGCCAACTGAAAGCCGGGGCGTTGGGTGACGCAGGTGTTATTGCCGTTGTGGGTACCTCCAGCGGGGTCTCCGCTGGGAGCGGAGCTCCAACCGTTGGCCGACAGGCCTGGGCGAGCGTGCGGAACAGGTGCAACAGACTATCCATCTCCGGCAGCGCGTTTTCTCCCAGATGACGAGAGATTTCAGCGCGGAGATCATTCAAGGTCTGATGTAGCGTGATGAGGATTTGGGATACCGGCTGTGACTCTTGCGCGAGTTCTTCCTGCAAACGAGCACGCCCGCCCGGGAAGCCAGGATACTCCTGTTTGCTGCCATCCAGCAGAGCACAGGCGTCGCGGAGCGAGATGTCACTGGACGCGCTTTTCAGCAGGCTGGCGGTGCGAATGCAGGACGTCAGTTGGGTTTTATCGCCCAACCCGGCCAGCACATTGATACGAAATAGGGGATCAATTTCACCGTCAAAATCCAGCGGTGGCAGTAATGTTTCCCAATAACGTACCAGCGCTTGATGGATCAGCATCAAACCGTCCGCATAGCCAGGCAGGCCACGGATTTGTGTCCAGGCTTGTGTGAGTTTGAACATCACTCGCAGATCTTTGGTGCGCGTCAGCAAGGTGATAGCCAAACGTTCAACTTGCATCCAGTCAGGCGATTCAGCCGGAATAATGGTGCTACCGAACTGTTGTTCGGCTTTCCCTATTGAGGCTTTATCCATCGCCAGAAAGTCGGCGTCATACTCTAGGTTATCGCCACAAGGAGCATCACTGCTGATTGGCGCTAAAAGGATATCGATATCCATACCGTTTACCTTTAAAGAAAATACGTTTAATCAAACAGCTGAGGATACTGCCCACCACGGCCAGGCCTTGACCAGCCGTTGGGGTTAAACAGTAATGAAAACAGTTGCACGGTAAGGTTGCCACTGTGGACGTGAGTATAAAGTGGGTGGCCATCGGCTTGATTGGTCCACCAGAAACTGCTGTATTGTGCAGGCTCAAAGCAGTCGGCAGCCTGTTGCCACATCAACCTGTTTTCTGGCTGATGCGGTAAACCGATAATGGATAAAATATCTGACTCCTCCTCGGCGACGGGGAGGGGGAGTTCTGGAATGGCGAGCAGCGCATGATCAATTTGCTCCGCAGAGAAACCGTTGCGTACGCCATTCAGTAATGTATGACCGAGTTGGTTGTACCAATTAGCGGCGATATTCAATTGCTGTTTTCGCCAATCATGCAGATCCCACAGGCGCATGGCACAGACCGGGTAATAGCGGCCAACGCGATCGCGGGCAGGCAGCAAACACCCCATCTGTACATACTGATTACCCAGAGGGGCGGGTATGACAAAATTCCACACGGGAGCATAACCGAACGGGTGTTTGCCGTTGTCTGGCAATTCATGTTGCAGATTCAGCAAACCGCTTTGAAACCAATGGGCCCAGCGGTTAATCACCGCATTGGGCAAACGGCGCTGCAGGAAGTCACCCTCAGCTGGAATTTTTCCATACCAGCCAATAGGCGTCGTTAGGTTTAGGTTGCGATCCATCGTCATCTCCTTTCGGGCTACGGGCAGGAAAACGCGGGTAGCTGGAAAGGATTTCGAATGCTGTTGGGGGTAAATTCCAACGTCACGCTATGCCCATCCAGATTAAATGTAGCCTGACGGCTGAGATTATGGCCGCCAGCAACTGACTTTGCCCGGTCAACCATACGGTTTAACGCCCACGGCCCGCTGGTCACCATGCTGGCGGTCGTGCCATTAGCCAGTGACAATTGCAAATGCACCTGATTGGTATTGCGGATGCCCGGCCAACTCACCACCAAAGGAACCTGTGGGCCGTGACTGTACTTGAACAACTGGCCATCAATATCCAGCGTCAGGTTCAGGATGTCGTTGTCCATACGTACCGGGCGTACAGTAACCCGGTAAGAGGGTACCGCAGTACCGTTGGCAAAGAAGGCATCTCTAATGCGTTGTGCCTGTTGAAACGAGGGCAGAATGCCCGCTCCGCCGGGTAAGGTTTTACCATCTACGCCTGGGGTAAATCGCCAGGCAGGGCGAGTGGTGTCGACTTTGCCCTGGAGGTTGTCACGAAAAAAATTGTCCATCAGGCCAGTATTGGGCGCAAACATCCGGGCCAGATCGTCAGGCGTTACATCCTGCGCTGAACGGGGATTCAGCGGGTAACGACCTGCGATAGCCTGGTGGCAGAAGCTGCTCACCTCGACATTGATGCGCTTTTTGACATTCTCCATTTCCTTGCGCTGAGCATCGCTACTGGCCCCAATGGCCAGCGACAGCAACATCTGTTTGAAAGGGGTGGGTAAGCGCCCTGACTCGGCCTGTAACCGCGGAATAATATCGCTGGGTGGTACCGCCATACCGCTGTTGGTTGCCCCTTGAACGGCGGTCAGATAACTGTAAAGGTCATCGACCTGTTTGAGGACCGCATCAAATGGGATGGCCTTGTTACCTTCTCCCTGGCTCTGTGCCAGCTCCAAGAGGGGAGCAAAGTGTGCCATGACAACCTGCTCCGGTTGTGTAGACACATCACCATCGGCATTGGCTGGGCGGGTGGAAAATAGAGCTTCCAGCGTATTATTGGCGCCCTGATTTAATTTGTCCCCGGCTTTCCCTAGCAACGAGCGCTGGTCAGCGTCACTTTTCTCATCACGCAACGTGACGTATTTTCTTATATTAACCAGTAGGTTGCGCATTGGGGATGGGTTGCCCGAAAGCAAACGTGCGCTGTTTATGCGCTGGCTCAACTCACTGATATTTGCCAGCCGTATATCCGTCAACAGTTCATCCCAAACGGTAATAAAATCCTGCATATAAAGCTGGCGAACCGTTTTCGTCAGGTCGCTGCTTTTTTGTGCGGATGCCGTTTGGGTATTCAGCACCCAGATATCCTCTTGGCGCAGCGTTTCCGTTACCTGATTGATATTATTATCAAACGCTTTCCAATAGCCCTGTGGCGTAAAAAGCCCAGGTATGCCATCGGTCACCGGTTTGCCACTTTGGCGTGAAAAAGCCAACTCCGCCTGTGGCCCAGCCAGATCGACCAGGCTGACCGGTTTGATCTCGGTTTGCTTTAACAGTAAACGCTTCAGGCGGCTATAGACCCGCTGAGGGAGGGGAGAGCGCCCCAGTGCGGATTGAGCCTGTGCCACCAACGCTTCATCTTTGGCATAAGGCGATGAGTGAATTTGACCATCAAGTAGTTGGGCCAAGTGCCACTCCAACTGCTGTAACTGTTGCTGGGTCACACCTTGGCGCAGATTGCGTTGCAGGTTAAGCATGACCCACGCACGCAGAAATTCACCGTCATATTGCTTTGGCAGATAAAGCATTTGGTAAGCTTTTAACGCTTCGTAGCTGAAGTCCGCATCGCTGTGATTATCATGGCGTAATGTAGTGGTTATCTGTTGTGCGACCTGTGGTAGCAGCAGCTCTTTCAGTGCCTTTTGGTATAACGCATTGCTGGCATTGCTAATCTGAGTGCCCCGATACAATCCCATGCGGTAAGAGAAGGAGGGATCTTGCAATGAAAAATGCTGGCTCTCCGGCAGGTTCAACATGCTATTAAGGAACGGGAGCAACGTTAACATGTCCCCCGAACCCAGTTGAGTCAGCCCCTGCCCCTGGCGCTCCAACTGTGGCACTTTGGCGGTGATCTCTGTCAGATATTCTTGGTTATTGCCATAACTGGTGAACCAGGCTCCCCCCAGTATCACCAGAATGGCACCCAGAGAAATATAGCCAACCCAGTGCA
This sequence comes from Serratia sp. (in: enterobacteria), assembly GCF_046715635.1. Taxonomy (GTDB): domain Bacteria; phylum Pseudomonadota; class Gammaproteobacteria; order Enterobacterales; family Enterobacteriaceae; genus Chania. The sequence goes on from NZ_JBKJYW010000138.1 coordinate 13,174, forward strand.
AAGCCCGATTACGGTATTCCCACCAGCGGTTACTGCCTGCCAGGCCAGACTCTTGAAACACCACCGTTTCCAGCATGCCTTTCAGGAAAAAACTCTGCCCTTTGGTTGCCGGTATCGGCGCTTCATGACTGAGATTGTTCCAGTGGGTATCAGCCTGGTCTGCTGATTGGTTGGGGGACAGTTTCAAATAACGATTCAACTCGCCCATAACGCGGTCAAAAGGCAATCCTTCCTGAGTCCCGCTGGTAAAATAGATACCGCGTGGTGTGAAACAGGTTTCAAAATTGGATCGGGTGAAAACGATATCCAGATATTGGCTCAGGAAGGGGCGTAAGGCCGCAAACTCCTGTGGGAACAGATAGCACTCGGCTCGTTGCCGAGCATCGTGTTCTAGCAGCAAAGTCTCTGGCAGGGCAGCATCCAGCCGTTGCTGCAGCAGGGTATATTGTGATTCTAAAGCCTGCTTGAGAGCAAAGTCTGCCTGACGGGCCTGTTCATAAGGGAAGGTAAATCCCCAGATTTGATCGCGCTGTGCTTTATCAAACCTGCTGAAATAGGCCATGAAGCCATTGAGCAGATCGGTTTTGGTGATCATCACATACACAGGAAAGCTGATACCCAGTTGTAGGTGCAGCTCGATCAACCTTTTGCGCAATGCGCCAGCCTGAATGGCCAACGACTCGCTACTTTCAGTCAGCAAGTCTGCCACGCTGATGGTAATAATTACCCCGTTGATAGGTTGGCGTGCACGGTATTTTTTTAACAGTTCAACGAAGCTTTTCCACTCCCCGGCGTCCTCGGTACGCTGGCTCTCCTGCGTGGTGTAACGCCCAGCGGTATCCAGCAAAATAGCCTCATTGGTAAACCACCAGTCGCAGTTACGCGTGCCACCGACACCACGCAGGGCTGATTTCCCAAAGCTATCTGCCAGTGGGAAGTGCAGACCTGAGTTGATCAGCGCGGTTGTTTTGCCCGCGCCGGGAGCGCCGATCATGACATACCACGGTAATTGATAGAGGTACTGGCGATTAAAGCGGTTCAGCCAAGGGTGCTTGTCACCCGGGCCTGATTTGAAGCGGGCTTTTTTTAACAACTGTACCGCTTCATCAAAACGCTGTGACAGTTGGGGATCCTGCTGGGGCAGGGCCTTGGTTTCCCCTTTGGGGACTTCATTGGCTGCCCGTAGGTTACTCAGCAACCGGCTGTTGAACCAGATACTGTAAATACGGGGAATGATGCGGTATAGGATCCACAACAGATAAATAACGCCGATAGCGATCTGTCGATTAAGTTCTGGCTCTAAGGGCCGGTAGTCGCCGATAGCGACCAGTGGGCCGATCGCCCAGATAACAAAGGCTAACGCGGTAATACCAATCGCGCCCCATAACAGGCGACTGGTTATGATGGAAAATAACGTACTGAGCATTATTGTCCGCTTCCTTGCTGCAATCGGTTGAGTTCTGCCTGCGTATTTCCTGGCGCAACCAACAGGGTGATTTCGACCCGGCGGTTTAATGCCCGGTTCTCTTTACTGTTATTTGCCGCGATCGGATTGCTTTCGCCGCGGCCTTCAGTTTTTACCCGCTGTGGATCATCCAGATATTTTTGTAGCTGTAGCGTGACCGACTCGGCGCGCGCCAACGAAAGCTCCCAGTTGGAGGCGAAACGGGCACTGCGGATAGGAATGTTGTCACTGTATCCGGTCACCAGAATTTTGCCGCTGACCCCATTCATTGCGCGAGCAATCCGCTCAATGAGTGGAAGATAGGCTGGGCGCAAGGTCGTTGCCGCTGAGTCAAACAGTCCATCACCTTTGAGGATCACCACGCTTTGCTGGGCTTCATCACGGACGGTAACTAGACCTTCGGCAATCTCTTTGCGCAGAAAACCTTTCAGATCCAGCAACGGGGGAGATGCGGGAGCCGGGTTGCTGATAGTTATTTGCGGCAGATTGGTCTGATAAATAGAGGCCAGTACTGGAGACATCGCATCATCAAGGCGCCAATTGAGAACAATGAAAAACAGCGAAGCAAGAAAACCCGCCATCGTAGCGCAGGCCCAGAGTGGCACCAACGGGCGCCATTGTTTTTGCAATACGGGGAGATCCAGCGCGTTTGGCGATAGTGCGGCGCTATAACCGCCACGCACCGAACGTATCAACTGTAATAGGCGCTGCTTGATGGTTTCTAACTGGGAACGGCCATTTTCGATAACCCGATAACGGCCTTCAAAACCCAATAACAAGCAGTAATTGATCAGTTCCAACAGTTGAATATGTATACGTGGGTTCTGTGAAAGCTTTGCCAGCAGTTGGAAAAACTTTTCTCCGCCCCAGGTTTCATTATGGAAAGTCACCAGTAGGCCACTGCCAGACCAAACGCTGTTACTGCCCCAAGGGGTTGAGGCAGCGGCTTCATCCAGTGCGGTACACAGACAATAGCGAGCACCGATGATGATTTCATAAGCCAGATTCTCCCTTTGTGCTCCGACCTCGAAACGGCGTATTTCATCAATCAGTTGCAGGCGTAACTGCGTCGGATCCGCATGGGTTGCCGACTGCCGGATCTGTGAAATAGCATTGAGCAGCGGGTTAGCGGTGTTGAGCAGCGGGTTGTCCCATTGGGTTGCTTGAGTCATAAATCACCGTTCCGTATGGTTGCGAATCGCCCAGAATTCCATTTCCAGCCCAGGGAAATCACCGGCCAGATGAAGGGCGAATGCACTGGATTTCTCCATCTCTTTCCACTGCTCGCCCTCTTTTTCCAGTTCGAAATAGGTGTATCCCGCATGGTAGGGGATCTGGCGCGGAGCGGCCGGCATGGTGCGCAAACCAATACCGGGTAACTGGAACTGAACCAGATCGCGGATACGTGTCACCGAGGCGATTTTCATTTGGGCCGGGAAACGACTCAGCAGGGCGTCCATCGTCACGTTGGCCCGCACCGCCAGGACGAAACCAAAATCGGACATCATCTTGGTATCCTGAACGGTTGCCACGTTTAACCCATGCGAACGTTCTGTCAGCAGTAGCTGAATGGCGTTGTCTTCCAGCACCACCGAAAGCCCCTGGCGCAACATCAGCATCAGTTTGCTAAAGCCGAGCGCCAGATTGTCGTGGTTATACACCGGCAGATTGCTTTCTGAGGTGCGCGTTGCAGAGAAACTGCTGAGTTCAGTGGCAAACTGCAGCCACTCGGCAAACAACCGTTCTGGATGAAGGTGGTCAAGCGTTCTGGCGTGGCCAACTTGCCCCAGATGACGGTTAATTAACTGCAACAGCATGAAATCGGCGATCTCTGAGCTTCCTGCTCGCCCTGACTGCAACAGGCGTTGGCTCATCTGCTGGCTACGTTGGGTCAATAGACCTTGCAGGTCATTAATGAAGGTCTTCAGTACCGGGCTACCATGACAATTAAGCATCGGAGGGATGAGTGTGGGATCGAGGCGTAAATTATTGTCATTGTTCCGTTCTTGTACCAGGCAAACTGTCAGCGCGCTCCATTCCGGGTTGAGTTCACTTTCTCGCATCAGGCGCAGTCGTAACTGACCAAACTGCACTGCGGCACTGCCCACGGCGATGGTATTCAAATCGTTGACGTCGGTCTCATAGGCCAGATAACGAGCCAATGCTCCAGATTCCTCCTGAAAAATGACTTCTTCACGCCCTGCTCGATAGGTGGGTAAGGCCAGCACCACTCTCTCACCCACCTGGTTATCGGCGATCTCCAATGCGGGCAGAATTTGTTGTGCGCCAGAGAACCCAAACGGAGTGCCATCCGGCATGATGCCGCTGGCGGCGTTGAGTGCAACTTTACCTTGGCGCAACAGCGTTTGATCCAATTCCAGCGTCAAAAATCCCCAAAAATAACCACAGTGCGCCTGCCCCCAACGTTTCACATAGTTTTCGAGATAATTTTCAGCCTGCTGGAAATGGTGGGGCCGCAAAAACATGCCTTCTGTCCAGACCACCTTATGAGCATTTTTCATCATCGTCCCTAATTGTCATTGTGTTTCAGCAACACGGATTACTGGCTCTGGTCTTCGACTGCCTGTAGACCGCTCACACCCGCCACGACATGAGCGGCCAATTCATCAGGAGATAATTGCCATACCTTGTAGAAGTTGGTTTCGGTGGGCTCGGGTAGTGGCAACGAGATACGCCATGTTTTACCGTCCAGCTCCCGGTATTCAGCAATAATGCCGATATGACGGGCCTCCAGCGTACTTTTTCCAGCCAGCGTTTTGCCCTTTTGCCCAGGAGTCAGGAAGAATTGATCGCTATCGAGCAGGCTGTTACCGAGCACGCTTTTCGCATCGTTCTGCAGAGTAAAGAAATCTGTTTCCATAAACTCCGCATCGGAACGTAACAGCAAGACGCGGACTTTGATCGGGGCAGGGGGTTGCCCGGTGACGCTGTTGATCTGCGGGTCTGCATCAAAGGTCAGGCTGTAGCGCGAGGGCACGCTTTTAGCAGAGGACATACAACCACCCAGCATCAATGCGGCGGAAATCAGCAGCAAATGCCAACAACGCTGGACGGGGTGTGATTTGATCATGATATTTCTCGTCACTACGGTATGGGTTATTCAAGGATCCAGGTGTCGGACTTGCTGTCTTTACAGGCTTTGCTGTTATTACCTACGGTTACGCACTTTCCAGCGCTCTTGGTGGTATTGGCACGGCGCGCGCGAGGGCGATCTTTAAGCACCGTCGCCCGGTATTCACTTTCGACTACCCCGGCGTTCCCCTGGATATAACCAATAAGCTGCCCTTCATTTTCCATTGCAATGGCCAGCCATTTGTTTTCAACCTCGCCCAAGACAAAGAAGGGGGTGGCATTCTCCAGTTGACTGAGCACTTTGCCGTTGTAGCCGGGTTTGCTCATGATGCTGGCGCTGTACAGGCTGCGGTATTGCTCATTAATGGGCTGGAATTGCTCCGGTGGAGAAATAATGGCCCGGTGGGTTAATGTCACCCCATTAACCTTATGGCTAACCAATGTGTCATCAGTGATCGCCGGCTCTGAGTGTGGCGTACAGGCGGAGAGGAGTAGGGCAGAAAGCAGTAGCAGCGAAATCCGTATTTTCACAATGGCCTCGAGGTAAATTTGGGGGGAATGAATAATTTGTCAGCACGCAAGCAGCAAGACTTTCAACTGGCTGGGTACGGTACGCATACCGACCATATTTGTTGAGTTCTGTAGGCTAACGCTGGTCAGGCGTGTTGCCGGTGTCCCTTTAAACAATACGGTAAACGCTGCAGTAACATGGCGCGATGGACCCATTACCGTTCCCGAGGCCACCCCTGTTGCTATGCCAACGTTGTCGCCATTGGTGAGCGGGGTTACCGTGGCCATGTTATGGGCTGGCATCCCCATGAGTAGGATGTTGTAGGCGACCGGTATAGCGGTTGGGCCCATGGCGACGTCGGGATAAGGGATCGGCGTTGGTGTTGGGGTTGGCGTCAGGCAAACATCGGGAAACGCCAGATCGACCCCCATCAGTTGGCAGTTGGCAAACATGGTATTACCCCATATGGATCTGTTCTGAATCGATTTTGGTAATGGCGTTGGAGGTGATAACGGTGTTCTGTGCATGCATACGCAGATAGTCCTCGGCCTGCATATCCAACTGACCTGCGCGTACCTGTTCCATTTGCGTGGTTTTGCGCAGCAGTCGGTGGCTGATTTGTGTTACCGCTTGCCAGACCGATTCGCACTGTTTACCGACGATGCGAGACAGGCTAACCCAGGCGGTGAGTGATTCACCGCTGTAGTTCATGGCATCAATTTGACAATCGCTGGTTTTTGCCGTGATGTTCAGCGCTTGGCTAGCCAAGCTGAGATTGCCCCCGGGGGCAATCTGTAAATCGCCCTCGACGCTGAGTACGGCAGGGTGCTGACCTTCTGCCCGCTCCAGAACGGCCAGTAACCACAACTGCCCTTCAACGCTGGCGATCAGTACGCGATCGCCGAACTCTGGGGTCATCAGGCAACTGGCAGCACGGCGGCAATGCCAACCACGGCCTGCGCTCTCAACCATCATCGTACCGTCGTTGAGCAGGTTCACCACCTGCCCGGCGGCTTGTTGAGGCGGGGTTATGGGGAGTGTGTAAGAGGTTATTGCACTGGTCATGATAGTCCTTATCAGATTCGGCTCTGGCGCTGAGCGCTCCAGGTTTCTGCTGCCAGCAATTCAGGGTCGTTCTCCAGAATTCCTTGGCGATCGGAAAAGTGAGAGCCAATTTGGTGAGCGCGATGAAAGCGAGTGCGCATAAAATGCGCTTGGCGAAAATCGGCGGCTCTAACGTCCGCGTAAGAAAAGTCGGCGTAGGTCAGATCGCTGCTATTAAATGAGGTTTCCGCTGCGCGCACCTGCTGTAATACCGTCTGAAATAATCTGCAATGAGATAAATCAGCGCGATCCAGGTTGGCCGAGACAAAAATAGCCTGATCGAACCGGCTGTGCTGGCAGCGAGCATCGGCCAGATTGGCGCTGATGAACAGAGCCTGGCTGGCATTGACGCCTTGAAGCAGAGCTCGTTGTAGCGAAGCGCCTTTAAAATTGCATTGGATAAGCTGGCAATGGGAGAAATCAGCCTCATCCAGCTGGTTGTCAGTGAACTGACAGCCCTGAAAATGCTGACGCTGATAGTTTTTACCCCGCTGATCGCATTCGAAGAATACTGCCCGATCGAACTGGCTGGCAGCAAAATCGGTTTCGCGCAGATCGAGGCGGAAGAAGGTTGTCAGTAGGCAGTTTAGGTTATCCAGCTTTGCCTGCGCCAGTGACGACTGGTAAAAAGTGACCCGATCCAAATGGGCATGGCTGAAGCTGGAGGCTAGCAATGACCCCTGCATAAACTGTGTTTTATCATGCTGGCTGTGGCTGAAGTTGGCGTTATCCAGCAGGCATTGGTTAAAGACACATTCGGTGATGGCGGTGTGATTAAATTGGCTGTTGGCCAGCTCGCACTGATTGAAAATGGTTTGTTTCAACCTGGCTTGAACGAAGCGGGTTGCGGTCAGTTGGCATTCACTGAATACGGTCTCATGCAGATTGGCCCCGCTGAAATCTACGCCACTAAAATCAACTTCGTTGATGATCCCACCGGAGAGATCCAACCCCGCCAGCGATTGACCCGCAAGAGAGACGTTTTGTACCGGTTCACCCTGCTTTATTTTTTGCTGAAATTCTGTGGGCGTCAGCGTCTTCATATCAGTTCCTTGTCACGCTTTGGCAGTGTTTTAGTCCGCTGGGTGTAAGCGCCATCAATCCTGGTGGTAGCATCAATGGTTGATTGCGACATATCGGTTCTAAACAGGTTGGCCCCGTGTAAATCAGCGCCGCTGAAATTACATTTTTGCATTAGCGCCCCCATCAGGTTACTGTCATTCAAGCTGGCTCCACGCAGGTCGGTACGCATAAACAGGCTGCCGACGGCATTCATTTTGCTCATATCAGCGCGCTGGCAGTTGGCCTCGCTGAGATCGCTGTTATCCAGTTTTGCCCGATGGAAAAACGCACCGCTTAATGGCATTTGCCGCAGGTTGCAATGGGTCAGCGTGGCATCACGGAAATCCGCGCCGTTGAGCAGGGTCTGTGCAGCAAAGGCGCAGGAAACCAGGCTGGCCCCCTGAAAATGGCTGCCATCTGCCTGGGTGTCGACCCAGGAACAACCCTCTAGCGTTGCATAGTCAAAGACGCTCTGCTCGAGAGTGCATTGGATAAACGCCACCTTGATAAGTTGGGCATGCGAGAAATCCATTGCTGGCGCGGTCAGTTCCATGAAAAGCGTGTTTTCGAGCCGGGCATGGTGAAAACGGCATTGGGAGAGATAAGTCTGGTACAGCATCAACTCCCCCAGCTTGGCGTTATCAAAGGTGCAGTTTTCCAGCAGCGTTTGGTGCAACTGGGTGCTTTTCAGGCTGGCAGCGCTAAAATCGCTGTTACGACATTGGGCCAGTGACAGACAGGCATCGTCCAGCATCGCATCGCGCAAAGAGGCCTGGGTGATATCTGCCCGTGCCAGCATGGCTGAACGGAAATTCACGCCATCCAGTTGGCAGTGGCTGAGGTTGGCGTTTTCCAGCAGGGCTTTCGAGAAATTCGCTCCACGTAGATCCATCCCGGAGAGATCGGCACCGGTGAAATCCAGCCCGCTGAAGTTTCCACCACGGCTCATCGTCACCTGAGCGCGGTTGCGGATAATCTGGGCGATATCCCCCGTTAATCTTGTGGCTGGCCCTTGTGCCTGTACCGACATCAGATACATTTGATGGAGAGAGTCCGCGGTTTGAGCCAGCTTTTTCTCTGACATGCCGTGTTTATTACGGTGGATCATATCCAGCATGCGGTGCATACTTTCAGGGCCTTTGGGGGCCTTATCAAGATCGTGCGGCTTATTTGGGTCGATCCCTTGTTTACGCATTTTTTCATACGCCTGTTCACGCATTTGCTCAGCCTGCAGTTCCATTTTTTCGACGAACTCGGCCAAGTCTTCCAGTGCTGGCAAAGCGACGGGTTCAAATGCAGGGATGATATCCTTGATATCTTGGCCCCGTTGTTCCAGGCGTTCACGATGTTCTTCACGCAGGCGTTGCTCGCGGTTTTGCATATTGCCGCGCATCGGGCTATCACTGACAGGGAGCTCGGTATCCAACCAAGGGCCGATGGCGCTTTCGGGGAGCAAGTCTTTTTCCCGGAACGCAAACAGGGCGCCTTTCTCCTTGTCCATGCGTTGGCGCAGCACCTTACGGTAGTGGCTGGCCGAGCGTGGCGAGCCATTGCGTTCCAAAGCGGGCATCAGCTGTAACACGTCGGCGGCATCATCTTCGTTAATCCGAGCGCTGCCGTGCCAGATCAGCAACATCTGCTCAAGATGCGGGAAAAACCAAACCGTGGTGGCTCGCAGAGCAATCTCTTCAAACACCTCTTCATCTCCCCGCTGCCGGTTGATAAAACAACGAGCACGCCAAGGGGGAAGGTTGCCTTCTTGCAATGGTTTTTCCGGGTGCATATTCCAGATGCGCCACGGTGCTTCAGGGGGGAGTGCATCAAGATTTTCCCACCACTGATCCTGCGGCGCGGCATTAAACAGACGCCAGTCAATATCGCTCGCAAAGCCAGGGAACTCATGCTGTAACCAGTGAGCGTCATACTTTTTACCGATGCGGGAAAAGCGGCGTGGCCACATCAGATCCAACGCACCGAAGCTCTCTGGCTCTGGTTTCTGGCGCGGAGAGGTAAGGCGATGCTGTAATGATTCGATATTGGGCAGGCGGTGAATTTGCGTGTTTTCAAATGATTCTGGACTTGCTCCGATCCCATGCGGATTTTCGGGGTATTCTGCCCCACCGAATGCACGGCTCCAGTCCAGACGCATCTGTTGAAAAGGGAGGGGGGAGGACGGGGTATTGTTAACCCAATGGCGCTCACCAAAGGCAACCAGCGTTTTTTCGCGCTGTTCTACCTGGATCCTTACCGCACAGGCGGTTTTATCCTCCTGATGCTGGGTGTAAGCGTAACCGGTGGCAAGGAATTCGGCACAAGCTTTGGGAATAGCCAAATCGACGACACCACCGCTGGTTTTCAACTCATTCTCAGCAAGTTGCCACAGCTCTGGCTCAGGGCGCAGGCGTGGGGTACTCCCCATATCGGCTAATGCCAACACGGAAACGCCAAGGTGGTTTTTTTCCTGCCATCGATAGGGGCGGTTTAGTATACTCAATCGTAGTGGTTTGATGACTTTCATTTTTATACGTCCGTGTCTACAGATGATTTAGAGGCATGTATGAGCTATTACCTGTTTGTTATTTTATTTTAAATTGCAGGTTAAAATATTAATGCGTTGCTTTTTATTGTTAATATTGACTCTCTATTCCATTTTCTAAAATTAGTACTTCTGTTGGTTTCTTAGAGTTGTAAATCACGTTAACTGTGGAGTTTGGGAAGTACTTACCATGTTCTAGGAAAGAGTTGCTCAGTGTTATCTCTAATTTTGAGTTTATGGTTTCGCCTTCATTTGTGTTAAAGTTAAATGATATTAATAAAGAAGGTTTACCATTGCGGTCAACAGATGTCCTTTTTGAGGATTGAATTGTTGCGATGGTTTGTATTCCTCCATTCGACAAGTTCTCATTTCTTTTTGTGAGTTTTTTAGTGTTTACTACGGCCGAGACGAGAATGTATATAATAATAACAGAGATTAATCCAGCAATAACTTTTGCTATCGGAATTATGATATCCATACTTACTATCCTATAATGAATATATTGGTTTGATGGAATATAAACATACTTATATCGGCTTCCCCAGGGCCTTCAACAACAAACCTTCCATTTTTAAATTTTAACTTTAGCGTGTCATTTTCCATTGATATTTCCGTCCTTGAAAAATTAAATGACGTATGTGAAGCACTAACCCCTGTGGCTTGTAAACTGAGATCCGTGAGACCTATGCTAACGCCAGCAAAGGAGACTCCGAATGGTTTTGTTTCAAACCAGTTATCACTTTTGGTTTCAACATCCGGGGCTTCTATAAGTATTTTTTTTGTTGCTTTTAAATGTATTGTGGCTTGTGAGTCAATATCAATATTTTCCCCTGTGTAGGATATATTACCTATTACTGTAGTAGTCTGATTGGTGTTGTATTTTTCTATAACATCGCCATGTACTGTTATTTCGTGCTTACCGCTATATTCTTCGGTGACATTACCTGTAGTAATATCACTTACATTTCCTTGGGTATCATAAGATATATTGCCCTTTGTGTTCTTCGTGACATTCCCAGTTATCGTCTGGTCAACATCCCCTGTGGTGGTCTCTGTAATATTGCCATTAAAGGTTCTGGTAATGTCATCGGTGATATTAACAATGTCGCCACCGCTTTTGATGGTAAACTCGCGGCCATTGGTGATATCAACCTGCTGCTTGTTATTAAAGGTGTTTTTCTCGAGTTCTTCAACGGTGATATCGCGTTCTGAGTTATAAGCAAAGACGGCATCGCCCATCACGGTGTCGAACTGTTGGCCACCGATATTTGTGGTTCTGATACTGTCAATGGTAATATTCTGATCGCCCTCGACGGAGATATTCATCTTGTCTTCAGCGTGCATATCAAAGGACTCACGACCTGGAGCATCTTCAAAGAACAGATAACTGGCATTGTCTGCGCCGCCACTGGTGCTGCGTGACATAAAGCCCATTTTGGTGGCATCGTTCGGTAGATCCCAAGGCGGCATGCTGTCTTCGTTGTACACGCGGCCGGTGATCAACGGACGGTCAGGATCGCCGTTGATAAAATCTACCACCACTTCTTCACCTACTCGGGGAATTTGCACACCACCATATTTCCACCCAGCCCAGGAACTGGAAACCCGCACCCAACAGGAACCACTATCGTCACCTTTGCCATGCCGATCCCAGCGGAATTTTATTTTTACGCGGCCATATTTATCCGTCCAAATTGGTTGGCCCTCTGGCCCAACAACTTCTGCGGTTTGTGGGCCATGCGTTTTTGGCCAAGGTGTTATGCGGGAAGGGCGCCAGTTTACGCTGCTAGACACGACGGTGAATTCGGTGCGCTGTTCGCCGCTGCTCTGGTCACCACTGGCATAGTTACTTTCGGTCAGAAAGTAGCGGGCTTCAACCGTCAGGTATTCACGCTGGTCCTCAGCCCGTGGGGCATTGGAAAGGGTAAAAGTATGGCCAGGGGCAATACCCAGAGTCGAACCATCACCCGTCATTTTTTCGTGTTGGGCTTCAAATTCCTGTTGGCGAACGCGCACGTAGAATTGGCCATGATCGTGATCGGTAAAATGCCCTGGCCAATCGAACACTTCTGCTTTGTCACCGGCAAAAGAGGTTGGGTTCTGGCGAGTTTCCAGCAGACGTGCGCGGGGTTTACGGAAATCATAGTCATCCAGGCTGTACAGGCTCGGGGTGATGGCATCGGAAACGCTCCAGCTTTGGATCCCATTGATATTACTGCTTTCGCCATTGTCGCTAAGCAAGTAAGGAATAAACTCATAGCCTGCAAGTGTTGTGTGTGCTTGCGGTGCGTCTGCCAACACCAGGGTATGATTACCCATCTCGTGGCGGAAATAGTAATAGATCCCCTCGTGCTCCATTAACCTGCTGATAAAATTAAAATCACTTTCCTGGTACTGGACGCAGAAGCCCCACTGGCGGTAGTTCCAGGTGAGTTTGCTCTCTAGTTGGATTTGATAATCTGCAAGAATGCTGGAAATAATCTCAGGGACGGTTTTTTCCTGCCAAATTCGGAAATCCCGGTTTTGTGTCAGATACCACAGGCCCGGCTGAACCGTGGCGCGGTAAATGTAATAACGTTCACCGCTGGACTCTCTGCCAACCAGCGTCATGCGAGTGATATAGCCATTTAAGTATCGGGAGGGGAGGGGAGATGAGCGCAACTCTATGGTTAAGGATTTTCCTAGTAATTCTCTAAGATTAATATTATTAATGGCGCTGAGTAGCTCAACCTCATAAGAATAGGGTTCAGAAATCTTTTCATTTCCGACCAAAGATTTAAAAAGCAGTGTGTTACCGGCCAGCGGTGTATGTGCAAAAATAACCCTGTTCATGAATATTATTAATCCTTTAGACATAGCTACCGCACGGAATTTGCAATGGCAAATCCAGGTGATGGTCATTTTTCATCAGCGAATCAACAGTATTACTGTCGAACCAACCATAAAGTCTTACCGCTTGATTGCAATTATGAAACGACTCGTCAACATCCCTTTCCAGTAAACATAAGACTTCGTGAAACGAATAACACAATGCGTAGTTCTAATGGGATATTTCTTATTAAGTATCGCGAATTTTATCGCTGGAGAATTAAAGTTGTGATCTGCATCACTATGATTTCATTTTATGTTCCAGCTTTATTCATATTGAGATAGGGTGATTAAATGCTATCTTTATTAGTTGTGTCAAATATGTTTTATATATGTGTGCCACCTATTTATTCACCATGACTATTGGAATGAAGTAATAGAATTATCCTAAACTAGGGGGATGCAACGATACTTTTCCAGACTGTATCCGCCAAGACGGCAGATGACGCCGCGAAGTCGCGTATTCTTTAACGCTGGTCTGAGAAGCAGAGTAGCGAGTACGTGATCGCATTCATGGTTTTTGTTTGCACCAAGTTGTCTACTTTTTTTCATAAATCTGGACACGAAGATTTTTCATAGAACCTTTTACTTGAAGACGATTGCTACTTAAATAAAAACAGCCTATTAATTTATAGGATGCAGATTATTTAAGCGCAGTGCGAAACGCCCAAGAGGTCTACCAGTGATCTACAAATCCATAGCCGACAGACTACGCATCCGGCTCAATTCCGCCGATTACCATATCGGTAGCCCTTTACCTGCGGAGGTTCGCCTGGCAGAAGAGTTTGGCGTCTCCCGCATGACCATTCGCAAGGCGACAGGTTTGCTGGTGGGATGGGGATTGGTGGAGCGCCGCCACGGTAGCGGTACTTATGTCGCGAAGAAAGATGTGCATCATGAAACCACCAACCTGACCGGATTTATCGAGGTGATGCGCAACCTGGGTAAGGAAGTGGTAAGTGACGTGCTGGAGTTTACTATTATGCCCGCACCACCCGCTATTGCCAGCCAGTTGCGCATTAAGATTGACGAACGGATCTACTTCTCGCGCCGGGTTCGTTCGGTCGACGGCAAGCCTTTGATGGTAGAAGATAGCTATATGCCTGCGAAGCTCTATCGCAATTTGTCCGTTGCCCACCTGGAGGGGTCAAAATTCAGCTATATCGAAGATGAATGCCACATCATCGTGCGCGGCAATTATGAGAGCCTCACGCCTGTACTGGCCGATAAAAAGATGGCGAAGCTGCTGAATATCGATGAGCTGGCACCTATTTTGCGCATCACCTCGCTGTCATACAGCGACAGCGGCGATTTCGTGAATTACTCGGTCATGTTCAGAAATGCCAGCGAGTACCAGGTGGATTACCATTTACGGCGGGAGCATGTGAAAGTATAGGCAATAAAGGGAAGGGCGAGCAATGATAAGTTTATTGGGTAAAAATAGAGGGTAACGAGGTAACCGTTTAGAAAATGAAAACGGGAGCATTTAATGCTCCCTCTGAGGTTATCTTATTTCTCTACGCGTTTTCCTTGCGCATCTACCACGCGTTCACCATCTTCCTTGGTGAAGGCGCCGCGTTGCGCCTCGGGCAAAATATCCAGTACCCATTCAGAAGGGCGGCACAGTTTAGTTCCCAATGGTGTGACCACAATCGGGCGGTTGATCAGGATGGGGTGCTGCAGCATGAAATCGATCAATTGGTCATCGCTGAAATTATCTTCTGCCAGCCCTAGCTGCTCATAAGGCTCAACGTTGTTGCGTAATAATGCACGGACCGTAATTCCCATCTCTGCGATCAGTTTCACCAGTACCTCACGGCTTGGCGGTGTTTCCAGATACAGAATCACCGTGGGTTCAGTACCACTGTTGCGGATTAACTCCAGCGTGTTACGCGATGTTCCACAGGCTGGATTATGATAAATAGTCACATTGCTCATCGTGTGCTCTCTCATTGAAACACCAGTGGGTCATGCCTGCTGGCGCGGTGGTTTTACAGGGAAATAGATAGCCGCAGGGCTAATGCCGTTAATGTCACCAACAGCACCGGGATCGTCATGACAATGCCCACCCGGAAGTAATATCCCCAGGTGATGGTCATATTTTTTTGCGATAGAACATGCAGCCACAGTAAGGTGGCCAGGCTGCCTATCGGGGTGATTTTGGGGCCCAGATCGCTGCCAATCACGTTGGCATAAATCATCGCCTCTTTGATCACGCCGCTGGCAGCGCTGCCGTCAATCGACAAGGCCCCCACCAGGACGGTGGGCATATTGTTCATGATGGAAGACAGGAACGCCGTCAGCAATCCGGTGCCCAGCGTGGCCGCCCACAGTCCTTGTTCAGCAAACTGGTTCAGCAAGGCAGAAAGATAATGGGTCAACCCAGCATTGCGCAGGCCGTACACCACCAGATACATGCCCAGCGAGAAAACCACGATCTGCCAGGGCGCGCCGCGCAGCACCTTGCCAGTATTGATGGCATGCCCTTTCTTCGCGACGGCGAACAAAATCAGTGCTCCCACGGCGGCGACCAGACTGACGGGTACACCGAGCGGCTCCAGGGCAAAGAAGCCGACCAGCAGCAGAACCAGCACCAGCCACCCGGTCTTGAAGGTGTTCAGGTCGCGGATGGCCTCTTTCGGCACTTTCAGCAGGGACAGATCGTAAACTGCCGGAATGTCTTTGCGAAAAAACAGATGCAGCATCACCAGCGTGGCGGAAATTGCGGCCAAGTTGACCGGCACCATCACCGCCGCATATTCAGAGAATCCGAGGTTGAAGAAATCCGCCGAAACAATATTCACCAGATTCGAGACGATCAGCGGCAAGCTGGCGGTATCCGCAATAAAGCCTGCGGCCATCACAAAGGCCAAGGTTGCCCCACGGCTGAAACCCAGCGCCAGCAGCATGGCAATGACAATTGGCGTCAGGATCAGCGCAGCACCATCGTTGGCGAACAACGCCGCCACTGCTGCACCCAGCAAAATGATATAGGTAAACAGCAAACGGCCCCGGCCATTACCCCAGCGTGCTACATGCAAAGCTGCCCATTCAAAGAAACCCGACTCATCCAGTAACAGGCTGATGATGATCACGGCAATAAAGGTCGCAGTGGCATTCCAGACAATCTGCCAGACCACCGGAATATCACCGAGATGAACCACGCCGGTCACTAACGCCAGTACCGCACCCAACATGGCACTCCAGCCAATGCCTAACCCTCTGGGCTGCCAGATGACCAGTACAATGGTCATGACAAAAATAGCACCTGCCAACAACATAACGCCTCCGAAAGGGTAAGAGCGCACTCTTATCCGGAAAAATGATTGTGAATTAAACGCCGCTGGCCAGATTGCTCAGACGTGCAATGCTGATTGGCTCCTCTTCCTGCAACGGAACGAGGGCCAAGCGTGAACACAGCGAGTCTCTGACTTTTTTAATCTGCTCAACTTCATGCGATGCACGTAACTGCAACAGCGGTGATGACGTGGTCGCTTCCCCACCTTTTCTGTTATTGAATCAGTTTGTCGCCTTACTCAATCAAATGTGAAAAAACAGATATGAAAGGGTAAATTTTTTTAGTACGTCAAAGACAGGCAGTCTTACTGCTCATCGTTCCATTACCGCGCGCCAGCAAAACGATTTGGTCTCGTTGGCTGAGATAGGCTTGCTCAATCACGGCGGCAGCCCAGGCAGGAATATGCGGTGACAGGCGATAGTGGATCCACTTTCCGGAACGACGATCCAGTAAAAGCCCAGACTCCCTTAGCATTGCCAGGTGTCTGGAAATCTTGGGTTGAGACTCATTGAGCGTGTTACAAAGCTCGCAAACACACAGTTCACCGGATTCTCGGAGCAGCAGGATGACATTCAGACGGGTTTCGTCTGACAGATTTTTGAAGAGCTGTAATGGGGTGAGTGTTGTCATGATGGCTCCAACTCAAATAACTCCTACCATCTTAAGACGCTAGCCAACAAAGTCAATATTACATATGATTTTTCGAATGTGAAGTGAGTGTTCCCGAGAGACTAGCCAAGAATGAAAGAGTGAATCCAGCGAGTTGGCTATGAATTTTTCATGAGAGAAAAGGGCTTATGTCGGTTATTGGAAAGAATGCACAGGCAAGTGCTGTGGAATAGGAAGCGGGTTATTTTTATAACGAATGGCGAGGCAGGCATCAGGTTTCGATAGTGAAACCGCCAAGCTCTTTGCAGGTATTGTTTTATAAGGTGATAGTTGCTCGCGAGCCACTTTATGAGATTAACAGAGGCGTATACCAAAGAGACATAATCTTGCCGATTCGAGTCCCTGTGAGGCCCCAAAACGCTGGGTTTCAATATACCAGTATGGAACAGAGTGTAACTCGATTTGCGAAAGGAGGAATTTTACTTTGAGACACTATGGAATTCAGTGCAACTCCATGGTGTTAAATTTGGCTCCTCTGACTGGACTCGAACCAGTGACATACGGATTAACAGTCCGCCGTTCTACCGACTGAACTACAGAGGAATCGTGTGAACGAGGCGAATAATAGCGAGGCGTATTGGGTTTGTCAAAGCACTAAAGTGAGGGAAAAGTGCGTTTGCTGCCAGATTGAGCATATTGGCTCGTTTTTCGGCACTTTGCTTTGGTTAACAACTTGAAAAATGCGGATCCACAGGGATGACAAAGATTAACGGGTTCAACATACAGCTAAACGGGCGCAGCATGTGAACTGACCCTAAAAAGTGAGCTGGTTGCCCATTTCGCTATTCCCCTGTAATGACAAAATGTTAAGTAGTACCGCCATAAAGCGATCCCACTAAAATGCTACTCACCGAATATAAATTAATCAGGAAGGATCTTAACGCCATCTGGATGGGGCCACTAGTGAAAACCCAAAGTATCTGCTTATTTTTTTACCAAACTGTGATCGAGGTTGTTTTTTTATTTTTCAGCTGCCGGATACTTGGTTTTTTTAAAAAAGTTGATGTAAATCAAAATAGTAAGTCTGTATAACTGGCGATAAATGATTTTTTTTAAGATTATTCTATGTTACTCTGGCAGGCATTCTATGCTGATAGCCGTAATGGAGCCCTCGCAGATCTTGTCAATGCTTGCTTTATTACTCTATGCTACGCCAAGCCTTTTTTGTAGCGGTAAACCACGCCGTTCCTTTGTTTCCCGGAGTTTTTTAGTAATGAAAAAAACAATCGCCATAGCCACATTGTGTGTGTTGCTGGCAGGGTGTCAGACTGCGAAAAATAAACCTGCAACCGCCGCCGGTGTCCCTGCGCCAGCACCAGTCACTCCGAGCGCTACCGTTACGCAACCCGCTCAGCCGATGGCTTCTGTGGGTACCGATGACATCATGTATCCCTGCATGAAAGAGCTGAATGCTCTGCAACAGGTTAGTCCGAGTTTATATCAAACCCGCAGCGTAGAGTTGAACGATATCGTGGCGCAGGCCAAGCTTTACATGCGCATTCGTGACAATGTCAGCACCGACATCCATCAAATCATGGATGCTGCCTATCAGTTTCGCATTGCCAAAACCTGTAACCGAATCAGCACCGACCTGACCAATGCCTTGATCGAGCGTGTGACTGGCGCCTAACGCATAGACTCCGTATTCAGATTTTCCGGGAATACATGGTGTTGTACCAGAAACGCTCTCTTAGGGAGCGTTTTTGTTTTCTGCTCATCCAAAATGCACTTCAGTTGCACCAGCAAGGTGCGCCAGCAAATTCTCCTCGTTCTTTTCTAACGTGCGTTGCCAGCTAAAACCAGTGAGCCCACTCATTTTTACGGCTGAGATCGCCAGCAAATCGGCTCTATTTTTGTATGCGCCGTCACAATGGCTAGATTTTTGCTTGGATAAACGCGGGTAAATCGGTTGCGCTCTCGCGCAAATTATTTTCCCCGACTACACATAAAGTGACTGCTCCACGTCATTTACCCGTCGTCTTTAAAGCTGCAGCGTTGTTACCTGCGCTTGCTCACCCCAGTAACTTACAAAATTAAGCTACTGGGGATT
>NZ_JBKJYW010000139.1:0-8294 GCF_046715635.1 Serratia sp. (in: enterobacteria)
ACGGCTGTCGAAAGTCGCTGGCGGCTGGAAACGGCCGTGCTTTGCCGTATAGCGCCGCAAGAACCAGTCAGCGGCCTTGATTTTCCATTTTTTTGACATGTTAATTCACTTTCAGTTGATAGTATTCAGCCAAGGTCATGCCAACCGTACGCTGTTGCAACCAGGCAAACAGCTGCTCCAAATCGCGATATAACGCGTCAATATCCTGCTCGGTCTTGAACGTCGGGCTGCCTCCCGGCATAAACTCGGAAGAGTGCAGCATAAATTCGACGTAATCGTGCCCCTGCGCCAGAGAGCGTTCGACCACCAGCTTCATCTTGTCCAGATTGTTACCGGAGGGGCGCAGCCAATGCACCGACGGTGAACGCTTTTTACCCCGCAGACGGTCATAACCCTGCTTCAGCGCATTCATCAGCGCCGAGTGTTTATACTGAATGCTCATCGGCACTTCCAACAGCTTGGAATCACCGGGTTTGGCGATATTGGCCGGATCGATAAAGTAGGCCTGCGTGGGGAAATGGCGATAGTCGGTCCCGCCGTTGCCCTGCGGATTGCCTGGCGAATACTGCCAGTTACAGCGCGGGGTGACGGAACAATCAACCTGATAGCCATATTCCAGCAGCAATGAGGCATAAAACTCATTAAACGCCCAGCGCCCGGCACGATGGCTGAGCATCTTGGTCTGGAAAGTGTCTTCCAACAGCTTGGTCATATGATCGACCTTGGCGCGAATTTGATCGGCCGGGTATTCGATCAGATAGGGTTTATGCCGCCAGTCATCATCGGTGAGCGGCGTCAGCGGTGGGCTGTTCCAGGCGTGCAGGTGCATTCCCACTTCGCCAGTGCCGCGTGCTATCACGTCACGGGCAAATTCAACGTACTGTGCATCCACCGCCATTTCATAGTTGGTCAGGTAAACCGGCTTGCAGGCGTATTTTTCACACAGCGCCTGAAAACGCGGTAAAAAACGCGTGTTCTCGGTCGAAATGCGATCGTGGTTTTGCCACAAATTATCGCCTTCGGTATCAATCGTGATAAGAAACGCCGGTTTAGTCATACATTGGGAGCCTGATAGCCACAGATTTACGTTATGTTACGCAGCCCCATTCCTCAGGGCAAACGACTTTATCGCCTCGTTTGGACAACATTGAGCCGTATTTGTCTCCACCCGTAACTATTTTTTTCACCACGCGCAAGAAAACCGAGCAACAGTAGCCACATGCGATCGGGTCATTTAGAATCACAGATTGGTTTCCCTGAAAGCGACTGACTATGAACGACGCGCCAGCCCCTGTTTCTGCCACGCCCCTACAGCGTATTCTGATCGTCAAGCTGCGCCATCATGGCGATATGCTGCTGACCACTCCGGTCATCAATACGCTGCGGCAGAACTATCCCGATGCTCAGATCGACATCCTGCTGTACAAAGAAACGCAGGAGATGCTGGCAAGCAACCCGGCGCTGTCGCAAATCTTTGTCATCGATCGCCAGTGGAAAAAACAGGGCACCAAGGCACACTTGGGCCACGAACTGCATCTGATCCGTCAGTTGCAGGCACAACGCTACGATCTGGTGGTCAACCTGGCCGACCAGTGGCGCAGCGCGTTGATTACTCGTCTCACCGGTGCACGCATTCGCCTGGGCTTCGATTTCCCCAAGCGCCGGGGTTTCCTGTGGCGCTATTGCCACACTCAGTTGGTGCCGGTAGCCGGGCATGAACACCTGCATACCGTTGAACAAAACCTCTCGCTGTTGCAACCTCTGGGGTTACCTGTGCAAAACCAGCAGGTCACCATGAGCTATAGCCCACAAGATTGGCAGGCCAGCCACCAGCTTTTGCAACAAAATGGCGTCACCGGTAGCTATATCGTGGTACAACCCACTTCGCGCTGGTTCTTTAAATGCTGGAGCGAAGCAAAAATGGCGGCCACCATCAGCGCATTGCAGGCCGAAGGACACCCGTTGGTGATCACCTCGGGGCCGGATGCCAAAGAGCAGGACATGGTGGCGCAAATACTGAAACAGTGCCCACAACAAGGGGTGGTTTCTCTAGCCGGGCAGTTGACCCTGCGTCAGTTGGCGGCGTTGATCGACCATGCCAAACTGTTTATCGGGGTTGATTCTGTCCCCATGCATATGGCGGCGGCATTACAGACGCCCTGCGTGGCGCTGTTCGGGCCCTCCAAGCTGGTATTCTGGCGCCCCTGGCAGGTTATTGGCCAGGTCATTTGGGCCGGGGACTACGGCAGCCTGCCGGACCCGGATGCCATCGATACCGGTACCGATGAGCGCTACCTGGACCTTATACCTACAGACGTGGTGATTGCAGCCGCGCGGAGCACGCTTGCATGAAAGCATTTCGCCTGGCGATTGTCCGCCAAAAATACCGCCCGGACGGCGGGGCAGAACGTTTCGTTTCCCGTGCCCTGGAGGCGCTGGAACAACAAGATCTGGATCTGAATGTTATCACCCGCGAATGGCAGGGGGACGTCAACCCTAACTGGCACATCCACCTGTGCAACCCGATGAAGTTCGGGCGCATCAGCCGCGAACGCGGTTTTGCCGAAGCTGCTCGGGCCCTGTGGCAGAAAGAGAGTTTCGATCTGGTGCAAAGCCATGAACGCATCCCCGGCTGCGATATCTATCGCGCCGGTGACGGCGTCCATCGCCGCTGGCTGCTGCAACGGGCACGCCTGTTGCCGGAATGGCGGCGCAAATGGCTGTTCTCCAACCGTTATCACCGCTATGTGATGTGTGCCGAACGCGCCATGTATGCCGCGCCAGAGCTGAAAGCGGTGATCTGCAACGCCGAGATGATCAAACGGGAAATCATCGCCGATTTCGGCGTACCTGCCAATAAAATCACGGTGATCTACAATGCCATCGACAATCAGAAATTTTTACCGGCGAATGAGCAACAGCGGCAACAGTTGCGGGAGCAGTATCAGATCCCGCAACAGGCGCACTGCCTGATCTTTGTCGGTTCCGGCTTTGAACGTAAAGGGTTGGCAGCCGCTATTCGCGCCGTCGCCGCAACAGACAGCTACCTATTGGTAGTGGGTAAAGATAAAGCAGAAAAGCGTTACCGCTCACTGGCACAAAAGCTGGGTTGTGGTGACCGGGTACGCTTCATGGGCGTGCAGAAACAGACGTTGCCGTTCTATCAGGCCGCCGACGCCCTGCTGCTGCCAACGTTGTACGACCCATTCCCCAACGTGATTTTAGAAGCTATGTCATGCGGGCTCCCGGTGATCACCAGCACCACCTGTGGTGGCGCTGAGTTCATCACTCCGGGGCAAAACGGCTACGTCTGCGATGCGCTGGACGTCAGTGCCCTCACCGACGCTATCGTTGCACTGCCACAGCAAGCCCTGGGATCGAGCATGGGAGAGGCGGCGCGGCTGCGTATCATGTCGGCCACGCCAGCACACCTCTCAGAACAGCTCATATCGTTGTATAACCGACTGCTGGACTAACTTATGCGTATTCTGATGATTATCGACGGCCTGCCGGGCGGCGGAGCAGAAAAGGTAGTGCTTACCCTGTGCCAGGGCATGCAGCAGTTGGGGCATGACGTCAGCCTGATCTCATTGCGTGACGTCTGCAACTATCCGATCCCCACCGGCATCCATTATCAGGTGCTCAGCGACAACTGCCGATCGCCTTGGCGTAAACTGACCGAGCTGGCACGCCGCGCAGCGATGCTAGATCGCGCGGTTGCCGCCAACGAGCAACAGCACGGCCGTTATGAGCTGGTGTTCTCCAACCTGCATAAGACCGACCGTATCGTCAGCCATAGCAAAGTGCTGGATAGCACCCGGCTGTGGTTCTGCATTCACGGCATCCTGTCCACCTCCTACCTGGGTCACCGTACTGGCCTCGATCGCTGGCTGAAAAGTCGCAAGGTCGCGGGGGTCTACCAGCGGCAGAATATCGTTGCCGTCTCGCAGGCGGTGGGTAACGATCTCCAGCAAAATCTGGGGATTGCACCTAGCCGGCTGGCGGTGATCAACAACCCGTTCGATATCGCCGCCATCGAACAGCAGGCGGCAGAGCCCTGTGAACTGGCAGGCAAAGACTACCTCGTGCATGTAGGCCGTTTTCATTCACATAAACGCCACGACCGCCTGCTGAAAGCCTACGCACTGTCTGGTATCCAGGCCCCTTTGGCGCTGGTGGGCGCCGGCAATGAAGCGCAAATCAACGAGGTCAAACGCCTTGCCACAGAGTTAAACATTAGCGATCGCGTGCTGTTCCTCGGTTTTCAGGCCAATCCCTATCCCCTGATCAAACACGCCGCGATGCTGGTGCTCAGTTCAGACAGTGAAGGGTTCGGTAACGTGCTGGTTGAAGCCTTGCTGTGCGACACTCCGGTCGTCAGCACCCGTTGCCCTGGCGGGCCTGAGGAAATTCTGGAAAAGGCGGGGTTGACTCATGCACTGGCGGAATTAAATGAAACCTCGCTGGCGGAAAAAATGGCAGAGATTTATGCCCAGCCGCCGGTCATTAATCACCAGCAGTTGCTGAGCTATGGCCTGGAACCTATTTGCCAGCAGTATCTGGCGTTAAAGAAATAAGTCCAGGCAGGTTTACCCTGCCTGGTTGTTAATTAATGCAAGGCCTGTATTTCTTGCCAGACCTCATCGACGGTAACATCAACGCAATCACCCGACTCGGTTTGCAGGATCCGATATTGCCCGCTCCACGGATGCCAAGACTCTTTATCCGTATCGCCAAAGAATACCACCATGCTTTTATTCAATGCCGCGGCCAGATGCATCTGCCCACCGTCGCTGCACAGCACTCTGTCGCATAGCTCGAAACCGGCCAGCAGCTCGCGAACCGAGGCCGTTGGGTAAAGTGCCACCCGTTCATTCTGGCAACCAGCCAACAGCTGTTCCGCCCGCTTTTGATCGCCGATATCATCAGGCGTCAGCGTCCCCTGCGGTGACCAGAAGATCAGTACGCCGGTGGTGGGATCGGCAACCAGGCGGTTGATGATTTCGGCATAGCGTTCAATAGGCCAGCGCCGTTTCGGGCTACGGCTGCTGATATGTACGGCAAACACCCGTTCAACCGGGGGCAGCAGGCTATGCAAACGTTGCTGCGCTTGCTGCTGTTCTTCCGCAGTGAGGAAAACCTTCACCGGAGGAATGGCAATGGAGCGATCGGTGATGGCAGACAGGTAGCTGAAGGTATGTTCCACCTGATGCTTGCCGCGAAAATCTGCCGCACGGAAAGGGTGATGAATTTCACTGGTACCAAGATCTGCGCCGATAATATTGTTAACCCCGGCCATTTTTGCCAGGCGCAGGCTATATTTGCACGGCACCGGGTTAGCCAGAATAGCCGCATCAAACTTTATTTTTCTCAGCTGTAAAAATATCATCAGCCGTTCAAAATATACCCCAAGGGTGGTCTCATTCTTGGCCTTGTGTTTGGCCTTCTTATAAACAAACACCTTGGTGAGATGCGGGTTATTTTTCACCACATCCTGGCTGACTTTATTGATAAGCAGATAGAGGTTGGCGTCAGGGTAAGCCATTTTCACCCCTTCAATCAGTGGGGTAGTACACACGAGATCGCCAATATTGTCGCGGCGGATAATTAAAATATTCTTCATTACAAACCTATCGGCGACATCTCTCGCCTGTTGTCCCAACCTGACACCGAGCCACCAAGTTAGCGCCTTTCCCTTCCGGTTATGGTACTATTCTGGGTAACCCATATAAATGAAATTGATAGAATGCTGCTCCGTTTATATCAGGTACTACTCTACCTTATCCAACCCCTGATCTGGCTCCGCTTACTGCTGCGCAGCCGCAAAGCACCAGCCTACCGTAAACGCTGGGCGGAACGCTATGGTTTCTGCGCCGGGAAAGTGGTATCGGGCGGCATTATGCTGCATTCCGTTTCTGTTGGCGAAACCCTGGCGGCGATCCCGCTGGTTCGCGCCCTGCGCCATCGTTACCCTTACTTGCCGATTACTGTGACCACAATGACGCCAACGGGTTCCGAACGGGTGCAGTCCGCTTTCGGTAAAGATGTGCATCATGTCTACCTGCCTTACGATCTGCCAGGTTCGATGCGCCGTTTCCTCGACCAGGTGGATCCCAAGCTGGTGATCATCATGGAAACCGAGCTGTGGCCCAACCTGATTAACGCCCTGCACCAGCGCCAAATCCCGCTGGTGATCGCCAACGCGCGCCTTTCCGCCCGCTCAGCGGCTGGCTACAAGAAAATCGGCGGTTTTATCCGTGATATCCTGCGCCGCATTACCCTGATCGCTGCGCAAAATCAGGAAGACGGCGAGCGCTTTATCGAACTGGGCCTGAAGCGTTCACAGCTGACCGTCACCGGCAGCCTGAAATTCGATATCTCCGTAACACCAGAGCTGGCGGCCAAAGCCGTTACGCTACGCCGCCAATGGGCACCACGCCGCCCGGTGTGGATCGCCACCAGCACTCACGAAGGTGAAGAAACCATTCTGCTGGAAGCCCACCGCCGGTTGCTGGAAAAACACCCCGACCTATTACTTATCCTGGTACCGCGCCACCCAGAGCGCTTCCCAACCGCCAAAGAACTGACGCAAAAAGCGGGCTTCAGCTACACCACCCGCAGCAGCGGCGAAATCCCTTCCGGCAGCACGCAGGTGGTGATTGGCGATACCATGGGTGAACTGATGCTGCTGTACGGCATTGCCGATCTGGCCTTCGTCGGTGGCAGCCTGGTTGAGCGCGGGGGGCATAATCCACTGGAAGCGGCCGCCCATGCCATTCCGGTGCTGATGGGCCCACATACGTTCAACTTCAAAGATATCTGCGCCAAACTCTCCGAAGCGGGCGGGATGATCACCATCAGCGATGTCGATTCCTTGGTGAAAGAGATAGAAACGTTGCTGACCGATGAAGATTATCGCCGCTATTACGGCCGCCACGCGGTTGAAGTGTTGTATCAGAACCAGGGGGCGCTGCAACGCCTGCTGCAGCTGTTGGAGCCACACCTGCCGCCACGGAGCCACTGAATGAGCCACCGTAACAGCCTGTCGGTAGTGATGATCGCCAAAAACGAAGCCGAGTTGCTGAGCGAATGCCTGCAATCGGTCGCCTGGGCTGATGAAATCATCGTGCTCGACTCCGGCAGCAGCGACGGTTCCGTCGCTTTGGCAGAAAGTCTGGGTGCCAAGGTGTTTACCCATACCGACTGGCGAGGCTTCGGCAAGCAGCGGCAGAAGGCGCAAAGCTACGCCACTCAGGACTATGTACTGATGATCGACGCTGATGAACGCGTCACGCCAGAATTGCGCCATTCTATCGAACAGGTATTAGCCAACGCCGACGATAACGTCGTCTACAGCCTGGGCCGCCGTAACCTGTTTCTTGGCCGCTTTATGCGCCACAGCGGCTGGTATCCCGATCGGGTCAACCGGCTGTACGCCAATCAGCGCTATCGCTATAACGACGACCTGGTCCATGAATCCCTCAACACCGGCGGCGCAAAAGTCGTGCCGCTGCAAGGCGATCTGCTGCACCTGACCTGTCGTGACTTTTTTGCTTTCCAACGCAAACAGCTGCATTACGCCGAACAGTGGGCAATCCAACGCCATCAGGCCGGTAAGCGCTGCGGTTATCTGTCGATCCTCACCCACACGCTAGGGGCGTTCTGCAAAACCTGGCTGCTGCGGGCCGGTTTCCTCGACGGCAAACAGGGCTTGCTGTTAGCCGTGGTCAACGCGCAATATACCTTCAATAAATATGCCGCACTGTGGGCATTGGGCCGCAACTATTCAGAGAAGTAAACCATGAGCAGCAAAGCCATCTACCCAGGTACCTTCGATCCAATGACCAACGGCCATCTGGATCTGGTCACCCGCGCCTCACTGATGTTTGATCACGTGATCCTGGCCATTGCCGCCAGCTCGAGCAAAAAACCGTTGTTTACGCTGGAAGAACGCGTTGCCCTGGCCACGCAGGTGACCTCTCATCTGGATAACGTCGAGGTGCTGGGGTTCAGCGAGTTGATGGCGCACTTCGCCGCCCATCAGAACGCCAATATTCTGATACGCGGCCTGCGTGCGGTGTCCGACTTTGAATATGAATTACAGTTGGCGAACATGAACCGCCATCTGATGCCAACGCTGGAAAGCGCATTTCTGATGCCTTCCGAGCAGTGGTCATTTATCTCTTCTTCCTTGGTAAAGGAAGTAGCACGTCATGGCGGCGACATCGCACCGTTCTTGCCGGATGTCGTCACCAAAGCGCTGATGGAAAAGCTCGCCGCGCAGTAATCAGTGC
>NZ_JBKJYW010000140.1:0-3726 GCF_046715635.1 Serratia sp. (in: enterobacteria)
TCCATGTTCACCGCGATTGTCGGTACCCGTGCCATCGTCAACCTGCTTTACGGCGGCAAGCGCATTAACAAGCTGTCTATCTGAGGAGTGCGTTGTGGCACAGGATTATACTGTTGAACAACTCAACTACGGCCGTAAAGTCTATGACTTTATGCGCTGGGATTACGTGGCCTTCGGCATCTCTTTGTTGCTGTTGGTAGCGTCGATCGCGACTATGTCCGTGCGTGGGTTTAACTGGGGTCTGGATTTCACCGGTGGTACGGTGATTGAAATTACCCTGGAGCAACCCGCGAATCTGGACCTGATGCGCGATACGTTGGAAAAAGCCGGGTTCCAGGACCCGATTATCCAGAACTTTGGCAGCAGCCGTGACGTGATGGTGCGTATGCCACCGGCGATCGGTACCGCAGGCCAGGAACTGGGTAAC
Organism: Serratia sp. (in: enterobacteria); assembly: GCF_046715635.1. Taxonomy (GTDB): domain Bacteria; phylum Pseudomonadota; class Gammaproteobacteria; order Enterobacterales; family Enterobacteriaceae; genus Chania. The sequence continues at coordinate 428 of NZ_JBKJYW010000140.1, forward strand.
AAAGTCATTGGCGTGATCAACGAATCAGTCGATAAGAATGCGTCCGTCAAACGTATTGAATTCGTTGGCCCAAGCGTAGGGGCAGAACTGGCGCAAACCGGCGGCATGGCGCTGCTGGTGGCGTTGATCAGTATCCTGATTTACGTGGGCTTCCGTTTTGAATGGCGTTTGGCCGCGGGGGCCGTTATCGCCCTGGCGCACGACGTGGTCATCACTATGGGCGTGCTGTCGCTGTTCCATATCGAGATTGACCTGACCATCGTGGCATCCTTGATGTCGGTGATCGGTTACTCGCTGAACGACAGTATCGTGGTCTCTGACCGTATTCGTGAGAACTTCCGCAAGATCCGTCGCGGTACGCCTTACGAAATCATGAACGTCTCGCTGACGCAGACGCTGAGCCGTACCATCATGACCTCCGCCACTACGCTGATGGTGGTTCTGATGCTGTACCTCTTCGGCGGCGCGATGCTGCAGGGCTTCTCCCTGACCATGCTGATCGGTGTGTCTATCGGTACCATATCCTCTATCTACGTCGCCTCTGCGCTGGCGTTGAAACTGGGTATGAAACGCGAACACATGCTGCAGCAGAAAGTGGAGAAAGAGGGCGCCGATCAGCCTTCGATCCTGCCGTGATTGCCCGGTGTGCGGCTGAATAAGCCACGCACCGTCTGAACCAGATGCCGGTCAGTTTACGCTGACCGGCATTTTTTTTGCTCCTGTGCCGCCAGCAGGTTTAGCGAACTCACCAATTCCGCCAGGCTGGTGGCCTGCATCTTCTCCATCACCTTAGAGCGGTGTACCTCAACGGTGCGTACGGCGACGAAGTAACGATCGGCTATAGCCTTGTTGGTCATTCCGGCGGCAACGGCTCCCGCGATATCACGCTCGCGTGAGGTCAGCGTACTGAAACGCTGCTGCAACTGGTAGCGCTCAACCTGACGTTGAGAATGGGCAATCCCCCGTTCCAACGCGGCGATCAGCGGTGCGGTAGCAATCGGTTTTTGCAGGAAATCCAACGCCCCCAATTTCATCTCCGCTACCGCCATAGCGATATCGCCATGACCGGTAACGATTACTACTGCCAGCGTACTTTCCCGCTCGCGTAGCCGCTGATGGACTTGCTGCCCATCGATCCCCGGCATGCGGATATCCAGCATTACGACGCCACATTGGTAAGGGGCGACTTGGTCGATAAAGCTTTGGCTGTCGTTCCAGATCTGTACCTGATAGTCCAGCCCTTCAAGTAAAAAGCGGCTGGCGTCGGTGACCGCCAGATCGTCATCGACCAGATGTATCAGCGCCATGGCGAGTTTCCTTTATGATCCCAGGGAAGAGCAGGGTAACGCGTAGCCCCTGCCGTTGTGGCGATATCGAATAATTTTCCAGCATCAGTTCACCCTGTTGGCTTCTTAACAGCCGCTGGCAGATCACCAGCCCCAGGCCTAGCCCTTCCGATTTAGTACTACGAAAAGGCACGAACGGCTGTGCTAACTGTTCGGCGCTGAGGCCGCCGCCATCGTCTTCCAGTATCAGCGTCTGCCGATCGCCGTCGGTTTCCAGACGCAAGGTGATCTGTTGGCAACCGGCTTGCAGGCTGTTGCTTAACAAGTTGGTGAGCACCTGCTCCAACAGCGTGGCCTGGCTATACAATTGGCTTTTCGGGGCGATGATGATGACCAGTTGGCACTGCGGATAATGCTGTTCGATACGCATCAGTTTGATGACGTTTTCCACCAGCGGACGCAGTGGTAGCCATTGCGCGCTCTCATGGTGCGGCGTTTTACTGACCCATTGGCGCAGATTAACGATAGTTTCGGCCCCTCGTTGCGCCTGTTGGCCAATCTGTTCGAGGATCGGCAACAGCTCGTGCTGCGGATCGCTGCGCTCAAGGCGAATTCGGCAACCTTCGGCATAGTGACGAATAGCCGCCAGAGGCTGGTTAAGTTCGTGAGCAAAGCCGGAAGCCATCTCACCCAGGGTGCTGAGGCGTTGCGCCCGGGCTAGCGCCGCTTCTCTGGCCCGCAGCGTCAGATGCATTTGTTCTAGTTCGCGCCCACGCAGGCGTACCAGGTGGCCGATCCACAGATGGTTAGCGCCAAGCAGTAACATGCCTCCGGCGATCGTGCCAAGTAGGAGCAGATGTTGCAATGCCCAACTGTGTATCTCTTGCCAGAGTGAACGCTGTGCAGGATGGCGATCCAGATCGCGCAGCAATTGATCTACCTGGCGGGATGAGGCGGGAGCGCCCCAGGCAGGGAGACCTGGGGTATTCATTTGCAACAGTTGGCGGGTCAGCTCATCGACCAGCGGATCGGGCACGTGGTTCAAGGCGGCAAACGACCAGTTGGGATAAAGCACGCTGCTGGTCAGGCAGGGCTGTGCGCTGGGTTTGGCCAGCAGGGCACGGTAATCATTGGCCTTTAGTAATCCCTCTTTCTCCATCTCTTCCAACAGGCAAACCGGCACTATGGCCGCATCCAGTGCCCGATCGCGCAGCAGGTAAAGCAGGGCGTCTACCGGATAACCGCTGAAGTGCAGTTGCAGATCTTTTTCCGGATGTATGCCGGCGGCCAGCAGCTCCTTATAGCCCAGCAGATAGCCGCCAAAAGCGTCAGGGGAGACCGCGCCCATTTTTTTACCAGTGAGCTGATTAGCCCTGGTCACTGGACTATCGCGGCGTACCAATATCACGCTGCCTATCACGTTGTTTGAAGCATTCTGCTGATTTTTACTGGAGCGTAAGGACACCAACCAGCGTAACGGGTAACTATTGTCCAACTGAATATACTGCGCCGGGTTGGTGAGCAGAAAATCGACCTGGCCGTTACTGACGGCTTCCCCCATATTGGCCAGGTTTAACGGCAACAGTTGAAAGCTTTCGTCTGGGAACTGACGATTGAGGTGGTTAATTAACGGCTGCCATTGGGCCAGGGCATGTGTATCACCGCGTAATGCCAGCACGGCGATAGTCCATTGCCCCGCCCAGGCTGAGCCCAACCAGCCGCATAGCAAGATCATCAGTACTGCTTTTTTCACATCATCTCCATTTTTATGATCTCGATCGCCCGCCAGAATTGTCCTGGATCAAGCCGCAGTAGGGAATGTGGTAAACCACAATATTGACGGTCGTGCGCCACTTTTACACTCCTTTGTATCAGCTCCCCGGTTGATACTTTTTGGGAGAAATCAATGGATAGTGGAAAACGGCAATTTTTACAACGCCTCGGTGTCCTGACTGCGGGTGCCGCGTTGGTACCGCTGGCGCACTCCGGCTGGCAGTTGCAACCCGAGCGGCG
>NZ_JBKJYW010000141.1:0-3427 GCF_046715635.1 Serratia sp. (in: enterobacteria)
GGGAGAGGGAGCTGGTAGCCCCTGCTCGTTTGGACGTATAACGATAATCTAAGCAAACTCGATCGGCCCCCCCACATCGGGAGAGGGAGCTGGTAGCCCCTGCTCGTTTGGACGTATAACGATAATCTAAGCAAACTCGATCGGCCCCCCACATCGGGAGAGGGAGCTGATAGCCCCTGCTCGTTTGGAAGAAAAGCGATAATCTCAGCAAACTCGGGCTTCTCTTCATCTCATCCAAGGTGAATCACTCTAATTTCAAGCGCACTCGATCGGTCCCCTCTCCTTTTGGGAGAGGGTTAGGGTGAGGGGAAAACTCACCGAGGCCGCAGGTCGATCACCCGCTGGGCCTTGCCTTCCGAACGTGGAATATCGCCACAGTTGGCAATGCTGACGTCGGTGCTGACCCCGACAATCGATTTGATATGGTGACGCAGCTGGTGGCAGATATCGCAACGCTGCTGGTGGCTGAGCGTCAGCGCCGACTCTTTCAGCTCCACACGCACGGCCAAGGTATCTAAATGCCCGGCCCGGCTCACTTGCAACTGATAATGTGGCGACAGGTGTTCAAACTGCATAATCTGTTCTTCAACCTGGGAAGGGAACACGTTCACGCCGCGAATGATCAGCATATCGTCGGAACGGCCGGTAATTTTGCCCATCCGGCGCATGTTGCGGGCATCCCCTGGCAGTAAACGTGTGAGGTCGCGCGTGCGATAGCGGATCACCGGTAGTGCCTCTTTGGTCAGCGTGGTGAAGACCAGTTCGCCATGCTCGCCGTCGGCCTGTATCGCGCCCGTCTCCGGGTTGATGATCTCAGGCAGGAAGTGGTCTTCCCAAATGGTCGGGCCGCCGCCGCTTTCGGCACACTCCATCGCCACACCTGGCCCCATCACTTCGGAAAGGCCATAGATATCCAGCGCTTTGATCCCCATGCGCGATTCGATCTCATGGCGCAGGGATTCTGTCCAGGGTTCTGCACCGAACACGCCCAAACGCAGGGAGCAATTACGTGCATCGCCCCCCATTTTACGTTCCAGCTCGTCGATCAGCGTCAGACAGTAGGACGGAGTCACCATGATCACGTCGGGTTTGAAATCCATGATCAACTGCACCTGTTTCTCTGTCTGGCCGCCGGACATCGGGATCACTGTCGCACCCAGGCGTTCTGCGCCATAGTGCGCGCCCAGCCCGCCGGTAAACAGGCCGTAACCGTAGGCAACATGGATTTTGTCTTTAGCCGTGGCCCCGGCAGAGCGCAGGCAACGGGCGACAATATCGGCCCAGTTATCGATATCCCGCTGGGTATAACCTACTACCGTTGGGCGGCCGGTGGTGCCAGACGAAGCATGAATGCGTACCACCTGTTCCATCGGCACGGCAAAGGTGTCGAACGGGTAGTTGTCACGCAGATCCTGTTTGGTGGTGTAGGGGAACAACGCCAGATCGCTCAGTTGCTTCAGATCGCTCGGGTGAACACCAGCCTGATCGAACTTGCGTTGATACATCGGTACGTTGTTGTAGGCATGGTACAGGGTCCATTGCAGGCGTTCCAGTTGTAATGCTTCGATTTCGTCGCGTGAAGCAAATTCAATCGCGTCGATGGGCCGTGGATTTGTAGTCATCTTTTTAGCCTCGCAGGTGTTAGACACGCTCAATAATCATGGCAATACCCTGACCGACGCCAATGCACATGGTGCACAGTGCGTAGCGGCCAGCGCGACGTTCCAGCTCAAACAGGGCGGCCAGCGCCAGACGCGCACCGCTCATGCCCAATGGATGGCCAAGAGCGATGGCACCCCCGTTGGGATTGACCTGTTCGGCATCATCCGGTAGACCAAGCTGGCGCAATACCGCCAACGCCTGTGCGGCGAATGCTTCGTTAAGTTCAATGACGTCCATCTGCGCCAGGCTTAACCCGGCGATTTCCAAGACTTTGCGGGTCGCGGGGAGCGGGCCGATCCCCATCAATCGAGGTTCGACGCCGCAGGTGGCGGTAGCGACAATACGCGCCCGTGGCGTCAGACCTTGCTGCCAGGCCATGGCTTCGGAAGCGACAATCAGCGCCGCCGCACCGTCGTTGACGCCAGAAGCATTGCCAGCAGTGATACAGCCCGGCTGGCGGAACGGCGTTTTCAGTTTTTGCAGCTGCTCCAGCGTGGTTTCTGCACGCGGGTGTTCGTCTTCGCTGAATTGAGTGATTACCCCTTTCTTGCCGCTGAGGCTCACCGGGATAATTTCCTGTGTCAGGATCCCCCGCTGTTGTGCCAGGGCGGTGCGCTGCTGGCTGCGTAGGGCAAAGGCATCCTGATCGGCACGGCTGATACCAAACTGTGCCGCGACGTTTTCGGCGGTTTCCGGCATTGAGTCGGTGCCGAAAGCCGCGTGCATCAGCGGGTTAACAAAACGCCAACCGATGGTGGTATCAAACAGCTGTGCCTGACGGCTGAAGGCGCTGTCGGCTTTGCCCATCACCAGCGGAGCGCGGGTCATGGATTCGGCCCCTCCGGCCAGTACCAGACTGGCTTCACCGGCCTTGATGCTGCGGGCCGCCATCGCCAACGCATCCAACCCCGAACCGCATAGCCGGTTGATGGTGGTGCCGGAAACGTTTGGTGGCAGCCCGGCCAGCAACGCCGCCATACGGGCCAGATTGCGGTTGTCTTCCCCGGCCTGATTGGCGCAGCCGAGGATCACGTCATCTACCCGCGACCAGTCTACGTTGGGGTGGCGTTCCCGCAGAGCACGCAGCGGCAGGGCGGCTAAATCGTCAGCCCGCACGTTTGCCAGTGCACCGCCGTAACGGCCAATCGGCGTGCGGACGCCATCGCAAATAAAGGCCTGATTCATGGTTGCTCTCCTAAAATGCTGTGGCCCAACCGATGGGCACGGCCACGGAACCAGGCGACGGTTTTCCCCAGTTGGTTAACGATCTCAACGTCGTACAGTCCGGTAGTTTTACCCTGATGGCGCACTTCAGCGCAGGCGGTGAGGCGATCGCCTGCCAGCGCCGGGCGGATAAAATCGATGGTGCAACCAGAAGCAACTGCCGCCAGCCCTTGACTGTTACAGGCATAAGCAAACGCGGTATCTGCCAGGCTGAACAGCTGGCCACCGTGACAAGTCTGGTGACCATTGAGCATCTGCGGGCCGACGGTCATGCTGACTTTGGCCATGCCAGCATCCACGGCATCGATGCGCATATCCATCGCCTGTGCACAGGTATCCTGGCTAAACAAGTGTTCGGCGCAGCGCTGGGCCAGCGCGCGGGGAGTGTTGGCATTCATCAGCATTTGGCTCCTGAATAATTGGCGGCATAACGGCGCAGCAGTGGCATTGGGCGATAGCGGGGTTCCGCGTAATAACGTTGCAGGTTTTCCAGCGTGGTGAGGATTTGTTGCCAGCCGAGCTTGCTGCCCCAGGCCAGCGG
>NZ_JBKJYW010000142.1:0-8717 GCF_046715635.1 Serratia sp. (in: enterobacteria)
TTTTGCTGGTCGAAACGCGCCACGTTGACCGACTGGCCGAAGAACATCGGCTCAAGCAACTGGTTGTTTTTGTTTTGAGAAAAAGTAGTGTAAGCCATGAGCTTGGATCCATTAGTGCCGAGCTGAAAAGTAAAGGGGCCGGAAGAGTTCCGGCCCGCTGTGTCAAACGTTAGATCTTGCAGGCGCCGCCTTCACAGTCGTCATCGCCGCCCTGAGCAGGCTGCATGTCTTCCTGGATATCATCTGCACCGTCGCGGGTGTTCTGATAATACAGCGTTTTCACACCGAATTTGTAGGTGGTGAGCAGATCTTTCAACAACTGCTTCATCGGCACCTTGCCACCCGGGAAACGGGTTGGGTCATAGTTGGTGTTCGCCGAGATCGACTGATCGATAAATTTCTGCATCAGGCCAACCAGTTGCAGGTAACCATCGTTATTCGGTAATTCCCACAGCAGTTCGTAGTCATTTTTCAGACGCTCATACTCAGGAACGACCTGGCGCAGAATACCGTCTTTGGACGCCTTGATACTGATATGGCCGCGCGGTGGCTCAATGCCGTTGGTGGCATTGGAGATCTGCGACGAGGTTTCCGACGGCATCAAGGCAGACAGCGTTGAGTTGCGCAGGCCGGTCTCCTTGATCTCTTTACGCAGGCTTTCCCAGTCGTAATGCAGGGGTTCGCTACAGATCGCGTCTAAATCTTTCTTGTAAGTATCGATTGGCAGGATGCCCTGCGCGTAGGTGGTTTCATTGAACCACGGGCAAGCCCCTTGCTCCTGAGCCAGACGGTTCGAGGCTTTCAGCAGGTAGTACTGGATCGCTTCGAAGGTTCTGTGGGTCAGGTTATTGGCGCTACCATCGGAATAGCGTACGCCGTTCTTCGCCAGGTAATAGGCGAAGTTGATCACACCGATACCCAGGGTACGGCGGCCCATTGCGCCACGGTGAGCGGCCTTGATTGGGTAATCCTGATAATCCAGCAGGGCGTCGAGCGCGCGCACGGCCAGCGTGGCCAGCTCTTCCAGATCGTCCAGGCTCTCAATCGCGCCCAGGTTGAATGCTGACAGCGTACACAGCGCGATTTCGCCGTTTTCGTCGTTAACGTCATCCAACGGTTTGGTCGGCAACGCAATTTCCAGGCACAGGTTTGACTGGCGTACTGGGGCAATCTGCGGATCAAACGGGCTGTGGGTGTTGCAGTGGTCAACGTTCTGGATGTAGATACGGCCGGTAGAAGCACGTTCCTGCATCATCAGTGAGAACAGCTCTACCGCTCTCACGCGCTGCTGACGAATGCTACTGTCTTTCTCATACAGGGTATACAGCCGCTCAAACTCGTCCTGATCGGCGAAGAACGCGTCGTACAGCCCTGGAACGTCAGAAGGGCTGAACAGGGTGATGTCTTCATTCTTGATCAGACGCTGATACATCAGGCGGTTGAGCTGCACGCCGTAGTCCATATGACGGACCCGGTTGCCTTCAACCCCACGGTTGTTTTTCAGTACCAGCAGGCTTTCCACTTCCAGATGCCACATTGGGTAGAACAGCGTTGCTGCACCACCACGCACGCCGCCCTGAGAGCAGGATTTCACCGCGGTCTGGAAGTGCTTGTAGAACGGGATACAGCCGGTATGGAAGGCTTCACCGCCACGAATTGGGCTACCCAAGGCACGGATACGGCCAGCGTTGATACCGATACCGGCACGCTGTGAAACGTATTTCACAATGGCGCTGGAGGTGGCATTGATGGAATCCAGGCTGTCACCACACTCGATCAGCACGCAAGAGCTGAATTGGCGGGTTGGGGTGCGCACGCCAGACATGATCGGCGTAGGCAGTGAAATCTTGAAGGTGGAGATCGCGTCATAGAAACGTTTGATGTAGTCCAGACGGGTGGCTCGCGGGTAGTTGGAGAACAGACACGCGGCTACCAGGATATACAGGAACTGGGCGCTCTCGTAAATCTCGCCGCTGACGCGGTTCTGCACCAGATATTTCCCTTCCAGCTGTTTCACGGCAGCGTAGGAGAAGTGCATATCACGCCAGTGATCGATAAAGGAGTCCATCTGCTCGAACTCTTCAGTGGTGTAGTCTTCCAGCAGATGTTTATCGTATTTGCCCATCTCCACCATGCGTGCGACGTGGTCGAGCAGCTTCGGGGGTTCAAACTGACCGTAAGCTTTTTTACGCAGATGGAAGATGGCGAGGCGCGCGGCCAGATACTGATAATCCGGTGCGTCACGGGAGATCAGATCGGCTGCGGCCTTGATGATGGTTTCATGAATATCGGCGGTTTTGATGCCGTCATAAAACTGAATATGTGAACGTAACTCTACTTGAGAGACCGAGACGTTGTTTAAACCTTCCGCGGCCCAGTCGATGACTCGGTGGATTTTATCGAGGTTGATGCGCTCTTTACTGCCATCGCGTTTAGTTACAAGTAGGCTTTGGTTCATTTTTACCTGTCCGTGAGATTCCCCTAAGCAGAAAGTGTAGTCGCTCTGCTCAGTATGTAAACACTATATATAGGGGGTTTATGTCGGTGAGGTAACAAGATAGTGATAAAACAGCGGGTTTGCAAGTGAACAAAACCTGCCGATCTTGTGGATAACTTGGGGGTGAAATGTTACGGTTTGTTCCTAGTGCGCGCCCTATCTGGGGTGACAAGGTTGTCAATAAGTGTGATGAGAATTTACTTAAATTCTGAAATTTGCGTTCGTTTGCCGCTTTATTAAACGTTAGAAAAAAACCGTATATTGATCTGCTTTTATATTCTTAAAAACGGTTTAGATCGGCTTTTTTGATCGAAAACGGATAAATAGGTATTTATCTTATACGCTTAGTCGCACCGGCGGCGGAAACATCGCCCCCGGTACGTTATGGTAGCTTCAACCCTGGTGCTGGGTATGCACCATGTAGTTCACATCGACGTTGCGGCCCAGCTTGAAATGGTCGGTGATCGGGTTGTAATGCAGGCCGATGATATGTTTTTCACGCAGCTCGGTGCCGTCAACCCAACCGATCAGTTCAGAAGGGCGGATGAACTTCTTATGATCATGGGTGCCTTGTGGCACCATTTTGAGCACGTATTCAGCGCCGATGACCGCCATCAGCCAGGCTTTGGTATTGCGGTTGATGGTGGAGAAGAACACGTGGCCGCCCGGTTTGACCAGATGTGCGCAGGCACGCACGACGGAAGCCGGATCCGGCACGTGTTCGAGCATTTCCATACAGGTGACGATGTCATACTGTTGCGGATGAGCTTGCGCATGGCTTTCCACCGTTTCTTGCACGTAGGTCACCTGCATACCGCTTTCCAGCGCATGTAGTCGCGCCACCTGAAGCGGTTCTGCCCCCATATCCAGCCCGGTCACCAACGCACCTTCACGTGCCATGCTCTCTGCCAGAATGCCGCCGCCACAGCCAACGTCGAGCACTTGTTTGTCAAAAATGCCTCCTGCGCGCTGCATGATATAATTCAGACGCAGCGGATTGATCCGATGCAGCGGCTTGAACTCACCTTCCAGATCCCACCAGCGCGAGGCGACAGCTTCAAATTTGGCGATTTCCTGGTGATCAACGTTTGGCGCGTGACGGGATGATTCAGCATTCATGGGCGTTATTAGCTCCTGGTTCTCTTATGGCGCAGATTATACATGTTCCGGCACGCTTGGCGCAGCGCTGTTGTTATCGGGGCAATTGTTATCGGGGCAATTTTCGCCCGCAGGGCAGCACATTTCAGCGAAACAGCGCCGGTAATTTCCCCGTAAAGCGCGCTTTGTGATATAGTTTTACACCTTTGGCACTACGCCAAGGCAGATGAATCATTCAGTATGAGGGATAGCAGCTCCATGAGCGACCTTGCCAGAGAAATCACACCGGTAAATATCGAAGAAGAGCTGAAAAGCTCGTATCTGGATTACGCGATGTCCGTTATTGTCGGCCGTGCGTTGCCAGATGTTCGTGATGGACTGAAGCCGGTGCACCGCCGCGTTCTGTACGCGATGAATGTACTGGGTAACGACTGGAATAAACCATACAAGAAATCGGCCCGTGTCGTTGGGGACGTGATCGGTAAGTATCACCCGCATGGTGACAGCGCGGTGTATGACACGATCGTCCGTATGGCCCAACCGTTTTCGTTGCGCTACATGTTGGTGGACGGCCAGGGTAACTTCGGTTCTGTGGACGGCGACTCCGCCGCAGCAATGCGTTATACCGAAGTGCGCATGTCGAAAATCGCCCACGAACTGCTGGCGGATCTGGAAAAAGAAACCGTCGACTTCGTGCCAAACTATGACGGTACCGAGCAGATCCCGGCCGTTATGCCAACCAAGATCCCGAACCTGCTGGTCAATGGCTCGTCCGGTATCGCCGTGGGCATGGCGACCAACATTCCGCCGCATAACCTGTCTGAAGTTATCAATGGCTGTCTGGCCTATATCGAGGATGAAAACATCAGCATTGAAGGGCTGATGGAACACATCCCAGGCCCGGACTTCCCGACGGCGGCAATTATCAATGGCCGTCGTGGTATTGAAGAAGCCTACCGTACTGGCCGTGGTAAAGTGTATCTCCGCGCCCGCGCCGAGGTAGAGGCGGACGCTAAAACAGGCCGCGAAACCATCATCGTGCATGAAATTCCTTATCAGGTGAACAAAGCGCGCCTGATCGAGAAAATTGCCGAGTTGGTGAAAGAGAAACGCGTTGAAGGCATCAGCGCGCTGCGTGACGAGTCTGATAAAGACGGTATGCGCATCGTGATTGAAGTCAAACGTGACGCCGTGGGTGAAGTGGTGCTGAATAACCTGTATTCGCTGACTCAGCTACAGGTCACGTTCGGTATCAACATGGTGGCACTGCATCAGGGCCAGCCAAAGTTGCTGAACCTGAAAGATATTCTGCGTGCATTTGTGCGCCACCGTCGTGAAGTGGTGACTCGCCGTACCATTTTCGAACTGCGTAAAGCCCGCGACCGCGCCCATATCCTGGAAGCGTTAGCCATTGCGTTGGCTAACATCGATCCGATTATTGAACTGATCCGCCGCGCGCCGACTCCGGCAGAAGCGAAAGTGGCGTTAATCGCGCAGCCTTGGGATCTGGGCAACGTTGGGGCGATGCTGGAACGTGCCGGTGACAACGCTGCACGCCCAGAGTGGCTGGAGCCAGAGTTCGGCATCCGTGACGGTAAATATTACCTGACCGAGCAACAGGCTCAGGCGATCCTGGATCTGCGCTTGCAGAAACTGACCGGCCTGGAGCACGAGAAGCTGCTGGACGAGTATAAAGAGCTGCTGAACATCATCGCTGAGCTGATCTTTATTCTGGAAAACCCAGACCGCCTGATGGAAGTGATCCGTGAAGAACTGGTGGCGATGCGCGATCAGTTCGGTGACGCACGCCGTACCGAAATTACCGCCAACACGTCTGATATCAACATCGAAGACCTGATCAACCAGGAAGATGTCGTCGTGACATTGTCGCATCAGGGCTACGTGAAGTATCAGCCTCTGACCGACTATGAAGCGCAGCGTCGCGGTGGTAAAGGTAAGTCAGCCGCCCGTATTAAAGAAGAAGACTTTATCGATCGTCTGCTGGTGGCCAACACCCACGACACGATCCTGTGTTTCTCTAGCCGTGGTCGCCTGTACTGGATGAAGGTGTATCAACTGCCGGAAGCCAGCCGTGGTGCCCGTGGCCGGCCTATCGTCAACCTGTTGCCGCTGGAAGCCAACGAACGTATCACCGCCATTCTACCGGTGCGTGAATACGAAGAAGGTCGCCATGTGTTTATGGCTACCGCCAGCGGTACCGTGAAGAAAACCGCATTGACCGAGTTCAGCCGCCCACGCAGCGCTGGCATCATCGCCGTTAACCTCAACGAGGGTGACGAGCTGATCGGTGTTGACCTGACCGACGGCAGCAACGAAGTGATGCTGTTCTCCGCCAACGGTAAAGTGGTGCGCTTCCCAGAAGGGCAGGTGCGCTCGATGGGCCGTACCGCTACCGGCGTACGCGGTATCAACCTCGGTGAAGGCGATCGCGTAGTCTCACTGATTATTCCTCGTGGTGAAGGCGATATCCTGACCGTGACGCAGAACGGTTACGGCAAGCGTACTGCGGTAACGGAATATCCGACCAAATCGCGCGCGACCCAAGGGGTTATCTCCATCAAGGTCAGCGAACGTAATGGTCAGGTTGTTGGGGCTGTTCAGGTAGAAACTACCGATCAAATCATGATGATCACCGATGCGGGCACGCTGGTGCGTACCCGTGTTGCCGAAGTCAGCGTGGTTGGCCGTAACACCCAGGGTGTCACCCTGATCCGTACTGCGGAAGACGAGAACGTCGTCGGCCTGCAGCGCGTCGCTGAGCCGGTTGAAGATGAAGAGCTTGATAGCCTTGAGCCGGGTACAGAAGAAGCGGAAGAAGATACCACACCACTCGATGAGGGTGATGAGGATACCGGCGCCGTAGACGATATGGATGACGAGAACGCCTAAGTAGTACGGCCCTGGCCGTATAATCTGGGTGGATCAAAAGGGCTTGGCAGCGATGCTAGGCCCTTTTTCAGTTGTATGGTTTAATTGCTGCCATCACTTGTCGATGCTGCACGGGATCGTTGTTTTGCTATGATTATGCTCGTCACCCCTTACTCTGGCATGGTACCTGCTTGAAATATTTAGCCTCTTTCCGTACCACGTTAAAAATCTCCCGTTATCTGTTTCGGGTGTTGGCGTTCATGCTGTGGTCGCTGGGAGCACTGCTGACTACGTTTTATATTCTGGATATCGTGCATGAGAAAGAATCCGATATCAGGCAGGAATATAATCTCAACTTTGACCAGGCTCAGGGCTACATTCGCCACTCGGCGGATATCATCCGCGACATCAAATACATGGCGGAAAACCGCCTCAACGGCACGGTAGGGAGCCTGGAGCTGTTCACTGGCATGATGAATGGCCAAGACATCCAGCCGGATCTGAAGCCGCTGTATCCAGAATCCAACTGTGCACTGAATTCCAACTACCGTGACGCGATCACCTCGTTAAACAGTCTGATCCAATACTGGAAAGAAAACTTTGTCGCTGCCTATGACCTGAATCGGGTGTTTTTTATCGGTGGCGACAGCCTATGCATGACGGAATTTGGTAGCAGCAACGGCATCACTGACCGGCAAAGCGTGCTGAAGGCGCTGCATGAGCGCATCCTTAAATACCGTAACGTCGCCAACAGCGCCGAGAAAGACAATAACCTTTATTGGATCAGCCCCAGTCAGCAGCGGCCAGATGTGGGTTACCTGTATGTGATGACGCCGATCTATGTCGGCAACAAGCTGGAAGCGCTGCTGGGGATTGAACAGACGATCCGCCTGGAGGACTTTGTCACCACCAGCAACTTGCCGGTGGGGGTTAATCTGCTGGATGAGAACAACGAATCGGTGCTGCGACTGGCCAATGGCGATCGCTATGCGTCTTCGCTCAATGTTTATCCGCAGGAACACACTTATTTTGGCTATGTCGACAGCTATCAGGATCTGATCATGAAGAAGGCGCTGCCGCCTTCGTCGCTCAGCATCGTGTATTCATTGCCGGTGAAGAGCGTGGTGGAGCGCTTCAAGGTACTGATCCTCAACGCGGTGCTGCTTAACCTGCTGTCGGCCGTGGTGTTGTTTAGCCTGGCATGGCTATTCGAAAGGAAAATGTTCCTGCCCGCGGAGGAGAATGCCTTCCGGTTGGAGGAGCATGAACAGTTCAACCGCAAAATCGTGGCTTCAGCGCCGGTGGGCATCTGCATTCTGCGCATCAGTGATGGTACCAATATTCTGAGTAATGAACTGGCGCATAACTATATCAACCTGTTGACCAACGAGGATCGCGATCGCATTACCCGCATTATCTGTGAACAGCAGGTCAACTTTGTTGATGTGATGACCAGTAACAACAACAACCTGCAAATCAGCTTTGTGCACTCCCGTTACCGTAATGAGGACGTGGCTATCTGCGTGCTGGTTGACGTTAGCGCCCGCGTCAAAATGGAAGAGTCCTTGCAGGAAATGGCGGCGGCGGCGGAGCAGGCCAGCCAGTCTAAATCTATGTTCCTGGCTACCGTCAGCCATGAACTGCGCACGCCGCTGTACGGGATTATCGGCAACCTGGATCTGCTGCAGACCAAGGCGTTGCCGCAAGGGGTCGATCGCCTGGTCAACGCAATGAACAACTCCTCGGGGTTGTTGTTGAAGATCATCAGCGACATCCTGGACTTCTCCAAGATTGAGTCGGAGCAGTTGAAGATAGAGCCACGTGAGTTTTCTTGCCTGGAAGTGATCACCCATATTGCGGGCAACTACTTGCCGCTGGTGGTGAAAAAGCGGCTCG
The DNA here is from genome assembly GCF_046715635.1 of Serratia sp. (in: enterobacteria). GTDB lineage: Bacteria > Pseudomonadota > Gammaproteobacteria > Enterobacterales > Enterobacteriaceae > Chania. The sequence goes on from NZ_JBKJYW010000142.1 coordinate 8,381, forward strand.
GCCTGTACTGTTTTATTGAACAAGGCGTGCCCGAGCGTATCAATGGCGATCCCGTGCGTTTGCAACAGGTATTATCTAACCTGTTGAATAACGCCATCAAGTTTACCGATACCGGCTGTATCATGCTGCAGGTCTGCACCCGTGACAGCTATCTGGAATTCAGCGTTCGCGATACCGGCGTCGGCATTCCAGAAAAAGAGGTCCTGCGCCTGTTTGATCCCTTCTTCCAGGTTGGCAGCGGAGTGCAGCGCCATTTCCAGGGGACCGGGCTTGGGTTGGCGATTTGTGAAAAACTGATCAACCTGATGGACGGTGATATCGCGGTGGAGTCCGAGCC
>NZ_JBKJYW010000143.1:0-8816 GCF_046715635.1 Serratia sp. (in: enterobacteria)
GAAATAACCTGACCGTTGAGTTTTACCTCTACGCCGGCAGGAATGACGACGGGTGCTTTTGCAACACGAGACATTCTTTCCTCCCGAATTAAGCTACGTAGCAGATAATCTCGCCACCAAGACCAGCTTGGCGAGCTGCACGATCGGTCATAACACCTTTAGAGGTAGAAATAACAGCGATACCCAGACCGGCCATAACTTTTGGCAGTGCATCTTTTTTCTTGTAGATGCGCAGACCTGGACGACTGATACGCTGAATGCTTTCTACCACTGCCTTACCCTGGAAGTACTTCAGTACCAGTTCCAGAACAGGCTTGGTGTCGCCTTCAATTTTGAAATCTTCAATAAAACCTTCTTCCTTCAGCACGTTGGCAATTGCCACTTTCAGCTTGGAGGAAGGCATGGTGACCGCAACTTTGTTCGCGGCTTGACCGTTACGGATACGGGTCAGCATATCCGCGATCGGATCTTGCATGCTCATCTGTCTTTACTCCCGTGATTCAATTGGTAATTACCAGCTAGCCTTTTTCAAGCCTGGTACTTCACCGCGCATAGCGGCTTCACGTAGCTTGATACGGCTCAACCCGAATTTGCCCACATAACCATGTGGACGGCCAGTTTGGCGGCAGCGTTTACGCTGACGAGACGGGCTGGAATCACGCGGCAGAGACTGGAGCTTGAGAACAGCATCCCAACGATCTTCGTCAGAAGAGTTCACACCAGAAATGATAGCTTTCAATTCCTCGCGTTTAGCGCGGTACTTGTCAGCCAGTTTCACGCGAACGACTTCGCGTGCTTTCATTGATTGCTTAGCCATCAGTAACCCTGCCTTACTTGCGGAACGGGAAGTTAAAAGCAGCCAACAGCGCGCGGCCTTCATCATCAGATTTCGCAGAAGTGGTAATGGTAATATCCAAACCACGAACGCGATCGACTTTGTCGTAGTCGATTTCTGGGAAGATGATTTGCTCACGCACACCCATGCTGTAGTTACCACGGCCATCGAATGACTTAGCGGACAAGCCACGGAAGTCACGGATACGTGGTACAGCAATGGAAATCAGACGCTCAAAGAACTCCCACATGCGTTCGCCACGCAGAGTTACTTTACAGCCGATCGGATAGCCCTGGCGGATTTTGAAGCCTGCAACAGATTTGCGTGCTTTGGTGATGAACGGCTTTTGACCGGAGATTGCTGCCAAGTCAGCTGCTGCATTATCCAGCAGTTTCTTGTCAGCGATCGCTTCACCAACACCCATATTCAGGGTGATCTTCTCGACCCGAGGGACTTGCATGACAGAGTTGTAATCAAACTGAGACATCAGTTGTTTGACTACCTCGTCTTTGTAGTAATCATGCAGTTTCGCCATCGTCATACTCCAAATTACTTGATAGTTTCGCTATTTGATTTGAAGAAACGGACTTTTTTGCCGTCTTCGAATCTAAAGCCTACACGGTCAGCCTTACCGGTAGCCGAGTTGAACAGCGCAATGTTGGAAACTTGAATAGCAGCTTCTTTTTCAACAATGCCACCTGGTTGGTTCAGGGCCGGGACCGGCTTCTGATGTTTCTTAACCAGGTTGATACCTTCAACAATGACCTTACCAGCAGACAGGACATTTTTTACTTTACCGCGTTTACCTTTGTCTTTCCCGGTAAGCACGATAACTTCGTCATCACGACGGATTTTCGCTGCCATGGTTCGCTCCTTAGAGTACTTCTGGTGCCAGAGAGATAATTTTCATGAACTTCTCATTACGCAGTTCACGAGTTACCGGCCCAAAAATACGCGTACCGATAGGTTGCTCGCTGTTATTGTTTAAAATAACGCATGCATTACCATCGAAGCGAATGACAGAACCGTCCGGGCGACGTACACCCTTCTTGGTGCGCACCACTACCGCCTTCAGCACATCGCCTTTCTTCACCTTACCGCGAGGAATTGCTTCCTTGATGGTAATTTTGATGACGTCGCCGATGCCTGCGTAGCGACGGTGCGAGCCACCTAGAACCTTGATACACATTACGCGACGTGCACCGGAGTTGTCGGCCACGTTCAGCATAGTCTGTTCTTGGATCATGTTAGTGCTCCGCTAATGTCAACTACAACTTTAGGATCTATTACTAGATCGTTGAAAAGCCCCATAACCGAGGGCGCAGCATTATAACACCGCTTCCAAAGTATGGGTAGAAAAAATAAACGGCTCACTTTCTGAGCCGTTTATTAAGTTAGAGCCAGCTACTCTATTACAGAATCGCTTTCTCTACAACGCGAACCAACGTCCATGACTTAGTCTTGGACAGTGGACGGCATTCGCGGATTTCTACCACGTCGCCGATACCACATTCGTTGTTCTCGTCATGTACGTGCAGCTTAGTCGTACGCTTGATGAATTTCCCGTAGATCGGGTGCTTCACCGTACGTTCGATAGCAACAACCATGGATTTCTCCATTTTGTCACTAACAACACGACCTTGCAGAGTACGGATAATATCAGTCATTTACGCACCCGCCTTTTCAGTCAGTAAAGTCTTAACGCGTGCGACATTACGACGCACTTGTTTCAACAGGTGAGTTTGTTGCAGTTGGCCACTCGCCGCCTGCATGCGTAAGTTGAATTGCTCACGCAGCAGGTTGAGCAGCTCAGTGTTCAGCTCTTCAACACTTTTTTCACGCAGCTCTTGTGCTTTCATTACATCACCGTCTTAGTTACAAAGGTGGTTTTGATCGGCAGTTTAGCTGCTGCCAGCTTGAACGCTTCACGGGCGACTTCTTCTGGAACACCGTCCATTTCGTACAGGACTTTGCCAGGTTGGATCAGGGCAACCCAATATTCCACGTTACCCTTACCTTTACCCATACGCACTTCAAGAGGCTTCTCGGTGATTGGTTTGTCCGGGAAAACACGGATCCAGATCTTACCTTGACGCTTCACTGCACGAGTCATTGCACGACGAGCTGCTTCGATTTGACGAGCAGTCAGACGGCCACGGCCAACAGCTTTCAGACCGAAAGTGCCGAAGCTAACATCCGTACCTTGCGCCAGACCACGGTTGCGGCCCTTGTGCACCTTACGGAATTTTGTACGCTTTGGTTGTAACATCAGCGACTCTCCTTACTTGCGGCCTTTACGCTGCTGCTTTTTAGGTTGAGCAGCCGGTTCCGGTTGTTCAACTGCAGCCATACCACCCAGGATCTCACCTTTGAAGATCCATACCTTAACGCCGATTACACCATAAGTGGTGTGCGCTTCAGATGTGTTGTAATCGATATCCGCACGCAGTGTATGCAACGGAACACGACCTTCACGGTACCATTCGGTACGCGCGATTTCAGCACCGCCAAGACGGCCGCTTACTTCAACTTTGATACCTTTAGCGCCAAGACGCATTGCGTTCTGTACAGCACGCTTCATAGCACGACGGAACATAACGCGACGTTCCAGCTGTGAAGTGATGCTGTCAGCAACCAATTTTGCGTCCAGTTCCGGTTTACGGACTTCGGCGATGTTAATTTGCGCAGGAACGCCAGCGATATCCGCTACGACCTTACGCAGTTTTTCGACATCTTCACCTTTCTTGCCGATAACGATGCCAGGACGAGCGGTGTGAATAGTCACACGGATGCTCTTCGCTGGACGCTCGATAACGATGCGAGAAACGGAAGCTTTCGCCAGTTCTTTAGTCAAGAATTGGCGAACTTTAAAGTCGCTGTCCAGGTTGTCAGCGAATTCTTTGGTATTCGCATACCAAGTAGAGTTCCAAGGTTTGACAATACCCAGGCGAATACCATTAGGATGTACTTTCTGACCCATTGCTAGTCTCCAGAGTCTCAGCGATCGGACACAACCACAGTAATGTGGCTGGTGCGCTTCAGGATGCGATCTGCACGACCTTTTGCACGAGGCATAATGCGCTTCATGCTTGGGCCTTCGTCTACGAAGATTTTCGTGACTTTCAGATCATCGATGTCAGCGCCATCGTTGTGTTCTGCGTTAGCAATGGCAGACTCCAGCACTTTCTTGACCAGACCAGCAGCTTTCTTGTTGGTATAGGCCAGAGTTTCCAGAGCTTGCGACACTTTCTTACCGCGGATCAGGTCTGCAACAAGGCGAACCTTCTGAGCAGAAGAACGAGCGTGGCGATGTTTAGCGATAGTTTCCATCTCTTCCTCCTACCTTAGCGCTTTTTAGCTTTTTTATCAGCCGCATGGCCGCGATAAGTACGAGTCGGCGCGAATTCACCCAGTTTGTGACCGACCATTTCATCGGAAACAAATACTGGTACGTGCTGACGACCATTATGGACAGCGATGGTCAAACCGATCATGTTAGGAAAGATCGTTGAACGACGGGACCAAGTGCGCAAAGGCTTCTTGTCACCGCTTTCCACCGCTTTCTCTACCTTCTTCAGCAAGTGCAGGTCAATAAAAGGACCTTTCTTGAGAGAACGTGGCATGGCTTATCCTCTAATTATTTTTTACTACGGCGACGTACGATGAACTTGTCAGTACGCTTGTTGCTACGGGTCTTCTTACCTTTGGTCTGAACGCCCCACGGAGTTACCGGGTGCTTACCAAAGTTACGACCTTCACCACCACCGTGCGGGTGATCGACTGGGTTCATCGCCGTACCGCGAACGGTAGGACGAACACCACGCCAACGTGCAGCACCTGCTTTACCCAGAACGCGAAGCATATGTTCAGCGTTACCGACTTCACCCAGGGTGGCGCGGCAATCAACTGGAACTTTACGCATTTCGCCTGAGCGCAGACGCAGAGTTACGTAGGAACCATCACGTGCGACGATCTGAACGTAGGCACCAGCAGAACGAGCCAGCTGGCCGCCTTTGCCTGGTTTCATTTCTACGTTATGAACCGTTGAACCTACTGGGATGTTGCGCATAGGCAGGGTGTTACCCGCTTTGATTGCAGCATCAACGCCAGATTGGATCTGGTCACCAGCTTTCAGGCCTTTCGGCGCCAGGATGTAACGGCGTTCGCCGTCTTTGTACAGAACCAACGCGATGTTCGCGGAACGGTTCGGATCGTACTCCAGACGCTCAACCACAGCAGGGATACCATCTTTGTTGCGTTTGAAGTCAACCAGACGATAATGTTGCTTGTGGCCACCACCGATATGACGGGTGGTGATACGGCCATTGTTGTTACGACCACCGCTTTTGCTCAGTTTCTCAAGCAGCGGGGCATAAGGTTTACCCTTGTGCAGCTCAGGGTTAACCACTTTAACAACGTGGCGACGACCCGGAGATGTAGGTTTACATTTAACAATTGCCATTGTTCTTACTCCTCCGACTTACTCTGCGCCGCCGATGAAGTCCAAGTTCTGGCCTTCCTTCAGGGTGACGTAAGCTTTTTTCCAGTCGCTACGACGACCAACACGCTGACCTTGACGCTTCACTTTCCCTTTTACTACCAGGGTGTTAACGTCTTCGACTTCGACTTCAAACAGTTTCTGCACTGCAGCTTTAATTTCTGCTTTGGTCGCGTCTTTGGCAACTTTGAGTACGATGGTGTTGCTTTTTTCCATCGCAGCGGATGCTTTTTCAGATACGTGCGGTGCACGCAGCACTTTCAGCAAACGTTCTTCACGGATCATGCCAGCATCTCCTCAACTTGCTTCACAGCATCAGCAGTCATAACCACTTTGTCGAAGGCGATCAGGCTAACTGGGTCGATACCTGCTACATCGCGCACGTCAACCTTGTACAGGTTACGAGCTGCCAGGAACAGATTCTCATCCAGTTCACCGGTCACGATCAGCACATCTTCCAGGGCCATATCTTTCAGTTTCTGTGCCAGCAGCTTAGTTTTAGGCGCTTCTACAGAGAACTTCTCGACAACGATCAGACGATCTTGACGTACCAGTTCGGACAGGATGCTTTTCAGCGCGCCACGGTACATCTTTTTGTTTACTTTCTGACTGTGGTCTTGTGGCTTCGCAGCGAAGGTTACACCACCAGAACGCCAGATCGGGCTCTTCACAGAACCTGCACGCGCACGGCCTGTACCTTTCTGGCGCCACGGTTTTTTACCGGAACCAGTCACTTCAGCACGGGTCTTCTGAGCACGGGTACCTTGACGGGCACCTGCTGCATAAGCAACAACAACCTGGTGTACCAGCGCTTCGTTGAAATCACGACCGAAGGTAGTTTCGGAAACAGTCAGCGCGCTTTGCGCGTCTTTCAATACTAATTCCATTGCTATCCCCTTACGCCTTCACAGCTGGTTTAACGATCAGGTTGCCACCGGTTGCGCCCGGTACAGCACCCTTAACCAGCAGCAGGTTGCGCTCAGCGTCAACACGTACTACGTCCAGGCTTTGAACGGTTACACGCTCGTCACCCAGGTGGCCAGCCATTTTCTTGCCTTTGAACACTTTGCCCGGAGTCTGGTTCTGACCGATAGAACCCGGAACGCGGTGAGACAAGGAGTTACCGTGGGTTGCATCCTGAGTACGGAAGTTCCAGCGCTTTACAGTGCCAGCAAAACCTTTACCTTTGGAAGTACCGGTAACATCGACTTTTTTAACGTCAGCGAAGATTTCTACGCTGATTTCTTGACCTGCAGCGAACTCTTGACCTTCTTCAAGGCGGAATTCCCACAGACCACGGCCAGCTTCAACGCCAGCTTTAGCGAAATGACCCGCTTCCGGTTTGGTCACACGGTTAGCTTTTTTGCTACCGGTAGTGACCTGAATGGCACGGTATCCGTCGTTGTCCAGGTCTTTAACCTGAGTCACGCGGTTCGCTTCAATTTCAATCACGGTTACTGGGATAGAAACGCCATCTTCAGTGAAGATACGAGTCATGCCCACTTTTTTACCGACTAAACCAATCATTGTTTCAACCTCTCAATCGTCAATGACCTGATTAACCCAGGCTGATCTGCACGTCTACACCGGCAGCCAGATCCAGACGCATCAGAGCATCAACGGTTTTCTCAGTTGGCTCAACGATGTCAACCAGACGCTTGTGAGTGCGGATCTCGTACTGATCACGCGCGTCTTTGTTGACGTGCGGAGAGATCAGAACGGTAAAGCGCTCTTTGCGAGTTGGCAGCGGGATCGGACCACGGACTTGCGCACCAGTGCGCTTGGCAGTCTCGACGATTTCCGCAGTTGATTGATCGATCAGACGATGATCAAACGCTTTCAGGCGGATACGGATTCTTTGGTTCTGCATGAGACCAGAGCTCCAATTATTTATAAACGTAAATAATTACTCCTCACACCCATTTCGATTGATGGGGGAGTGTAATCGTCAACATATAACCCCCATATCGGGAGTATTGTTCGAAGGGCAAAACGTTCTTGCCAATCGACTGATTCGCTAAAATCAGGCTTACCAAGATTAGGTAAGCCCGCGCATTATACGCAAACCAGGCCAGGTTGCAAGCCACGGATGGAAATATGCTCAGAATGAGCGGTATTTAATGAGTATGGCCCCTCACCCCAACCCTCTTCCACAGGGAGAGGGGGCTGTCCAGAGTGCGTGGTTGGCCCGTACAACTTCGGAAAATAGGGAGTAAGAGCAAAGAAGCATGATTTTGCACAGAGCAATCAACGAACTCGATCGGCGCTGTTGGCAAGTGCAGGAGATAATCGGTCGCAGGGGAATGTTGAGGACTGTTATGGCGTTAAAGCCGGTCTGTAATAGCGGATGTAAAGGATGAATGTCGCAGTTAAGTTGTGGCGCGGGCTGTCCCCTCTCCCTGTGGGAGAGGGTTAGGGTGAGGGGCCAGTATTAGTCTTTGCGTTCCAGCACTTGCGCCTGGCAATAGTTTTGGATACCAAGCCGCTCAATCAAGCTCAGCTCAGTCTCCAACCAGTCGATATGCCCTTCCTCATCGGCCAAAATCTCTTTCATCAGATCGCGGCTGACGTAATCATGAATAGAGTCGGCATAGGCGATACCTTCGCGCAGGTTCTTGGCACCGTCCAGCTCCAGGTCCAAATCGGACCTCAGCATCTCTTCGACATCTTCGCCGATATTCAGTTTGCCGAGATCTTGCAGGTTCGGTAATCCTTCAAGGAACAGGATACGCTCGATATAGCGATCGGCATGTTTCATCTCATCGATCGACTCGTGATATTCCTTCTCATTAAGGCGCATCAGGCCCCAATTTTTGAACATACGCGCGTGCAGGAAGTATTGATTGATGGCAACCAGCTCGTTACCGAGCAGCTTGTTGAGGTGAGCAATGATCTTTTTATCGCCTTTCATAGGTAAATCCTCCTGGGCAGTTCTAAAAGTGTAGAAGCTGCGGGCCAAGAGTCAAAAAATAACCCTACTATTTATTAGGCGACTTCGTGCATATGAATCAGGGTTGCCCGTTCCTCCACCATAATTTGCCTTGCCTGACGAATGCATTTACCGCAGTCAGTTCCAATCGGCACCAGCTCACGTAGTTGCTTCATGGTATGGGGATTGTGCTGACGCACCGCCTTACGGATCGCTTTGTCAGACACAGCATTACACAGACATACGTACATAGAGAGACTCACTTCTTAACCAATGCATTAAGTCTAAATAAGAATCGTTTTTATTTCAATTAAGATTGGTAAAAAATTGTATAAAAAAAGGGCACCGAAGTGCCCTCTTTTAGTGCTTATAAATTATTCGCGATTAAGCGATAACTTTAGCAACAACGCCCGCACCTACAGTACGACCGCCTTCACGGATTGCGAAACGCAAGCCTTGATCCATAGCGATTGGGTGGATCAGGGTAACAACCATGTTCACGTTATCGCCTGGCATTACCATCTCAACGCCTTCTGGCAGTTCGATGGTACCGG
>NZ_JBKJYW010000144.1:0-28440 GCF_046715635.1 Serratia sp. (in: enterobacteria)
ATACACATAAAAAATCCCCTATGTCACATCTGCGTGTAACAACAGGGGATTTCAAGATAAAAACCGTTATAAAATAGTCTGTAAGAATATATGGTGGAGGAACAGTCCGCCTGCAAACAATACAACCCAACGTAATGAATTTTAAAATAGAAATATAAAAAAATAAGTTATAAACAAACCCATCCAAAGTCGCACAACCACACCTAACCAAAATCAACCATTGATGGCATACTCAATGGCATACTGGCATCTCAAGGATTTTACAGATGGCACTACTCACCGATACTAAAGCCCGGAATATTAAACCGGACGATAAACCCTTGCCGCACGGTGGTATCACCGGCCTGACGTTGCACCCTTCAAACAGCAAAGATCATGGTAAATGGGTCTTGTGTTACGTTACCCAAACCACGAATCGCTGTAACTCATCCGCATCCATCCAGCCGGGCATACTTTCAATGCCAGATACCAGTTGCTCCTTGGTCGCCCCTTTTTCTAGCCGCTGTTGAAGATGAGCAAGCGACATCAGGTCGAGTCCAGCCAAACCACCGACGGTCCTGATGTCCGCAAATGATAGATGAAACAAATTGGCTCGAATAGTTCCCCATGCTGCTGCAATGCTTGTCATCATTTTCTCCTCGATAAGTTCAACGAACTCGTAACATCCATGTTGGATGTTTGCTGCTACATTTAGGCAAAAGCTCACTACGGATATACCCTCACTTCTGGTAAGTCACTCTATAGAAAAACCGCAAAACCAGCAGGTTCTTTACTGTGATGGCACCAAAAAACATGACATATATCACATTTATGGCAATCAAAATTTTTAGGGACTTTATTGGGGGCTTCGTTTTAAAGCTTAAGGAATAACCATATTAAATTCAATAAAATAAATAAAAGTTCGAGTCCAATCAGAGGAGCCATATTTAGAGAAGCCCGCTTAGGAAACTAAGCGGGCTTCTTGCATTTCAATACCAGACTCACAGTGCAAAACTCTGGTGTTTCAGGTACTGCCGCCACGGAAAGGAAACTGGCCTTTGGTGCCTACCCTGCTGTTTCCTTAACGTTGGCCAGAAAACTACACGACGACTCACACGCCGAACTAGCACAAGGTAATGACCCTGGGCAGACTCGGCGTCATGAAAAGCAGGCCAAAAAGGTGGGTAAAACTCTTGAAGAGGTTGCTCGCGCCTTGCACAAGACCAACCGTACCTGGTCTAATGTTCATTCAACCCGTATTTTACGAAGCCTAGAAATGTATCTGTTCCCGTCTTTGGAAAACAGTCCATTACCAAAATCACCACGGCTGACTTTCTTTATGCCCTCAAGGCCATCGAAGACAAGGGATTTCTTGAGGTCGCGATGCGACTGCAGCAGCGTATTGTCAGTATCAGTTAGTACCTGGAGATACCCCCGATGCTGTAGGTACCCGGCCTTGTTTCTGAGTAGTTTTTTCGCTCAGTATCGCTCTTGCCGGAGTTGTTATCAGCCCTATCAACAGTCCTTTCAACCTAGAAGTAGGCAACATATTTTTTAATCCCACCGGGCAAGCTGATAAAACATACCAATATCCAGCCTTACTCTATCAGGATTGCGCGGGAAATAAATCATTATAAGTGGAGCGTATGACTTGAATTAACTTCTCGGCAATCGGGGTCAGTATATGACTTTTGCGATATGCTAAACTATAATGACCATCAGGAAGTTGTTCACGAATAGGTATGACATCTACAAGTTCTTGATAACTCGATTCGGTCATCATGCACTTTGGACCAGCAAAAAGATAATCATGCTCAAGCACCAATTTCCGTCCAATAGAAAGAGAATCACCATAAATCACGGCTGCTTCATCAATATTCCCGCAAGGAAAAATCAGCCCTTCGATATTAATGTAGTAACCCGCCGTCACTGCGGGTAAAAACCACTTAGCCCCGTGTAACTCGCTCAATGAACTACAATTTTTTAAAGGATGATCCTTTCGCCCCATGACACAGAACTCAAGTGTCACCAAATGCTCTGAAATAAACTCGCGAGATGACAAGTCCAACGTATTACCAATGAAAAAATCTAATTTCCCCATGCGCAATGCAGATGCCAACTCAGAAAACTGCCCCTCTATGACAGTAATACGAGCCTCTTTATATTGGTCCTTAAATGCATTTATCAACCCAGGAATGGTATCAAATGCTGGGAAGTGTGAGCAACCAAAGGCCACTTCACCATAAGATACCTGCTCAATTTGTTTTACTTCATCGACCGCTCGCTCGAGTTCATTTAGAATAAAATTCATTCTTGCTTCAAACGCTTTTCCCGTTTTTGTTAATATTACGCCACTTTCGCCTCTCACCAATAAACGCGTACCCAGTATTCTTTCGAGCTCATTGATACTTCTCGTCATTGCTGGCTGGGTTTGTCCCGCCGCTAGGGCTGCTAAACGGACACCGCCATGATTAATGATAGCGCGTAGGTTTTTAAGCTGATTGATTTTAGGTAGCTCTTTCATTCTGACTCCCATTGCATCTTATATCCAACGCTGTTGGACAAGCTCCCGTGCCCATTAACTACAATGGACCTCACGGGCATGAAGACCTGCTCATGAATCTGATAGTGAAAAACCGTTCCCCGGGATTAGTTGTAATCAACCGCCAGACCGAAGCTCTGTGCCCTGTCGGCAGATTTTGTCAACGGTGTACCGTTTGATTGGATATTGGTATGTACGCTGAAGTTCCCGCCTGTAACATCGGTAACGAAGCCAGTTGCTGGTGCAGTAATGTTGTCGATTGCACTTGTCCCCACCTGACGCCAATTGTAGTGGACGATGCTTTGTCAGGTCAGTAGTGATACCGGTAGTGATTAGCGTTTCTGTTTCTCCCTTGACGTAATACCATTTCACATGGGCCATGGAGTTATCCGCATCCCCTTCTGCGTCGTGAGAGTTATAAGTCTGAGTGATCGTGTCACCCGCACTCAACGTTTCGCCAGTTGCATTGCTACTTAGAACCACCACCTGGACAGCATTGTTGGATGACGAACTCAATACGGAGACGCTCAGCCAAATGCTTCCTGTTGGTGCAGTCAGTACCACGTAAGCAATGCTCATGGTGTCGCTGGTAATCACCAAGGTCAATACCAGTTTTTTCACAGTAAAAATCGGAGCCTTGTGTGTCATTCTCTGTTTCCTTAACGAGCCATCCAATAGGGATATGCGATGTTTCTGTGACCTGCCTTTTCTGAGCTAGTATCCGTACGTTGCAAGACCAGTGATTCATTCAGTATAGGCAGCTTAATTATAATCCACTTTCAGGCTGAAGCCCTGGTCACCCGGAGTGACGCAGGAAGTGTGGAGTGTTGACCGGCACGGTATACGTGTCAGTGGTTGCCCCCGCAATCAGCTGGTTGTTCAGCGTAACGTCTCTACTACTGCCACTCGCCGATGTGTTGGCACCCGTCCAGATGCCACTGGATCCTGCTCAGACAAGAGGATGCGTAATTAATTAGCAGGTAAAGTTGAAACAATACCTATGTTAAATGATGACGTTTTATGAATCGCTACACACATTAACGAAGTATCACGTAATTCCGTTCATTTACTACAAATCCATCATTCACACATGCAATCACAGCTAGGCCAATCGACAGGTCAAATATACACAAAATAAGAATCCCCTTAAATTAATTTAAAGTTATCACGATGCTTTTTAAAAAAATAAAACCCAAGTCATTATAATAAAAAGAATTTTTATAAAAACAGAATAAATTAACCACAAGATATCAAAAGATTATTTGATTTTAATCAATTTTATAGAGGAACCTTCGGAGGGTTAACTATCAACAGGAACAAAATTCAATGAGAAAAGACGCATTGCATTGAAACGTTATAAATGTAACGTATTATCATAAATTCATATATTTCCTACAACAAAATTTAACTTTTACGAGTCATTTTAGGCACGTATTGCATCAACCTATTTACCAAGTTGGAGGATATACCGATAATCATATCGGTAACGTCTGTTATCTGGAGATTCAAACCAAATTGATGCAAATCAAATAATATGATGGTTTTTTTTCAATAGAATTTGTGCTTTTTTAAAAAAATCCTTTTATTTGAATCTATTGCTTTTTTCACCATTAAAAATGGCATCGGTATAATTTCAATTTAATTTCAAATTTATCTCATCACTGTATAGTGAGATTTATATCAGGAAGTGCTTTACGACTATGGAGAATCAAATGAACATCAAGAAAGCTAGCACTTTTGAATAAACATATTTTTGGTGACATCTCTCGTCCATTGCCAGGAGTGCGCTAAAGTCAGCGTTGCAAAGAGAGCTAACAATGAATACTGACAAAACTGGATATGGGATGAAAAACGCACATAATAGACCAGATAATCCGTCGGTAGAACGGAGTAGTTATGATGATAAACCTTAGCTACGGCCACCACTGAACGACTTGATATCTGTGGATAACTACTAACTATTCTTTTTGTACGATGGCAGCACCGTCATATCACCGCATGCTTCCAGCTGGCATATCGAAAAGATCTTTAGTCGCTAGAGTTTATAATCCTAATCTGGGTTTATGACTACAAACTCTTTGGGCCAGGAATTCAATCGTCGTCAGGTTGGAGGTGGAAATTTATTGTGATTAGGTTCCTATCCTCCAGGGATAAGGTGCATTATGGAACATACATTTTACAAAATATTAATACGATCAACTTAGTCTACAATGATAATACTTTGTATGACATTTTGGCAAAGTCCTGTTATTTATTAGAGTATATCCACTACTATGAAAAAGATTCTATTTATGAGTGATTGTCACTACTATCGACTGGCATTCAAATATTCATTTGAAAGAAAAGGATACCACGACATTGAATTTATTAGTCTAGAGTCGCTGCCAGATAGAGATGTTAGTCAGGCTACGTTACTAATACATCTTACTGAAAAAAACCATCCAGCAATCATTCACTTTATTGAAAATATTAAATTATTTCTAACTAAAAATAGCATTGTAATCGCAAATAAACAATTGATTACACTCTTGAGCCGATATTTTGATGAACGCCTACGTTTTATTGATGAACTGTCCATTTTTGTTGAGTGCTCAAACAATGTATTAATTGAGGAAAACATTGAATCGAGGGATAGCCTCAGTGAAGTTAAAGAAAAATTACATTTATTATCGATATCAGAGCTTTTAGTGATGTTGATGCTACTGACTGGTCAATCCCTTTCAGCCATAGCATTTAGAACAAAAAGAAGCATAAAAACCATCAGCACCCAAAAAGTATGCGCATTAAAAAAGTTGGATTTAGATAACACTCCGTATTCAATGATAAAATTAGCACATGCTTTTCGTTTCCCCGCATCATTAGGTTCCTTGAAGCGGCGAAGCGCAATAGATAAGGGTATCGTCAAATTAAGAGGTGAGCAGTGTTTTCATGACACACATACAGAAAATAAAATGGCATCTTTCGCAGAGCACCCTACTGAATACAGCGTCGAAAATAAGGTATCTTGTGAGGGTGAAGCAAGTGTAAACCTTAACGCAAAAATAATAATAAAAAATGAGAAACGGCGTGGTAAAAAAAAGCTTACTGTCACACCAAAGCAAAAAAAATCATTTTTATCATCGTGGATAACCGCATTACTAAAAAAATTATGGCCAATAGCTGAAACTTAAAAAAAAACAATCAGTTCCACAGCAACAAAAATAGTGAAATCATAAAACAATAAATCATCACAATTAGCCATTAATACTACAAAAACAATAAAAAACGCTACAAAAAACTCAAGCTATCAACAACCCCATTTGCAGTCTATAAATCTATATATTTTTAATAAAAAAACAAAAAAACCATCAAGAAGACAATTATTGAAGGATAACGCTAAATTTAACGATTTAATGAGAAAAAGCCATTTTTCTAGTTAGTCTATTCCCTTTGACAGTTTTAAAAGAGAATAATAAGTCAACTACCAATTAAAATACCCTATATTGACACCAACTTTTTGCTTACTTCCCCCTTTAGAAAGAAGCTCATATACCAGTAAGGAGCAAACTATGCTAAATGAAGAAAATCTTTATGGATATATCATAAATTTTGATAATGGATGCCATATCCAAGTTGATTTGCTGCACGGCCAATTATTTAAATCACCCGTAACAACGGCATCATACCCCCAGGTTATTTCTGTAAGAAGTACCAAAATGAAATTACTTTGCTATCTTCTTGAAAATGCATTTGAAACCATTGTAAGTCGGGAGGAAATATTAGAAAAAGTTTGGGAGGCCAGCAACCTTAGCTCTTCCTACCAAAGATTAGTGCAGGTAGCAACCAAATTAAAGGAGGAGTTATTATACCTAGACGCTCCTGCCAACTTTATTACTTATTGCCGTGGGAAGGGCTACACCATCAACTGTAGCAAAATCCTTCGCCTGTACTCTAACACTATCTACGACAATGAAAAGACCACTAATTTACTGTAGCAGAGAGCCATGATTTCATTAAAAGGGAGATAACATGATAAATAACAGAGTATTAAGGATAGCTATTCTTGAAGAGGATAAACTGTGTAATTACGGCATTAAGATGCTATTTAACAAAAGCCTCAGTGACCACATGTTGATCGATACGTTCTACACACTGGAGGAACTGATTACTGCATCTTCATCAACGCATTGGGACCTGATCATCACCAGCATAGACAGTAAAGAATTCAGCGTATTAGACTTTTTAATCTGGTTGGATACACCGCACAATAAAAGTCTTGCGCTTCCTAATATCATTTTTTCACATTGCTCAGAGCTTAATCCATTCCCGATGGAAATTATTAACTTTTATTCTCATCATATTTTTTGCAAAAATAATAGTGTACATTCATTAATACAAATGATAGTCGACATACTTAACGTGAAGTACATAGCAAGACGTAATAGAACGCGTATTACAGATGCTGAATACGAAGTGTTACTCGAACTTTCCACACCAAGAAGTGTTGATTTTTTGAGCAGGAATAGGGGTATTAAAAGAAAAACGATCTTTAGCCATAAAAACTCGGCTATGAAAAAGCTAGGGGTGAAATCAGCGAATCACTTTTTTGCCATCCACAACCGAAATCAAGTGGCCAACTTGATGCGACTGTCTTGCTTCAGATAGCTTAGTGAATAAAAGCACATAGCAAAAAACTTTATCATGTCCGTTTTGGGAGGAGCGATGACATCGGTAATGCCAACTGATGTTGTAGTTAAGCAGTTTCAATCAACTTCAGTGTGTAAAAAACAGTCTGATACATACCCCTTTCTTATCTACTTAGCTGATTAACAATCAGCTAAAACATTAAAAGCCGCATATGCGGCTTTTAATAAGAGAATAGCTGTTGTATGTCTAACGCTCACGCAGTGCTTCATTAGCCTTATTAAACGGTTTGAGGATATAGTGCAGTATACTCTTGCTGCCGGTACTGATATCCACAGTTGCGATCATCCCAGGGAAAATGGGGAAACTATTGCCAGACTTGTTTTTTAGAAAGCTGACGTCCGTACGAATATAGACTCGATAGTAGTAAATATCCCGCTTTACTTCATCCTGAATGGTATCAGGAGAGATGGTATCGACTACCCCATTGATGCCGCCATAAATTGAATAATCATAAGCAGTAATTTTTACTACAGCCTTTTGCCCTGGGTGGATAAAAGCCACATCTCTGGGTGAAATTTTGGCCTCGACCAACATCTGATCGTCCAAAGGTACCAGCGTCATCAACTTACCATTCGGCGGGATCACGCCCCCCACGGTAGTTACTTCAATATCCTTCACAATGCCTCGTACCGGGGACGTAAACTGCAAACGGCTAAGCGAGTCCTGACGACCCAGGATCACCGAACGCTGGGCTTCAACTTCCGCATTGGCTTTTGCCAACTCCTCACGCGCACGGACGTAATATTGGGTTTTAAGGTCAATGGCTTTGTTCTGCATCTCATTAAGCTGGCGCTGTAAGCGTAAAACTTCTACGCTACTTGCCGCCCCTTGGCGCACCAAAGGCTGTGTCATCCCCAACTCTCGCTGGATTAATTCAACCCCCTGCTCCAATCCTTTCAAACCGCTTTCCAGGCTTTCACGACGAGATTGATACAAGGCGGTCTCTGCATGAGTCAGCACCACTTCTTTATCCAATTCTGCCGGAAACACCAACGGAGTTTCGCTAACCTCGGCTTGCAAGCGAGCCGAGGTGGCTAGTGCCGCACGTAAACGGGACTGGCTCTCCTGGACACCGGATTCCGTTTTGGTACGATCCAGTTGAGCCAGAATCTGCCCCTTTTCAACGATATCCCCTTCACGAACATTGAGTTGATAGAGAATGCCTCCCTCCAACGACTGTACCACCTGTTCGTGTACAGAAGGCACAACTTTCCCACTGCCGGTTGTCACCTCATCAAGTTTGAATATGCTCGCCCAGGTTACAAACCCAACCAGTAATAGGCAAACCAGCCATACCAACAGGCTCGAACGTGGCAATTTATGCTCTACCAGTATGTTATTTATTAATTTATTGTCTGACATAACCGCAACTAGGCTCCCTGCTCTTTTCCGGCAAATTGCGCCACTTTCGGTGCTGCCATTAACGGCTGCGCCGATTGTTTATAATGCTGCTGCAGGATGGTTTCTTTAGGTCCATCAAGCACGATTTTTCCGTTATCCAGCACGATGATACGGTCAACAATTTTGAGCAATGCCAACCGATGAGTAGCGACAACCAGAGTGCGATTCCCCATCCAATGGTGCAGATGTTCAATAAGCTGCTGTTCACTCATTTCGTCCAACCAGGCAGTTGGCTCGTCCAATAGCAAAATATTAGGTTGCAGGATCAGATTACGCGCCAGGAGCAAAGCCTGACGCTGCCCGCCGGACAGCCCATTCCCCCCTTCCATAATCATGTAGTTCAAACCATTTTTCTGCTTCTGCACAAAGTTTATGGCACCACTCAGCATTAGCGCTCGTTGAATATCTTCATCACTGGCCTGGGGTTTCCCCATGGTGATATTTTCTCTGATGGAACCAAAGAACAGGCGTGCATTCTGGTTGAGCAACCCCATATCACGGCGGACATCCGCCGGATCCAACTGACTGATGCTGATATTATCGAGTAGCACCTGTCCTTGTTGCACCGTCTGCATGCCGGAAAGCAATTGCAGCAAGGTGGATTTTCCTGCACCGTTACGCCCCAATACCGCGATTTTCTCACCCGCTTTAATATTGAGTTGAGCAATCGACAGATCAGCAATTTTCTCTTCTTCGTCGTAATAGAACACCGTGTTTTTTAGCGAATAATTGCCATGTAGCACGGCTTTATGGACTACCTTGCTGTTTTCCGGCATATCGGTTGGGCGCTGCATCAGTTCATCCAGTCCCTTTCGGGCAACTTTGGCCTGCTGCCAGCGGGATAACACACCAGAAATTTGCGCCAACGGCGCAATAGTACGTGAAGCCAGAATGGTCGTTCCCACCAGCGCACCGGTCGTCATGTCGCCTGCCATAACCATATAGCAACCGATTAATAGCACCACGGCATAAACGATGGATTGCACTTCCTGTGTCCAAGACATCAGCAAACTGGTAATAAAGCGCTGGCGCATACTGATTGTCGCTGCCACATCGTTACTGTTATTCCATTGGTTTTGAAAACGCTGCTCGGCGCGCATCAGTTTGATGTCTTCAATCGACTCTACCGCCTCCACCAGCGTGGCGTTACGCACCGCAGATTCACGCATTCCCTCGTTGGAGAGGCGTGCCAAAGGGCGTTGGATCAACAGACCGGGGATTAATAATAGGGGTAAGGCCAGCAGCACCACATACACCAATGGGCCACCGATCATCCACAGGATAAAGGTAAACAGCAGAAAGAAAGGTAAATCCGCCAGCGCGCTGAGCGTGGTCGAGGTAATCAGGTCGCGCACTGACTCCAGTTCTCTGATTTGTGAAATAAATGAACCGGTTGATTTGGAGCGCGCATTATTCTTAATGCGCAAGGCATGGCCGAAAACGCGATCGGAAATACGCAGGTCGGCGCGTTTCCCGATCATATCGGAAATATTTACGCGCACCATGCGCATGGAAAACTCGAACAGGATGGCCAGCATCACGCCACCAAAGAGCACCCACAAGGTCGGCACGGATTGCGCAGGCACCACCCGGTCATAAACCTGCATGGAAAACAGCATACCCGCCAGAGCCAGCACGTTAGCCACCATCGACGCCAGCATCACATCGCCGTAACGCTTCCAGTCGCGCAGCGCAATGCTCCAGAACCAGTCTTTTTTGTAGGGTTTGATGTAATCATCGACGCGCGAATCCGGAAAGGATTGCAGCGGCCGCAAAATCGCCAGGGTTGAAATACGCTCAAGCACCTCACCGGCAGGTAAGGTGACATCCAACCCGGCATCACCACTGAAAGCAACGCTGACATTGCCTTCATTATCCATTTTGTTGAGTACGCCGATCTGACCTTTGCTGAATTCGGCGATCAACGGCATGCGCCACGGATCCAGCTTCAATGAACGAACATCTATGAATACTAATGCCATCCCCAGTTGACGGGCCATATCTTCCAGCAGCACATCCTTGGGCATACTACTTTCCCAACTTATGGCTACGCGCACATTCTCCTCTGAAAAATCGAGACGAAAATGTTTGGCCACCAGTACCATCGCCGTCAGCCAAGGCTCGAATGGGGCATCAGACGCTGCCGCCGATCCAGATTGATTCGCACCGTCCGTGATATTGCTCACTGGTTCAGCAGAAAAAGCCTGATTAATCATGATTAATGCATCCTGTATATAATATCGTTTTGCTTCTTGCAAAACCCGGCAAAGATAAATCAGCCCAACGGCCATGCCAGGTATTATCTGCTATATATGAAGCGCCGAACGAAAATAAAATTAAATCTTTGTAAGTTTTTACCAACCTTTAAAAACCTCACTGATTTTAGTTTGAAATGATAAAAATCCTATTTAGGGATAATTTCCATTAAAATCAAAATAATCGCCAAAAAAAATCTTATTTATATTTTTCCACTGAACAATTTTAAAATGGCTGATCGATAAAAGAAATCGTCCTGAACTCATTGTTTGTAAAGGTAATGGGCGCAGTTGCCTGCGCCCATATTATTTTAAATCACGGTCAATTGATGGTTAGCCAACAAGGTTGCCAGATCGGTTTGTACACCACTCAGCGTTACCACGGTGGTAGCCGCATAACTGCTTCCACTGCCATCGCGATCAATTTGCAGTACGGTGTCACTGCCGTTGGTCACCACGGTGATGTAATCACCGATGTTTCCAGCACTATCATCCAGTGTGGCGACGCCATTGGTATAACTTGCCGAGGCGGTGCCGGTGTAACCACTGCCCTGTAACAACTCACTGATATCGATACGATCGGTGTCCTGGGTATTGTCGAAACTGCCGACGGTGAAACCGTTGACCCTGGTTTCTATATTGCCCCCAGTGGCACTTTCGCTGTTAAGCAGTTTGTACAACAGGGTGTCATGCCCACCGTTACCAATGTTCAAGGTTTCGTATGCCGGATCCATGGTAATAACATCAGTATCGGTGCTGCCTTGCAGCAACAGGTCAAGGCTAATTCCCTGCACAACTGCCCCTTTGCTGACATTGATACCCTGTTGAACCCACAACGAGGCGTTACTGTCATTCAGGTTTTCCAGCACCTGATAAGTATCACCACGCCAGATCTGATTACCCACCACGCTCCAGCCACTATCCGTTAGCGTGACCGTATCCGTCGTCCCTCCCTGCACCACCAGCACATCGGTGGTGTCGGATACGGCAAGCACATCTGCCAGAGACAGCGTCAAAGTGTTGGCGTATTGGTCACCCAAGTGGATGGCCTCAATGCCTGTAACCTTGTTGCTGATCTCGCTGAAGTTCAGATTAGCGGCGGAGTCCCAAACCAGCGTATCGAAACCACTGCCACCGTCGATAGAGGTAAAGCCAGTGTTACCAACCAGAATGTAGTCATTACCGGCCCCCGCACTCATGGTCATAGCACCATGGCGACCATCCAGCGTGTTCACCGCCGCATCGCCGTTCAGCGTGCCGGATGTTCCATCCAGATAGCTGGCGGTGGTGGCATAAGCGGTGTTGTCGCCTTTACCGCGAATAGTCCCGTCGGCGTTGACGATGATGCTATAGACATCATTTTCCTCCGTCCCCCAGTAGATTCCGGCGGTGGTCATATGGTCCCAGGAGACCACGTAACCGCCGTCGACCAGGGCCGTCACCGAAGGCTGCGTGTCGAGGTTGGCGCTGTTGGTGGAGATCAGCGTTTCCCCACCGAGTTTGTTACCTGCAGCATCAAAGGACTGGGCGTAAACCTCGGCCTTGTTGTTTGCGGTAAACTTACTCCACACCACCACGTAACCGCCCTGCTGCAAAGCAGCCACGCTCATGTTGACGCTCATTCGGTCGAATGCCACACCATTGACCCCGTTGGTAGTGGTGTTAACCAACACATCGCCACTGTCGATCGCCACCATTTTTTGCAGTGTGGCATCCCAAGTGAAACGACGGGCATACACATCAAAGCCATCCATGGTCCCGGCGGCAGTGCCTGTCGCCGAGGCGGCATTGGAAGCCCAAACAGTAATAAAACCACCGCTTTTCAGCGCGACCGTATTGGAACCGATCTGGTAGCCTGTGGTCTGGGTGTTAACCCGTATTTCACTGCCAGCAATTTCTTTACCGGTAGCAAAATCGAAGGTCTTCATATAGAGATCGGTTTTGGTCGAGCCTGGCTTGCTGCTCATATAAACCATGGCGTACTTGCCATCACCCACATCCACACCAGACATCCCTTGGGTGGTGGCGGCTAGAGTCCCACCGGTCGGCGTCCCTTGGTTAGCCGCCAGATTATAGGAGAAACCATTGTTCAGGCTGCTTCCGGTAGTAAGCGCTACCGAAGCAGCGTCCAACGCGGCCCCGGCTGAGTTATAACGAATGGAGTAAACGTTATAGTTATAAGTCGTACCGGACGAGTACAACAGCACATAACTGCCATCGGCCATGTTTACATAAGTCGGCGTCAACTCATAAGTCTGGCTATTACTGAGCGTAACTCGTGCCCCTACTGCAACACCGCTGGCGTCATAATTCTGCAGATAAGGTGCCGTCGCGTTGTTGTCTGCCGAGTAGAACACGCTGAACGAACCATCTACTTTCATATATACGTCATACAAACGGATATACTGCAGGTTATTGATGTTTGCCTGCCCCGTCCCAGACGCGATCACCACCACCGCCCCCACGGCCTCACCGCCTTGTGAATACCGCTGGGCTTGCAGGTTATAGATGTTACCTGTTGCAGTAGTTCCCGTGGCCCAGAACATCCAGTAACCACCGTCTGCTGTCGCATAAACGCGCGATGAACTATCGTCATTGTCATTAGCCGCGTTTATCTTGCTGACAGGTTCAATCACCGTGAAGTCTTGTACGGTGGAATATTGCCCACCGCTCCCATCTGCAATGGTAACCGCCGACGAAACACTGTAACTCCCCGATGCCAGCACAGAAGTTCCCCAACCAGACGAGTTAACCAACCAGTTGCCGCCTTCAGTCTGGGTCATGGAACCATCATTACTGTTGAACACCTTCACAACGTTGCCGAGGCTGTCTTTAATGGTAACCACCAAGACCTCACCCGTTCCCGGCTGGCCACGGATGATGAACGCTGGTTGGGTTTCCGCCATATAGTCGAAGCTCGGCGAACGGATAATCGCCGTGTCACGATATACCGTCAGTTCACCGCTGGTATTATCGGTAAAGTAGTTCCCAGCCTGGTCAGCAATGCGCGCTTCAACGTTGTAGACAGCATCCAGTGCCGAGTCAACGTTCATCGCCATACTATCTGAGATCTTCAACGACCAGACTGTCCCAACAATGGCCAGCTCGGCATCCACACCATAGGTATAAACAGTGCCGTTCACCTTCACCTGCAGACGGTTACCGTCCGCCATTCCGAACACCGTACCGGTAATGGTCGGGGTGGTATCGGCGGTCAACAGCGTGTTTACCGTCACCGTCCCTTGACTTGGCGCAATGGTATCGATGGTCATCGCGAAACCGGAGGATCTCGAGCCCTCGTTACCCACAGCATCTGAGACTACCGCCGTGTAGGTGTAAGTGTTATCCGCCAGACCGGACAGTTGCAGCGTCCAACTGAGATCGCTCTCAACGGTAGCGTTACCCACCAGAACCCCATTCTGGTAAATGCGCAGCATTTCCCCCTCTCTCAGAGCCGCACTCAGCGTACCCTTCAACAGTGGTGCGACATCGTTGGTATAGCTGTTATTGCCGTACTCCCCTACCTGTTCAATCACATCATCGTAGTAACTGACGATGGTTGCCGTCTGATCCGGCGGCGTGGTGTCAACACTAATGGAAAACTCGGCCGAAGGCGTGGCCAGATTACCTGCCACATCGGTCACTATCGCGGTGTATTTATAGGTGGTTGCGTCGCTCAGGGCGGTTGGAACCAGGAAGGTCCAGTTGCTGCCCGAGACCACCGCATTACCGATAAACACGTCATCCTGATAGATGCGCACGGTATCCGTCGGCAAAATTGCGCCGCTGAGGGAACCGTTAAGCAATGGACGTGTATCATCGGTTGCCGCGCCGTTAAGGTAAGTCTCCTGTAGAGTGCCAACGTCATCGGTAAAGCTATTAATGGTCGCGGTTTGCGCTGGAGCAATCGTATCCACCGTCAGGCTGAAGGTTGAAGATGGTGCGCCTTCATTCCCCGCCAGATCGGTAATTACTGCCGTCAGGTTGTATCTGCCGTCCACCAGGTCGTGGAGATCGAACGACCATGTGGTATCACTCACCGTCGCCGTGCCTAACAGCGTTGCTCCACTGTAGATACGTACAACTGAGCTCTCAGGGATCGCACTGCCCAACGTGCCGTTAATTACCGGTGATGTATCGTCAGTTGAGGTACCGCTGGTGAAGTTCCCCTGATACAGACCCACATTGTCGGTATAGCTGGCAATGGTGATCGCCTGTTCCGGAACAACGGTATCCACCACCACGGTTTGCTGTGTGATCACTCCGGTATTGCCCGCCAGATCGACCACTCGTACATAGTAGCTGTAGCTACCGTCAGCCAGAGCCGTCTGGTTTGCCAACGACCACTGGTCGTTGATCAATACCAACCCCTGCCAGGTACTCCCCCCATCCAGACTGATCTGTGCCGTTTCACCCGCACCCAGCGCACCCGTGATGTGACCGGACAGCGTAAAGGTGTTATCCGCAGTCACAAAGTCCGTGCTGCTCAGACCGGTATCAGTGGTAATGGTATCAATACTCACCGTAGCAACCGGTGCCGTCAGGTCAACCTCAATGCTGCGGGTGGTACTGGCACTATTGCCCAAAGTGTTGGTGGTTTGCGCCGAAATCACCGCAGTCCCTTCACTCAGCGACAACATATCGGCAGAGCCAACCGTCACTGACCATACACCCAGTTCGCTTACCTGCCCGGTGTATTCATGGCCGTTCAAACTGACCGTGACCGTTTGGCCAAGGGCGTCACTGGTACCGGTAATGTAGTGCAACAACCCGTGTTCATTGATATTCACCCTATCGTCACCGGCAAAAACATCAATACCGATCGCCGGTGGCTGAGAGAAGATAGCCACTTCTTTCGACGCGGAACCGGTGTTGCCCGCTACATCGTTGACCGCAACTGACACGCTATAGTTGCCGTCAATGACCCCACTGAAGTGTGAGGCTGGAACATCAACCGACCAGGTGCTGTTTGCATTCACCGTGGTGACATAGTTACGATCATTGAAGGTCACGGTCAACATCTGACCAGCCTCTGCCGTGGTTGTCCCTGTAATACTGATGCCAGTGTCCTGCTCATCCGAAGTGATAATGTCATCACCGGTAATCCCAGCGATCACCACCACTGGACCGAGGGTATCAACAATCAGTGGGTGGGTGACGGCTACGGTATTATTCGCTACGTCACTCAGGCTGACGATCATATTGTGGCTGCCATCGGCCAAAACACTTACATCCTCCACCGGGACGGTAATGCTCCAGACTCCCCCGGTAGCATTGGTAGTAACCTGGTATTGTTCCCCGTTCAAGTCGACCACAATCGTCTGGCCGCTTTCTACGTTACCGTAGGTGCCGGACAACACCACTGCGGCGCCTTGTTCCTGGGCGTTAATGATGTCATCAGCCGCGATGGTATTCACCGTCAGCGTTGGCGGCAGGGTGTCTACCACAATCTGTTTGGCACTATTTGCACTGTTCAGTGCATTATCGATGGCACTGGCCGTGATCTGGTATCTGCCGTCACTCAGTTCGGCCAGTTTGTCTACCGGGACAATAACGCTCCAGATGCCGGTATTGCCGATTTCGGTGGTGTAAGATTGATCATTGAGCCTCACCTCCACCGTCTGCCCGAACAGGCTGCTGCTGGCCGTACCACTTATGGTGAGTGGCAACCCTTGCTCCAGACTATTGATGATGTTATCCGTTGCTACTGTATCAATGATCAGGCTAGGCAAGCCTGACGCAACCTCGAACTGGTGGTCCAGAGCAATAGCATTGCCTGCTTGGTCACTGACTGATGCATGGACAGTGTTGATTCCTTCAGCCAGATTGTTGATCACTAGGGAAGGCACCCCGATAACCCAGGTCTTATCTATACGGACCTCAGTAGTGTAGGTTTCACCGCCAATGGTGATTGAAATCACCTGTCCCACAGCGTCACTGGTGCCGGTGATGACCTGCGCCTGACCATGTTCAGCCGCGTTGATTATGTTATCTGCGGTGATATTGTTGATAGTCACCGTCGGCAACTGGGTATCAACCAGCAGGTTGCTTTGAACAGAAACCGGGTTACCCGCAAGATCCGAGGAAGCTACCGTTACGGTCAATGGACCCTCAGGCAAGTCCATCACATCCAAATCAGGCACAATCAGCGTCCAGCTACCGTCGTTACCCACAGTGGCGGTGTAAGTGTTCCCGTTTAATGTTACCGTCACCGTCCGCCCACTTTCCAACCCATTACTGTTACCCGCAATTGTCAGTGGTTGACCGTGCTCAAGCGCATTGAGCCGGCCGTCGGTAGACAGGGCATTGATACTGAGGATCGGTGGCATGCTGTCAACAATGACCGCATGGGACGAACTTGAGGAATTGCCCGCCTGATTGGTTACGCTGGCCGCGATAGCAAGATTACCTTCGCTTACAGCCAACATCACGGAAGCAGGAACCGTATAACTCCAGGTGTTACCGCTCAGTACGGTAGTTACGAACGTTTGCCCGCCAAAGTTCAACGTCACAGTTTGCCCAACTTCCACACCGGCCACTTCACCGGTCAGCGTCAGAGACTGCCCTTTTTCGACTTTATTGATGATATCGTCAGTTGCCACCGTGTTGATGCTGACGGCTACACTGTCGAGATCTACCGTCACCAGATGGGTATTGGAAACCTGGTTACCAATAGCATTGGTCCCCTCGGCTTTCACTCTCAGCTCTCCCGCAGGGAAGTTCTGTACATCTGCCCCCGGTATCGAGACCAACCAATTGCCAGCCTGAGCGATAGCGGCCTGATAAGTCACACCATTAATAACGATATTGATGGTATCACCCAGCTTGAAACCTTCGCTGGTTCCCGTCACCACCAAGGATTTGCTGTGCTCCAGTGAGTTAATCACATCGTCACCTGACACTGTATTGACGCGCAGTCCTGGCAGGTTGGCATCGATCACGAAGCTGTGGCTGCTGAGGCCTACGTTACCGTGCGCGTTAGTGACGCTGGCGGTGATAGTTTGGCTACCATTGCCAAGCAGTAACAAATCGTTGGACGACAGGTTAATGCTCCAGCTCAGATCGCTTTGAACCTGTGCCGAGTAGGTATTGCTCCCCACCGTTATTATGACGATATCCCCGGCAGCAGCGCCAACGACCTTGCCAGATATGGCTTGTGCTATTGCCACCTCCTGAGCATTCAGTACGTTGTCGCTGGTAACGGTATTAATCACCACTGACGGATCTACGCTATCCACCAACAGATTGTGAACCACGCTGCCGCGGTTGCCGTTGGTATCCGTCGCGCTTGCCGTCAGCGTGTAAACAGCCTCACCCAGTTTCGCCACGTCAGAGACAGGGACGTTCAAGCTCCAGCCCCCTCCTGTGACCACAGCCTGATAGCTGACCCCATTCAGAGTAACGCTGACCATTGCCCCATCAATCTGTGTACTGGTACCGCTAATGGTCAGCGGCTGGCCTTTCTCAACGGAGTTGATCACGTCATCCTGAGCCAGAGTATTTATCGTCAACACTGGTAGTTGTGTATTAACCACTACCTGATGTGACGCACTGCCCACGTTGCCGGCACTGTCGGTGATGGTCGCAGTAACGGTATAAGTGTTATCAGCCAGGTCGTTGATGACCTCCGCCGGTACCCCTACACTCCAGTTACCACTGGCATCCACCAGGGTGACATAAGTCCTGCCATCTATCACCACAGAGACTTTATCGCCCAATACGGTTCTGGTACTGCCGCCACTAACAATCTGCGCCACACCGTGCTCGGTCGCATTGATGATGTTGTCAAAGGCAATGGCCGCAATGGTGACACCAGGTGACAGAGTATCAACCAGCACATCACGCGAAACTTGGGTGTGATTACCAGCCTGATCGTTAACGCTGGCACTGACGGTGATATTACCCTGTGCCAGACGGGCAATATCAAAGGCAGGAACGGTCGTGCTCCAACGGCCGCTACCCTCTACAACCGCCTCATAACTGATGCCATTGAGCATCACAGTAACCGTCTGGCCCGCTTGAGCGGTGCTGGTACCGCTCAGCAACAGATCGCTACCCACCTCTGCCGCATTCAGCACGTTGTCGTTGGTAACGTTATCGATAGTCAGCGCCGGGGCGCTCAGATCCACATGCACGCCCTGCGATGCGCTCGCGCCGTTACCAGCCGCGTTCACCACACTCACCTGCACCTGCACGTCGCCGTCGGTCAGGGTACGCAGGTCCGCAGACGGTACTGTCACGCTCCAACTGCCATTAGTCTGCACCATCGCGGTATAGCCACTACCAGCGAACTGCACGTTCACCGTCTGGCCCGCCTCCACGTTCTGGCTACGACCGCTCAGCAGCAGTTCACTGCCTTTTTCCTGTGCATTCAGCACGTTGTCACCCGTTACAGCGTTGATGGACACCGCTACAGCGTTCATATCGACCGTAATACCGTGTTGGATCCCCACCGGGTTACCCGCCGAACTGATGCCGCTGGCGGTGATGATCCCCCCTCCGGCATGCAGTGCCGCCACGTCAGCCGCCGGAATCGCTACGCTCCAACTGCCATCGGCGTTGGTGATCGCCGTATACTCGGTAGCGTTAAGGATGACCTGAACAGCGCTGCCCATTTCCAAACCGCTGCTGGTACCGCTAACGATCAGATTCTGACCGTGTTCGATAGCGTTGATGATGTCATCACCAGCCACGGTAGCGATACGCAGCCCTGGCAGATTCGCATCCACCTGGATATCCCGGCTACCATACCCAATGTTACCGTGGCCGTTGGTCACGGAAGCACTGACAGTCAGGCCGCCGTTGCCCAGAGCGGTCAGATCCGCTGCCAGAACGTTCACGCTCCAGCTCAGATCGCCGTTCACCTGGGTGATATAGGCTTCGCCGCCCAACATCACGGTAACAGTATCGCCCGCCACCGCACCGGCCACACGGCCGCTCAGCGTCTGACCACTGGCAATTTCGGTCGCATTCAGCACGTCATCGCTGGTCACCGGGTTAATCAGCACCACCGGAATGGCGCTGTCAACCAACACCAGATGATCAACGCTGACGCTGTTGCCTACCCCGTCCGTAGCCTTGGCCGTCACGGTGTAGCTGGCTTCACCCAGCTTCGCCACGTCGATGGCCGGCACCGTCAGGTTCCACTGACCACCGTTGACTGTGGTGGTGTAACTCTTACCGTTCAAACTGACGGTGATGGAGGTACCATTAGCCAGGTTACTGGCGCCGCTCAGCAACAGGTCGCTACCTTTCTCCACCGCGTTGATCACGTCGTCCTGCGCCAGAGTATTAATGCTCAGCTGTGGCGCAGTGGTGTTGACCTCCACATTACGGTTGGCGCTACCGGTGTTGCCCGCCGCATCAGTGATGCTGACATCGATACGGTAAGTATTGCTGCTCAGTCCACTCACCACGCTGGCTGGCACGCCCACGCTCCAGTTGCCGGACGCATCAAGCACGGTCATGTAGGAGTGCCCGTCGATCATCAGGGTAACCTTGTCACCGGCTGCCGCACCACTGCTGCTACCACTGACAGTCTGCGCCACGCCTTGTTCGGTGGCATTGATGATGTCATCACCGGCCACGGTGTTGATGATCACTGTAGGCACGGTGATATCCACCAGAACGTCACGACTGACGCTGCTGATATTGCCCGCTTTGTCACTGGCCGAGGCACTGACGGTGACGTTGCCATTCCGCAGGCTCGTCAGATCGGCGGCCGGTACGTTCAGGCTCCAACTACCGTTGGCCTGCACCTCCGCCAGATAGTCATTACCGTCGAAGGTCACGGTGACCATCTGGCCTACTTCCGCCGTACTGGTACCGCTCAGCAGCAGATCGCTGCCCACTTCTGCCTTATTCAGCACGTTGTCGCTGGTGACGTTATCAATGGTCAACGCCGGGACACTCAGATCCACATATACGTCCTGCGCCGCGCTGGCGGAGTTACCCGCTGCGTTAGTGACGCTCACCTGCACGCGGGCCTCGCCGTCGGTCATGGTCTTCATGTCGGCGGCCGGTACCGTGACTCTCCAGGTGCCGTCGTTACCCACGATGGCGCTATAGCTATGGTCAGCGAACACCACGTTCACCACTTTGCCCGCTTCCACGTTCTGGGTGCTGCCACTTAACATCAGCGCTTGGTTGTGTTCCGCGACATTGAGCACGTTATCGCCCGCGATGGTGTTTATGGACACCGCCACGTCGCTCAGGTCGATCGTCACTACGCGGGTGCTGGAGACCGGATTGCCGATGGCGCTGCTGCCTGCCACGGTGACATTCATCTGGCCTGCAGGCCAACTGCTGACATCAGCCGCAGACACATTGGTCAGCCAACTACCGTCTGCCAGTACGCTGGCGTTGTAGGTCTGGCCGTTGACGGTCACCACCAAGGCTGCGCCCGGTGTCATACCGCTGCTGGTACCGTTGATATTCAGGCTCTGACCGTGTTCGATAGCGTTGACGATGTCATCCCCGGCCACGGTACCTACACGCAGGCCCGGCAGGCTGGCATCAACCACAAAGTCGCGGCTACCAACTCCGGTATTGCCGTGCGTGTTGGTCACGCTGGCGCTCACCGTAATGGCCCCGTTACCCAGCGCGGTCAGGTCGCCCGAGGTTACCGGAATGGCCCAGGTCAGATCGGGCTGCACGATGGCAGTATAAGACTTGCCGCCCAAAAACAGAGTGACAGTATCGCCCGCCGTCGCGCCACTGACCGTGCCGCTCAGGGTCTGGCCTGCGCCCACTTCGGCGATGTTCAGCACGTCGTCACTGGTCACCGGATCGATATTCACCGACGGCAGTTTGCTGTCAACCAGCAGGTCAGCGGTGTTGCTGACACTGTTGCCCACTGCGCTGGTACCACTCACCGTCACGCTGTAGTTGGCGTCCGCCATTCTGGACAAGTCCATCGCCGGTACGCTGACACTCCAGTTACCACTGGCATCTACGGTGGTGAGATAGTTCTTGCCATTCAGATTAACAGTCACGGTACTGCCGTCAGCCAGGTCACTGCTGGTGCCACTAATAGCCAGCGACTGCCCTTTCTCGACGGCGTTGAGGACGTTATCCACCGAGATGGCATTGAAGCCAAGGCTCGGCAGGCCGGTATCCACTCTCACATCCTTGATGACAGATCCCACGTTACCTGCGCGGTCAGTGACGGTGGCTGTTACGGTCGCCGTGCCGTCAGCCAGGCCGCTAATGACGCTGGCCGGAACACCGACACTCCAGTTACCGCTCGCATCCAGCACAGTCAGATAGCTGCTACCGTCAAGGGTGACAATCACTTTATCGCCTGCCGCCCCGCCGGTGCTGCTGCCGCTGACGATCTGCGCCTGCCCATGTTCGCTCAGGTTGATGACATCATCACCGGCTACCCGGTTGATAGTCACCGTCGGGGCTACCAGATCAACCAACACGTTGTGATCAACCCGGATCGGGTTACCCGCCTTGTCGCTCACGCTAACGCTGACGTTCTGGGTACCATTGGGCAAACCGCTCAGGTCGCCAGCCGGAACCGTTACGTTCCAACTGCCATCCGCCCCCACGGTGGTGCTGTAGTTAATCCCGTTAAGGTTCAAGGTCAGGGACTGGCCCGCTTGCGCGTTGCTGTGGCCTGTAATAACCAGATCTGCCCCCGCTTCTGCCTGGTTGATGACGTTATCGTTGGTGATTGCGTCAATGGTCATGGTCGGCGCGGTGATATCCACCAGGACCTTCTGGCCCGCACTGGCACCGTTGCCGGTCCTATTGACCACGCTGACCTGCACGTTCGTCTCACCGTCGGTCATGGTCTTCATATCAGCCGCTGGAACTGTCACCGCCCACTTACCATCGTTACCCACGATGGCGTTATAGCTGTGGCTGTCAAACACAATCTTGACCATCTGGCCCGCTTCAACGTTCAGGGTACTGCCACTCAAGGTGAGAGCCTGGTTGTGCTCAGCAGCATTCAGGACATTATCGCCAGCCACCGTATTGATGGCGATCGCCACGCTGCTAAGGTCTACGTTCACCACACGAGTGCTGGAGACCGGGTTGCCGATGGCGCTGCTGCCTGCCACGGTGACATTCATCTGGCCTGCAGGCCAACTGCTGACATCAGCCGCAGACACATTGGTCAGCCAACTACCGTCTGCCAGTACGCTGGCGTTGTAGGTCTTGCCATTGACGGTCACCACCAAGGCTGCGCCCGGTGTCATACCGCTGCTGGTACCGTTGATGATGACACTTTCGCTGTGCTCGATGGCATTGACGATGTCATCACCGGCCACGATACCCACACGCAGACCAGGCAGGTTAGCGTCTACCACAAAGTCGCGGCTACCGGTGCCGGTGTTACCGTGATCGTTGGTCACACTGGCGCTCACCGTAATCGCACCGTTACCCAGCGCGGTCAGGTCAGCCGAGGTCAGCGGTATGCTCCAAGTCAGGTCACCCTGTACGCTGGTGGTGTAAGTTTGGCCGCCCAGGACAACAGTGATGGTATCGCCCGCAGCAGAACCGGTCACCGTACCGTTCAGAGTCTGGCCTGCATTGACTTCGGCGATGTTCAGCACGTCGTCGCTGGTCAGCGGCTCGATGTTGACAACTGGCCGGACAGTGTCCACTAACAGGTTGGCCGTGTTGCTCACACTGTTGCCCACTGCACTTGTGCCGCTGGCGGTGATGCTGTAGTTGGCTTCACCCAGTTTCGCGAGGTCAGCCACCGAAACGTTGACGCTCCAGTTTCCGCTGGCATCCACGCCAGTGAGGTAGCTGACGCCGTTCAGCTCTACAGTCAGGATGCTGCCGTTAGCCAACTGGCTGCTGCTGCCGCTGAGGATCAGCGGCTGGCCCTTCTCGACGGCGTTGAGGACGTTGTCCACCGCGATCGGATTGAAGCTCACGCTTGGTAGGCCGGTATCGACCGTAATGTTTTTATTGCCGCTGCCGACGTTACCCGCCGCATCGGTGATGGTGACATTGATGGCCACCGTACCGTCGGTCAGGGTACCAATGACGCTAGCCGGTACGCCTATGCTCCAGTTACCGCTGGCGTCCAGCACGGTGGTGTAGCTATTGCCACCGATGGAAACGGTGACCTTATCGCCCACCGCCGCACCGGTGCTGCTGCCGCTGACGATCTGTGCCTGACCATGTTCGGTCAGGTTGATGATGTCATCACTGGCGATGGTGTGGATGGACACGGTTGGCACGGTCAGATCCACCAGAACATCCTTGCTGGTGCTGATCGGGTTACCTGCTTTATCGCTGACGCTGGCGCTGACGGTAATGTTACCGTCGGTCAGGACACCTGGCGCTACTTCCACGCTCCACCTACCGTCGGTGTCGACGTTGGTGGTGTAGTTGGCACCGTTAAAGTTGACGGTCACGCTCTGGCCCACTTCGGCATTGCTGCTACCGCTGACAGTCAGGGTTGCGCCCGCTTCGGCGGCGTTAATCACGTTGTCGCTGGTGACCGGATCAAGGGTCAGGGTTGGTGCCGTCAGATCGACATGGACGTTCTGCGCCGCGCTGACGCTGTTGCCCGCCTGATTCACCACGCTCACCTGAACCTGGGTCTCGCCGTCAGCCAACCCCTTCATATCCACAGCCGGCACCGTTACCGTCCACTTGCCATCGCTGCCGACAACCGCGTCGTAGCTGTGGCCTGCGAAGGAGACTTTCACCACCTGGCCCGCTTCCACGTTCTGGGTGCTGCCGTTTAGGATCACCGGCTGGTAATGTTCGACGATGCTCAGCACGTTGTCGCTCGCCACGGTAGCAATAGAAACCGCAACGGCTGCCAGATCGACAGTTACGGTGTGACCGATCTGTACCGGGTTACCAGTGGCGCTGCTGCCCGCGACGGTAATATTCACCGCGCCAGCTGGCCAATTGGCCACATCAGCCGCAGGTACATTGGTCAGCCAGGTGCCGTCCGCCAGTACGCTGGCATGGTAGGTCTGGCCGTTGACGCTGATGGCCAGTTGCACTCCCGGCACCATGCCGGTGCTGGTACCGCCGATCATCACGCTCTGACCATGCTCAATGGCGTTGATGATGTCATCACCGGCCACGGTGTCTACACGCAGGCCCGGCAGGTTGGCGTCGACCACAAAGTCGCGGCTACCGGTGCCAGTGTTACCGTGATCGTTGGTCACGCTGGCAGTGACGCTCAGCGCGCCATTGCCCAGCGCGGCCAAGTCATTGGAGGAGACAGGGACTGCCCAGGTCAAGTCGGCCAGCACCGTGGTGGTGTAAGCCTGGCCGCCTAATACCACGGTGACGGTATCACCTGCCGCTGCGCCGCTGACTTTGCCGCTCAAAATCTGCCCGGAAGAGATTTCAGCCAGGTTGAGGACATCGTCAAAAGTCACCGGATCAAAGATCACAGATGGCAGCTTGGTATCCACCAACAGGTTGGCGGTGTTGCTGACACTGTTACCGATATCGCTGGTACCGCTAACGGTCACGCGGTAGTTGGCTTCGCCCAGGTTCGCCAGATCGGCCACCGGAACGTTGACGCTCCAGTTACCGCCGACATCCACGGTGGTGGTGTAGTTAACACCGTTCAGGTTGATGCTGACAGCACTGCCATCGCTCAACTTGCTGCTGCCACCGCTGATTTCCAAAGACTGGCCTTTCTCGATGGCGTTGAGGATGTTGTCCATCGCCATCGGGTTGAAGCTCAGGCTCGGTAGGCCAGTATCCACCACGATATTTTTGCTGCTGGTCCCAACGTTACCTGCCGCATCGGTGATAGAGACTGCAATGCTTACCGTGCCATCAGTCAATGCACCAATCACGTCCGCCGGTACGCCAATGCTCCAGTTGCCACTGGCGTCTACTCTGGTGGTGTAAGATCCGGAACCGAGGGTTACCGTCACGACATCTCCCACCACCGCGCCGGTGCTGCTGCCTTTAACAATTTGTGCCTGGCCATGCTCAAGCAGGTTGATGATGTCATCACCGGAGATAGTGCTGATGCTGACCGTTGGCGCAGTCATATCCACCTGAACATCTTTGGTGGTAGCGGTCAGGTTGCCCGCTTTATCACTGACGCTGGCGGTGACATTGATTGTCCCGTCGACCAGCGTTGACAGGTCGGCCGCCGGAACGTTGACGCTCCAGGTGCCGTCAGTGCCGACGGTGGTGGAGTAATTGTCGCCGTTAAAGTTGACGGTCACGCTCTGGCCCGTTTCGGCGTTGCTGCTACCGGTAATGGTCAGGGTCTCGCCCGCCTCACTGGCGTTAATCACGTTGTCGCTAGTGACCGGATCGATCGCCAGGCTCGGTGCAGTGATATCCACATGAACTTCCTGCGCCGCCTTGGCGGAGTTACCCGACACGTTGGTGACGCTGACCTGCACGCTCGTATTGCCATCTCTCAGGTTGTTCATATCGGCGACAGGGACGGAAACCATCCAATTACCGCTGGTATCGACGGTGGCATTATAGGTGTGACCGGCGAAGTCCACTTTCACCACCTGGCCCGCTTCCACGTTCTGGGTGCTGCCGCTAAGAACCAGTTCTTGGCCCTTCTCGGCGGCATTCAGCACGTTATCACTGGCTACGGTGTGGATAGATACCACAACGTCAGTCAGATCAACGGTAACAACATGGCCGATCTCGACCAGGTTACCGGTAGTGCTGCTGCCTTTCACCACAATGTCCACCTGGCCTGCTGGCCAGAGGGTAACATCCGCACCCTGTACCGGTGCCTGCCAACTGCCATCTGCCAGAATGGTGGCAGCATAATCCTTGCCGTTGACCGTCATCGTCACGCTGCTACCAGGCGCAAGACCCGTGCTGGTACCGGTAACGATCAGGTTCTGGTTGTGCTCGATGGCGTTGATGATGTCATCACCCGCAACAGTAGCAATACGCAGCCCCGGAGAGTTTGCATCTATGCTGATGTCACGTACGTTGGTGCCGGTATTGCCTAGGTTATTGGTCACGCTGACCGCTACGGTCAGAGTGCCATCGCCCATGGCAATCATATCCGCAGACGGAACGTTCAGGCTCCAGCTCAGAT
Organism: Serratia sp. (in: enterobacteria); assembly: GCF_046715635.1. Taxonomy (GTDB): domain Bacteria; phylum Pseudomonadota; class Gammaproteobacteria; order Enterobacterales; family Enterobacteriaceae; genus Chania. The sequence continues at coordinate 26,891 of NZ_JBKJYW010000144.1, forward strand.
CGGACTGTACCAAGGTGGTGTAGATGTTGCCGCCCAGAGTGACCTTCACCTCTGCGCCCGGTTGAGCGTTGGTGACATGGCCGCTGAGGATCTGGTCAACCGCAATCTCCGCCAGATTCAGGATATCGTCGCTGGTAACCGGGTTGATGATCACCGCGGGTAACAGGGTATCGACAGTCAGAGTACGGGTTTCGCTATTGCTGTTGCCATTAGCGTCCGTGGCAGATGCGGTGACCTGATAATACGCATTGGTCAGGTTCAGCAGATCATTAACCGGCGCATTGACCGTCCAATTGCCACTGGCATCCACGACAGCGCTGTAATTGACGCCGTTTAAATTCACCATCACCAGCGTATCCGCCGCCAGGCCGGTAGAACTACCGGTGATTGGCATCAGAGTCGCTTTCTCTCCATCGTTCAACACATCATCACCGGCAATCTGATTGATGGTCAGCGTCGGTGGCACGGTATTAACCGTGATGTCGCGAGTGCCGGTACCCACGTTGCCCGCTTTATCCGTGAGGATAGCGGTGAGAGTGTAGGTGTTGTCCGCCAACCCATTGATGATACCCGCCGGTATGCCCACGTTCCAGTTGCCACTGGCATCCACGGTGGTGGTATACGCCTCACCATTGACAGAGACGGTCACCAGATCGCCCGTAGCCGCACCAGTGCTGGTACCACTAACGATTTGTGCCTGCACGTGTTCACTACTGTTGATGATGTCATCACCTGCCACGGTGTTGATGGTAATGACCGGTGCAGTCAGATCCACCCATACGCTCTTGTCAGCGCTGGCCGGGTTACCCGCCTTATCGCTGACGCTGGCGGTGACATTGATTGTCCCGTCGACCAGCGTTGACAGGTCGGCCGCCGGAACGTTGACGCTCCAGGTGCCGTCGGTGCCAACCGTCGCAGTGTAGGCAGTACCGTTGAAGTTCAGGGTGACGTTCTGGCCCACTTCAGCGTTACTGGTCCCGGTAATGGTCAGATCGGCACCGGCTTCCGCTGCGTTGATCACGTTGTCGCTGGTGACGGTGTCGATAGTCAGCGTCGGTGCCGTCAGATCGACATGCACATTCTGCGCCGCGCTGGCGCCGTTGCCCGCCTGATTCACCACGCTCACCTGCACGTCGGTGTCACCGTCTTTCACATTGGCCATATTGGCCGCAGGGACGGTCACCGTCCAGTTGCCGCTGGCATCCACGTTGGCGTCATACGTATGGCCACCAAAAGCGACCTTGACGGTCTGGCCCGCTTCCACGTTCTGCGTACTGCCACTCAGCACCAGATCCTGGCCCTGCTCCGCGGCGTTCAACACGTTATCGCTGGCCACGGTATTGATGGACACCGCCACGCTGGCCAGATCGACCGTCAGAACATGGCCGATGGCTACCGTGTTACCGGCGCTGCTCTGGCCGGCAACGGTGATGTTCACCGCCCCCGCTGGCCAGTTGGCGACGTCAGCCGCAGGCACGTTGGTCAGCCAGGTGCCGTCGGGCAGCACGCTGGCGTTATAGGTGGCACCGTTGATGGTGACCACCAACTGC
>NZ_JBKJYW010000145.1:0-3009 GCF_046715635.1 Serratia sp. (in: enterobacteria)
TAATAACCCACGGAGCCGAATGGTTTATCGGCCTGTTCCAAAAAGGCGGGGAAGTGTTTGTCGGTATGGTGACCGGCATTTTACCGTTGTTGATCAGCCTGTTAGTTATCATGAACGCGTTGATCAAATTTGTTGGCCAGGAACGTATCGAACGTTTGGCACAGCGCTGTGCCGGTAACCCGGTTGCACGCTATCTGCTGCTGCCGCTGATCGGCACCTTTGTGTTCTGTAACCCGATGACCCTCAGCCTCGGGCGCTTTATGCCTGAGAAATACAAACCAAGTTACTACGCTGCCGCCTCTTACAGCTGCCACTCCATGAACGGACTATTCCCACATATCAACCCCGGCGAACTGTTTGTTTACCTCGGCATCGCCAGCGGACTGACCACGCTCGGCCTGCCGCTGGGGCCTTTGGCGGTGAGTTATTTCCTGGTGGGGCTGTTCACCAACTTCTTCCGGGGCTGGATCACCGATCTCACCACCAGCGTGTTTGAACGCAAGATGGGTATCCAACTGGATCGTCAGGTTCAACTTTAAATTGTGGAGTGCAGCATGAGTGCTTATATCCGTATCGAGAAAGGTGCCAGCGGCTGGGGTGGCCCACTGCAATTGCCCATTGAGCCCGGCAAGAAGATCGTCTATATCACCGCCGGTACTCGCCCGGCGATCGTCGACAAACTCAGCGATTTAACCGGCTGGCCTGCGGTGGACGGTTTTAAGGAAGGCGAACCACCAGCGGAAGAAATCGGTCTGGCGATTATTGACTGTGGCGGTACCTTGCGTTGCGGTATCTACCCTAAACGCCGCATTCCGACCATCAATATCCACGCGACTGGCCAGTCTGGCCCGCTGGCACAATTTATTCTGGAAGATATCTACGTTTCCGGCGTGCGGGAAAACAACATCAGTCTGGTCGAGATTGCAGAGGGTTCTGCGGCTCCCGAACCTCAAGCGCAGCCGAAAGCCCGCGACTACGACACCAGCAAGAAAATCACCGAACAAAGCGATGGCTTGCTGGCCAAGGTTGGCATGGGCATGGGCTCGGTGGTGGCGGTGTTCTTCCAGTCTGGACGTGACACCATCGACACCGTGTTAAAAACCATTCTGCCATTTATGGCCTTCGTCTCAGCGCTGATCGGTATCATCATGGCCTCTGGTCTCGGTGACTTTATCGCCCACGGTCTGACGCCGCTGGCCAACAGCCCAATCGGTTTGGTGACATTGGCGCTGATCTGTTCCTTCCCACTGCTTTCACCGTTCCTCGGCCCTGGCGCCGTCATCGCTCAGGTCATCGGCGTGTTGGTGGGCGTACAGATTGGCCTTGGCCATATCCCCCCTCAGTTGGCGCTACCGGCGCTGTTCGCCATTAATGCCCAAGCCTCCTGCGACTTTATTCCGGTGGGTCTGTCCTTGGCAGAGGCCAAGCAGGATACGGTGCGTGTCGGCGTCCCTTCGGTATTGGTCGGGCGCTTCCTCACTGGCGCACCTACGGTACTGATCGCCTGGGCCGCATCGGCCTTTATCTATCAATAAATTGCCCGGAGGAAAACCATGAGCACCATTTTCCAGACCACCATCACCCAGATTGGCGGCTGCGCCCGTGACGCACTGTTGGACAACATGCTGATTACCTTCCGCGAAGGCGCACCGGCTGACATTGAAGAGTACTGCTTCATCCACCAGCACGGCGATACCGCCGGTGAATTACAAGCAGGTGGCGTGATGGAGCTTGGCGATCGACGCTACCCCATCACCGCCGTCGGTGAGGTTGCCACCCAGAACCTGCGCGAACTAGGCCATATCACCGTACGTTTTGACGGAGAAACTCAGGCCGAATTCCCTGGGACGATCCACGTAACAGGTAGCACGCCAGCCGATGTCACGTTAGGCAGCACACTGAAATTTATCGCATAAGGAGTAGATCATGTCTGAAGTAGCTGTAGTGATTGGCGGTGGCCAAACGTTGGGGGCTTTCCTGTGCCATGGCCTGGCTGAAGCGGGTTATCGCGTTGCGGTCGCCGATCTGAATGCCGACAATGCCAATCTGGTGGCACAGCAAATCAATCAGGAGTTCGGGGCCGATCGCGCCATCGGTTTCCAGGCCGATGCCACCGATGAGGCCAGCGTTATCGCGCTGGCTGGTGCGGTCGACCGGGCTTTCGGTCAGACCAACCTGTTGGTGTACAGCGCCGGGATTGCCAAAGCCGCCCCGATCACCGATTTCCCTCTGGGGGATTTTGACCGTTCCTTACAGGTGAACCTGGTGGGTTATTTCCTGTGTGCCCGCGAGTTCTCTCGCCTGATGATCCGCGACGGTATCGCCGGGCGCATCATTCAGATCAACTCAAAATCCGGCAAGGTCGGCAGCAAGCATAATTCCGGCTACAGCGCCGCCAAGTTCGGCGGCGTTGGATTGACGCAGTCGCTGGCGCTCGATCTGGCCGATTACGGTATTACCGTGCACTCCCTGATGCTCGGCAATCTGTTGAAATCGCCGATGTTCCAGTCGCTACTGCCACAGTATGCGCAGAAACTGGGCATCAAGCCTGAAGAGGTCGAGAAGTATTACACCGATAAGGTGCCGCTGAAACGCGGTTGTGACTACCAGGACGTGCTGAACACGCTGCTGTTTTATGCCAGCGACAAGGCCGCTTACTGCACCGGCCAGTCGATCAACATTACCGGTGGCCAGGTGATGTTCTGATTTACGGGCTGATAATTACAGATGTACCTAACAGCCCCTCACCCCCACCCTCTCCCAATGTATAGACCATGCTCCTCATGGACACCAGGGAGTCAGTTTGGTGTCGCGGTAAGGTGCTGGAGATCATCTGTGGCATGGGTTCAATGACCAGGTACGACAGTTAATTTGTGGCACATTCGGTCCCCTTGTATGTTTAAAGGTACTTTAATTACCCCCCCAAAGGTGGGTAGACTTTAACCGAGTAGTACCTGACGCCACAGCCCGATTCCCCTCTGGGACAACAAGCCCGCGGGAGAGCTTATG
>NZ_JBKJYW010000146.1:0-5368 GCF_046715635.1 Serratia sp. (in: enterobacteria)
GATAAACCCATTTGGTACGGCTGATGCCCCGCAGGCAACATTTCACATTAAAGCCTTCCGTCGCTTCAATCTTCATCAGCTTTTTCTGATAGACGTAAGCGGTCAGGTTGCAGTGCAGGCACTCCATGGCACAGGTTGAGCGAAAGGTTTGATAATCCGTCAGTTTAAGATGGATACGGCGTAAGGGTTCTTGTTGACCCGTAGATAAAGAGAAGGCGCAGGGTGAGAGTGACGCCAGGCCAATAACGCCCAGCCCCTTTAACAATGTGCGCCGTTTGAGTCGGAGTGAAGCAATGTCATTCATAGTTTTATTCTCGGTAAGATCACTTCCAGGTGTTCACTATAAATAAACCTAGTTAACCAATAGTATATTGAAGCAGATCAATCCACCTCAAAATAGTGAGTCCTGGTGCGCTGAAAATTCGCTGGAACAGATGTCTGGTTCTGGTTAGCGGGGGCATTCACCGCCTTAAACTGGTAAAGTGAAAGGATTGAAGTAATAGCCAGTCAAGGTAAGCAGAATGTCGGAAGCTCAAGGCGTAAATTCGGTCGATATCGCCGTGTCGGTATTAGAAAGTGTCACCGCACTGGGGGGAAACGCCCGCGCTTCGGAGATCGCCAGACACAGTGGGCTTTCGAAAAGCCGGTTGCATAAGTATCTGGTTTCGCTGTGCCGTAGCCAGATGCTCTATCAGGAACAGGAGACCAGCCGCTACTCGCTTGGCAGCAAGCTGTTGGCGCTAGCTTCGGCGGCAGGCAAACAGCAGACGTTGGCGACAATCATCAATAATGCGCTCTGTGAGCTGCGCGATGAGTTGAACTACTCCACTGGCTGGGCGGTACGCCAAGGGAGTAACATCTTGCTGAGGCGCTACAATCGCAGCCATAAAAATATCGATATCGACTACCTCGAAAACACCCTCATCCCCATGAATGCCAGCGCGGCAGGCTACGCCTATCAAGCGTTTGATAACTCTATTACGCCGCTGCTCGAGGCTGAAGAGCTCGAAAAGATCCGTCAGCAGGGCTATGCGGTACGTTACAATGTTACCGAAGGCATCCCCGGCGCACGCGCGATCGCTTGCCCGATTTTCAGCCAGGATAACGTCCTGTTAGGGATGGCGATCACCATGGGGTTTATTCCAGACGACGCGGCGGAGATTGTCCGTCTGGCAGGCCGCCTGATGGCGAAGGTCAAAACGATCCCGCTTTAACCGGCACGAAGGTGACAACCTGGGGCCTGTAAGGTACGCTAAGTGAGCCTGCCGTATGCTCTGCGCTGCGGTTCAACGACAAAATCAATTGGGTAAAGTTATTGATACAAGAACATCACCTCGCACTAGTCTGCGCGCTCAGCAAATGGGTTGAAACCCATCTGGGACGAGTGATCCACCTTGAAGAGTTGGCCGAGTATTCCGGCTATTCACTGTGGCATATGCAGAAGCTGTTCAAAGAAGCGACGGGGATTTCGCTGGGCAAGTACATCCGCGAGCGCCGCCTTGCCGGAGCGGTGTACCAGTTACGCAGCAGCGAGGCTTCCATTTTCGATATCGCCTTGGATTTTGGTTTCGGTTCCCAATCACACTTCACCTACATGTTCAGAAAGCGTTTCAACATTACGCCCTATGACTTCCGCCAGGATCTGAGTGTCGATCTGCATATCGAACCTCCGCTACATATTATTCACCAGAAGATGGCGTGAACCGCAACGGTTGATTAATCACGCCAAGATAGCCATCAGAACGGGTAAAGCCTGCCTCCAGAGCCTTTGACTGCTGGCTGTCAGGCCGCCTGCTACCGGCCCCCACCCTCGTTGCGCCAGGCGCTGAAGCGCCTCAATTCCGTTCTGCCCTACCCTGAATGACACTTCTGCGATCCTTTTCGCTATTTGACTCCCCCCTTTTACAAAATTTGTGATCGCGATAAACAAAACAATACATCATATGTTGTTATATTGATTATGCGTTATCATAAAGCGATAAACCCAACGCAGAGACCTCACAAAAAAGAACTAACCCATTAATTTAATTTAATTAATGAGTGAGGATCCCTATACCTAAAAAACGCTGATGGGTACCGTCTTGAACATTTTACTGGGGGGCGACTCGGTAAAAACCTCGACCTACAACGAGAAGGTGACTGTATGGAAGTTAAAGAGTTACAACGCAAGCTGGGCTTCTGGGCCGTGCTGGCGATTGCGGTGGGGACCACGGTGGGATCGGGCATTTTTGTCTCGGTCGGAGAGGTTGCGAAAGCCGCGGGCAGCCCGATGCTGACCATCGCCGCTTTTATTATCGGCGGCCTGATCGTGATCCCACAGATGTGCGTCTATGCCGAACTTTCAACGGCTTATCCAGAAAACGGCGCAGATTACATCTATCTTAAGAAAGCCGGGAGCCGCCCCCTGGCCTTCCTCTCTGGCTGGACCAGCTTTTGGGCAAATGATGCGCCATCTCTGTCCATCATGGCATTAGCGATTGTCAGTAACCTGAACTTCATTTTCCCGGTAGATCCCTTGGTGGGCAAACTGATTGCCACGGCGCTGATCCTGGTGTTCATGCTGTTGCACCTGCGCTCCGTTGAAGGCGGTGCCAACTTCCAGATGCTGATCACCATTGCAAAAATCATCCCTTTCACACTGGTTATTGGCCTGGGGATCTTTTATATCCGCGGAGAAAACCTGGTCGCTACTGCAAGCAACGTCTCCCCAATCGGTATTGGTGCCGGCTTGATGGCCTTATTGGCCGGGATTTCGGCCACCAGTTGGTCATATACCGGCATGGCCTCGATCTGTTATATGACCGGTGAAATAAAAAACCCCGGGAAAACCATGCCCAAAGCCCTGATCGGCTCCTGCCTGCTGGTTCTGGTGCTCTACTCCCTGCTGGCGTTGGTGATCACCGGTCTGATGCCGTTCGACAAACTCGCCGCATCCGGCACGCCGATTTCTGACGCTCTGACCTACCTGCCAACGCTGGGGGGTATCGCCGGGATCTTCGTGGCGATCACCGCAGTGATCGTGATCCTTGGCTCGCTCTCAAGCTGCGTAATGTACCAACCGCGTCTTGAATACGCGATGGCCAAGGACCAGCTGTTTTTCAAATGCTTCGCACATATCCACCCCAAATACCAGACGCCGGACTACTCGATCATTCTGCAATGCGCCTTGGGGATTTTCTTTATCTATGTCTCAGACCTGACCAGCCTGCTCGGCTATTTCACGCTGGTGATGTGTTTCAAAAATACCCTCACCTTCGGTTCCATTATCTGGTGTCGCAAACGTGAAGACTATCACCCGCTGTGGCGCACCCCGGCATTTGGGTTGATGACCTTTGCCGCATTGGCATCCAGCTTGATTTTGGTGGCATCCACCTTTGTATGGGCGCCAATCCCCGGTCTGGTATGCGCACTGATCGTTATTGCCACCGGTTTACCTGCCTATGCCTTTTGGGAACGTCGCAATCGGCGCTTGGCGAATGAGTGTTAATCCTTCTGTAATGACCTGTCTGGAGAACGTTGTATGTTGAATATCGATAAAAGCACCGTGGATTTCCTGGTTACCGAGAATATGGTGCAGGAAGTTGAAAAAGTGATGCGGGTAGATGTGCCAAAGGTAAAAGCAATTGTTGACGAGATGCTCGCTCGCGGCATTGACCGGTTTTACTTCGTGGCCTGTGGCTCACCGCTAAACGCGGCGCAAACCGCCAAACATCTGGTAGATCGCTTCTCTTCTCTCCAGTGCTACGCCTATTCCGGTTGGGAGTTCTGTGACAATACGCCACACCGTCTCGATGAACGTTGCGCGGTAATTGGTGTGTCGGATTACGGCAAAACCGAAGAGGTGATCAAGGCGTTAGAGCTTGCAGGAAGCCGTGGGGCGCTGACCGCCGCCATCACCAAACGCAGCGACAGCCCCATTGCCAGCGTCGCCGAACACCTGGTGGCCTATGAAGCCGATTGTATCTGGGAGATCCACCTGCTGCTGTGCTACACCTTCGCGCTGGAAATGATCACCCGTTTGCAACCGCATCCCGAGATCGAAGCGTTAACTCACGACCTGGCGAAACTGCCGCAGGCGCTGGGTGAATTGGTCCGTAACTGGGAAGAGAAAGGCCGGGCATTGGGTGAAAAGGCCTCCGCTTGGCCGATGATCTATACCGTGGCAGCAGGCCCACTGCGTCCACTAGGCTATAAGGAAGGCATTGTGACGCTGATGGAATTCACCTGGACCCACGGCAGCGTGCTTGAAAGCGGCGAGTTCCGCCACGGACCGCTGGAGGTGGTTGAGCCTGGCGTACCTTTCCTGTTCCTGCTTGGCAACGACGAAAGCCGTCATACCACCCAACGCGCCATTAACTTCGTCAAGGCGCGTACCGATAACGTGATCGTGATTGATTACGCGGAAATCAGTCAAGGGCTACACCCTTGGATGGCGCCTTTCCTGATGTTTGTGCCGATGGAATGGCTTTGCTACTACCTCTCGATTTACAAAGACCACAACCCGGACGATCGCCGTTACTACGGTGGCCTGGTGGAATACTGATCCTGACGACGGGCGGTAACACACCGCCCGCTCTACCCTACCCCCTTTGATAACGATAACCACGCATAAAGGAGTCAACATGAAAACCGGTATGTTTACCTGTGGACACCAGCGTTTACCGCTGGAGCAAGCCTTCAAGGACGCCCATGAACTCGGTTACGACGGGATTGAGATCTGGGGAGGACGGCCACATGCCTTTGCTCCGGATCTCAAAGCGGGAGACATCCACCACCTGAAGGAACTGGCGCGGGTTTATCAACTGCCGATTATCGGCTATACCCCAGAAACCAATGGCTATCCGTATAACATGATGATCGGTAGTGAACGGATGCGGCGCGAAAGCCTGGATATGATGATGCTGGCGATGGATATGGCCAAAGAGATGAACGCGGGTTTTACGCTCATTTCGGCAGCTCATGCCGGTTACCTGGCCACTCCCGATCAAATCTGGCCACGTTTGCTCGATAACCTGCAACAGTTGGTTCAACATGCCGAGGATATCGATATGGAGTTGCTGTTAGAACCGCTCACACCTTATGAGTCCAACGTGGTTTGCAACGCTAATGATGTGCTGCGGGCGCTCGACGCCGTCCCCTCGCCGCACCTGAACAGCATGGTGGATATTTGCGCTCCCTTTGTGCAAGGTGAACCCATCATGAGTTATTTCGATAAGCTGGGCGATCGATTACGCCATGTGCATATCGTCGACAGCGACGGTGCCAGCGACAGCCATTATATCCCTGGCGAAGGTAAAATCCCGCTCGCAGCACTGATGCAGGATATTCAGCTGCGCGGCTATCAAGGCTATTGCACCATTGAACTGGT
>NZ_JBKJYW010000147.1:0-24617 GCF_046715635.1 Serratia sp. (in: enterobacteria)
ACAGCACGAAAGTGGGGATGATCGACCTGAGAAATAGGTCGATCATCATGGGTAAAGGATGTTAAAAAGTGTTCACCATGTCCTTGAACACCTGTCTACCATGTCCCCGGTCTGTACACTCCCAAAGAGAGAGGGGGCCAAACGTGCCGCAAATTAGCTCCGGTACCGGACCACGGCGCCCTACCAGCCCCCTCTCCTTTTTGGGGAGAGGGTTGGGGTGAGGGAAAAATATCAGAAGCCGTTATTTCTTCTGTCGTTGCGCCTCAAACCACGCGCCGCATTGGGAGAAGATCAGCGTATTGCGATCTTTCACTAACACGTTAGCCCCGGGAACGCCTTCACTCCCCTGATCGGTGATCCCCGGAACGGTGACATCCTGATGCTGAATAATGACTCGCTGCACTGAAGGCGTACTGATGCCCAAAATCGGGAAATCGACGTACCCATTGTCGCCCGAGTTGTCTTCCACAAATTCTTGCGCTTCTACCGTGGTGGTGGTCGCACCCTGATTGCTCAGTTGCTGTTCATGCCAGGTAAAACCGTCGGCTGTATAGTTGATACTATTACCGACCAACTGCTGTGCCTGCTTTTCATCCCAGCAGCCCACGGTCTGGGTGGGAATGACCTTGGTCACACTCCAGTTGCCGATTAACGCCGATGGGATCGGGGCTGGGGCGTTTTGCGCTGCCCAGGCGGTGGGCAACGATAGCACCAGCAGCGCAGCCAATGGCACGATTCTTTTACTCAGGGCGGGGAATTGCATGGTACGGCTCCTTTGTGTGCTGCAAATCTATCAATGTCAGTGACCAATCTGCCTATGACTTTACCTAAGCCATTGGCCTTTCAGCAAGCGGCGTTAACGCGGAATTAGCGGCCACCAGCGTTGTTCATCATCCCGCTGCTGCCACTGCGTCTCCGCGCTGAGTGCCAAACGCCGATCGTCCAGATAACGATATTCGCGGCGAGACGCTTCCAGCAGGCTGAAATCCAGCTCTGCCTGCACTATTCCCGGCTCACGCCCCAGGCTGGCCACCTCACGCCCCAGAGGATCCACAACCAGGCTTTCGCCAGCAAACTGCATCCCACACCCATGCCCTGCGCGATTGGCCATGGCGACAAACATCTGATTATCCTGAGCTCGCGCCAGCAAAGCGTTACGATGCACGTGGCCGTAGGGATCCATATTGCCATCGGTAACCAGCAACAGATCGCAGCCCATCAGGACCAATGCTCGTGATGCCTCGGCGAACTCAATGTCGTAGCAGATCAGTAATCCGATACGCCGCCCACGCCACAGCCCACAGACCAGGCGATCGCCCGCTTGCACTTCGACACGTTCGTTGGTCCATAAATGGCTTTTACGATAATGCAGATAGATGCCCTGCTCTGGCGTGATCAGTACCGAGCTGTTGAACAGTTGCGCACCATCCTGCTCAAGAAAGCCCACTGCGACGGCAATGCCCGCCCGCTGGCTTGCTGCCACCACTTGCGCGAGTTCAGGGCCTTGCCGTTGTAGCGCGTAGTCCGTATTGCCATCAGGATGGGTAAAGCCGGTCAGCTGCGTTTCGGGTAACACCAACAGGTCGGTTTGGCCGCTGCAACGCTCAATCTGCGCCAGTACGGCGGCCAGGTTATGGGCTATTTCCCCTTCTCGGCAGGTAAATTGGGCCAAGGTTATCCGCATTGATTACTCCTTTTAAGTCGAACAGTGTTTTTACCTGTTATCGCCACCGGCTGGCAAGTCACTGTTAGGGTTAAAACCGCCTCCTTTCCTCCCCCGACGTTTCCCTAAGGGCATGCTGATGATCAATTTGAGATGCCACCACCGTACCCAGCCGATAAATCGACAGCACGACATGTTGCAATTTTGGTAGGCAAAATCTGCCACCGGTAGTTAATTGCTTGATTGCCTGTCATTCCCTGTTTTCCACTGCCAACCAGAGGCCCGTTATAAAAAGCAACAAGCCGATAACCTGCATGATTGTGGTTAATAATTGACCTGTTAATGGTTTATTTATGAGCAATACCTGTGTATATTACCATCACTCACAAGGAATGAGTCAGGCAATCCGGCCACTCCATTACAGGGATAGACGTTCAGTTGCTCATTTAGAAACCATTTATGCTTAAATTTTTTGCTGTATTTCTCACTTGCTCAGCTTTTTGCATGAGCTTTTCCGCTTCAGCCAGTTCCGGCCAGAATAATACTCAGGAGCTAAAAAAAATCCTGTCGCATTATGACCAATGGGAAGGAGTTCGATACAAATTCGGGGGTAACTCGCGCAAAGGCATCGACTGTTCAGCCTATATGCAGCGCGTGTTTCAAGATGAGTTTGCCGTCAGCTTGCCACGCAGCACCGGTGAACAAATGAAACTGGGCTCGCGAGTAGCTAAAAGCGAGTTAAACACTGGCGATCTGGTGTTTTTCAAAACCTCATCCCGTCAGCGCCACGTCGGCGTTTATATCGGGGAGGGTGAATTTGTTCACGCCTCCACCAGCATGGGAGTCACCGTTTCCAGCCTGGATAACCAGTACTGGGGCGCGCGTTACGAACTGGCCCGGCGTATCAATAGCAGCGATGCATAAACCTGGCCAAACCGCCGGTCACCACACCGGCGGCCAAGGCGAGGATTATAGCTTTTTGCGGTTACGGCGCATGTCGATAGCCACGGCAGCCACGATGATCATGCCTTTGATAATGTCCTGAATGTAGGAATCCACGCCGATAAAGGTAAAGCCACTTTTGATCAGGCCGAGGATCACCGCGCCGATCAACGTGCCGGTAATGCGCCCCACTCCGCCCATCAGGCTACTGCCACCGATGACCGCTGCGGCAATGGCGTCCAACTCATAAGACACCCCCATACTCGACTGCCCGCTACTGACTCGTGCCGCCAGCACCACACCCGCTAATCCTGCCAACCCACCCGCAATGGTGTAGACCGTCACCAGGTATTTATTGACGTTGATCCCAGAGACCCTGGCCGAGGTCATGTTGCCGCCGATGGCATACACATATTTACCGTAACGGGTGTGTTTCAGGGCGATATGGAAAATCACCGCCACCACCAGGAAGATAATCACCGGCATGGCACCTTGGCCAATCGAGGTAAAGCCGTCCGACAGGAAACTGACCGGGTTACCTTTGGTGTAATACTGTGCCAAACCACGGGCAGAAACCATCATCCCCAAGGTGGCGATAAACGGCGGAATGCCGGTGCGGGTGATCAAAAAACCGTTGATAAATCCACAAATAATACCCACCGCAATCCCGGCCCCGATGGGGATCGCGGCGGGCAGGTCCAACAGGCCCGGATACATTGGCGAAATGCTCTCGGAGGTTTGCGCCAGGCTGGCCGCTACCACCGCCGTCAAGGCAATCAACGAGCCAGAAGAGAGATCGATACCGGTGGTAATAATAACCTGGGTGACGCCAACGGCGATGATGCCGATAATCGCCACCTGCAAGACGATCAGCAGCAGGCGGTTCGGATTAAGCAGGAACGACTGATCGCGCACGTACCAGCCCAGCATTTCAAAAATCAGCGCGATACCGATCATGACGATAAAGATGCCGGTATCTTTCGGCAGCTTGCCGCTGAAACCGGCAAACAGCGAGGCTTTGACTGGCTGAGTTTCCACTTTGACGTTATTCATTGTGTTTTACCTTTGCGTTATTCCGAGGCCAACGCCATGATTTTTTCCTGGTCTGCTTCGGCTTTATCCAGGATCCCCGTAATGTGTCCGGCGTGCATCACCATGACGCGATCGCTCATGCCGAGTATTTCCGGCAGTTCCGACGAAACCAAAATAATGGCGACGCCACGGTGCGCCAATTCGCTGATCAGGCGATAAATTTCTGCCTTGGCCCCCACGTCGATACCGCGCGTGGGCTCATCCAGGATCAGGATCTTCGGCTGCGCCAATAGCCAGCGGGCAATCAAGACCTTCTGCTGATTGCCGCCGCTCAGGTTATTGATAATCTGATCCATGGTCGGGGTTTTAATATTGAGTTTGCTAATTTGCTCCATGCAGTCTTTGGCCATCTGCGTCTGGCTGACAAATCCGTTTTTGTTGGTATAGGCGGAAAGGTTGACGATACTCATGTTCTCCACCACCGACAGCACCAGAAACAGCCCGGATTTTTTACGGTCTTCGGTCAGGAACGCCAGCCCCTGTTCGATGGCTTTGGAGGGTGAGTCTATTTTTACCGGCAAGCCTTCAATATAAATCTCGCCCCCTTCGGCCGGGTGCATACCAAACAGGCTCTCCATCACTTCGCTGCGCCCGGCGCCCACTAGCCCGGCAACGCCAAGGATTTCCCCACGCTTTACAGCAAAGGAGATATCCTGGAACCAACCGCTGCGCCTCAGCCCGGCCACACGCAACACCTCTTCACCGATATTGTTATTGAACTTGGGGAACATCTGGGTCAGTTCGCGGCCCACCATCATGGTGATCAGCGACTGTTTAGTCAGGTTTTCGGTTTGATCGCTGGCGATCAGAGTGCCATCGCGGAAGATGCTGACCTCGTCGGTGATGGCAAAGATCTCGTCCATTTTGTGGCTGATATAGATAATGCCTTTGCCCTGCTGCTTCAGCTCACGAATGATCGCAAACAGATGCACCACTTCCCCTTCCGTTAATGCCGAGGTCGGTTCATCCATGATCAATACGTCGGCGTTATAAGACACCGCCTTGGCAATCTCGACCATCTGTTGGTTGGCGATGCTTAGCGCCCCTAGTTGGGTTTCGGGGTTTAATTTAATCTTGAGATGTGCCAACAGCTCGCGGGTTTTGCGGTTTAATTCCTCGTGATTAACAAAACCTAGCTTGGCGGGTTCACGCCCCAGCCAGATATTTTCGGCCACCGTCATATGCGGTACCAGGTTCAGTTCCTGGTGGATCATGGAGATGCCCGAGTGCAAGGCCGCCAGCGTATCGTTGAACGTCACCGGTTGCCCTTTGACCTTGATGGTGCCGGTATCGGGGCGATAAATACCGATTAAGCACTTCATCAGCGTCGATTTACCGGCACCATTTTCCCCCATCAGCGCATGCACGCTGCCCGGTTTGATCTTGAGCGACACGTTATCCAACGCCTTAACGCCCGGGAACTGTTTGCTGATGCCTTCCGCCTCCAGCACATAAGGATACATACTGATAACCTCCGCCGTTATCCTGCCGATAGCTGTGAACGATGCCCCCTCACGTTAGGCAAGGGGCCGGTTGGTCATTACTTTTTGTTCTTGTCGGCAAAGTCTTGGTAATTGGCTTTGGTGATCAGTTGGTAAGGGATCATGACGCTGCTTTCAACCTTCTCGCCTTTAACCAGTTGAATGGCGGTTTGCACGGCGCCCTCCCCCTGACCTTTGGCGTCCTGGAAGATGCTGAGGCTCAAATCCCCCTTCTTGATAAACTCCAGGGCATCCGGTGTGCCATCAACACCCGCTACCAGCACGCCGGTTTTCTTCGCCTGTTTCAGCGCCAGAATGGCACCAATCGCCATCTCATCGTTGTTGGAAGCAATGGCATCAATCTGCTGGCCGGAGAGGATCCAGTCGGTAGTCACATCGACCGCCTCTTTGCGGAAAAACTTGGCGGTTTGCTTATCGATGATATGAATATTCGGATATTGGGCCACCACTTCCTCAACGCCGCGGGTCCGGTCACGGGTGGCTTCACTGGAAAGCTCACCGAGCAGGATCATCACGTTGCCCTTGCCGTTCATCAGCTTGGCCAACTCTTCCATCTGCAGTTTGCCTGCCAGTTTGGAATCTGAACCTACGTAGGCCATACCCGTTGGCAGCGTGGCTTCTGGCCGACGGTTAACGAACACCAGTGGAATATGGGCGTTCTCCGCCAGCTTGATCATCGGCTTGACGCCCTGGGTATCCACCGGGTTAAGGATGATGGCGTCGACCCCTTGGCTGACAAAGTTTTCTATCTGCTGGATCTGCTGTGCGATATCGCCTTTGGCATCTTCAAACTGGCCGCTGACGTTGCCTTCCTGCTTCATTTTATTCTGCATGGACTGGCGCAGGATGGTCAGGAAGTTGTCATCAAAGTAAGCCATCGACACGCCGATCTTGATATCTTTGGCTAACACCGAGGCTGGCAGCATGCACATCAGTAGCGAGGTGACGATCAATTTCTTCAGCTTCATGTTCTGTACCCTTTAATCGTTAGAGTGAAGAGGCCTGTTGATTTGACGGCTAATGAAAAATATTTTTTACATTCAAACAACAATCCGCTCGTTATTATCGCCTTAAAATCCTATTCCACGTGGTTCCCATCAGTTAACACTGTCTACGAGGCACCTGAAAACAATTAAAAAACCACCTTTAAAACAATGCATTGAAATGAAAATCTGATGTAATTGTTAAACACCCCACTCATTTGTCAAACGTTTATTTCAAAAATTAGACTAATGAAATTTTTTAACCCAAACAAGCGAAACGTGTGTTTTGGAATGGGCAAATAACAAAAATATGACAGGGATCTAACAAATGAACGCAAAGCGACCACCAGTCCCCCTCACCCCAGCTCTCTCCCATTGTAAAATCGGGGATCCCGTGAACAGCTGTTTAAGGGAGAGGGAGCGGTGTTGTAGGTAAGAACGGAAGTCAGTCTGGAGGTATAAGGCAGAACGCCGTAGTCAAGAGATCGCACATTCGATCCCCTCTCCCTTTTGGGAGAGGGTTAGGGTGAGGGGTATGTTAGTTTTGTTCCGAGACCAGCACGGCCAACGTATCCGGCTCCAGGGCGCGAAAGATGTGCGGCCGGTCGGCTGGGTAGCAAATATAATCCCCGGCATTCAGCTCGGCAGGCTCTTCCACCAGCCCGACCAAGGCGCGCCCCTGGGTGATGACGATGTGTTCCACCGAGCCTAACGGATGCGGATGAGAAAGACGATCGGCTCCCGGCTGGGTCGTCAGCAGATAGATATCTCGCCGTGCACCAGGCGGACAGGTTGCCAACAACACCGCCGTATAGTTAGCCACTTCCGACACTACCGCAGCCCCTTCCCCACGCCGGATCACCTGCGTTTTACTCTGCTGTGGCTCCATCAAACGCGCAAAGGGGATATCCAGCGCGACGCAGAGTGCCCACAGCGTTTCGAGGCTCGGATTGCCATTCCCCGCTTCCAGTTGTGACAGCGTGGATTTGGCAATTCCTGCCCGGCGGGCAATTTCTGCCAACGAGAGGCCTGTACGCTGGCGTTCGCGCACCAGAGCTTCCGCAATGATGTTGATAGGTTGTTTCATAGGCCGCGTAACTCACCTTATAACGAACGATCGTTCGACTTGTAAATAGAGATTGAAGTGTTCATTATAATAGAACAACCGTTCGTTTTGAGAAAGGCAGTGAGAAAAATAGTATGGCTAAAAACTTTTTCCCCTCGCTCGATAATGGCGTGATCAAAGGGATCGCGCTGGTCTGCCTGGCGGACGGCATCGTGGGGATCTCCTATGGTTCGCTGGCGACCGGCCTGGGTTTCGAGCTCTGGGTCCCGCTGATGCTGTCGTTGCTGGTGTTGGCGGGTGCCTCTGAATTTCTGTTTATCGGTATCGTCGCCAGCGGGGGTAGCCCCTTTGCTGCGGCGGCAGCCGGGCTGCTGGTTAATGCACGCCACCTGCCGTTCGGTATGGCGGTTAAAGAGGTGGTCGAACGCAGCCGCTTTAAGTTATTGGGTTGCCATATCATGAACGACGAAAGTGTGGTGTTCGGCATTTCCCAACCGACGCTGGCCCAAAAACGGGCGGCCTACTGGCTCTGTGGGCTGGGGATCGCCGCCTGCTGGCCATTGGGCGTGTTGATTGGCGGCACCATCGGCAGCTTTATTCCCGATATCAATGCCATCGGGCTGGACGCCGTGTTCCCCACCATTTTGCTGGCCTTGATTGTGGGTTCGCTGAAAAAACTGCGTACCAGTATTTCTGCCTGTTCCGGCACCCTGATTGCCCTGGCTAGCGTACCCTTGGTACCGATTGGCATGCCGGTGCTGTTTTCACTGTTGGGTTTACTGATCAGAAAGCGAGAAAAATAATGGATAATCAAACACTCATCATTGGCATTCTGCTCCTGGCCAGCGGCACCTTTGCGTTTCGCTTTGCCGGTTTTCTGCTGGGCCGCAGCCTGAGCTTCTCCGACCGGGTTCAGGCCTTGCTCGCCGATTCCGCCACCACGTTGCTGCTGGCCGTAGCGGTGATCGCGACGCTGTTCGAAGGGCAGCACTTTGCCGGTTATGCCCGTTTAGGCGGTGTGGCCGTGGGTGCATTATTAGCCTGGCGGAAAACACCGTTAATCGTGGTGTTGCTGGCGGCGGCGGCAGTGACGGCGCTGTTGCGGGTAGCCGGTGTGGCATAACTCACTGCTGGCCGGGTATGATGGCGGCTGGCAGGTGTGCTGCCTCACCGGAGATAGGATAGAAATGGAGAAGCTTGCCACTTTAGCCGTAGTTGGAATCTTGCTGCTTGCGCCCTGGACAGCGCTACAGGCCGTGACGCCAGTAGGCCCAGGCTTTACCCCCGACCGGCCTGCTTCGCTGTTTGACTGTCAAGTTCCGTTGATCAAGCTGTTAGCCAGCAGCAATCAGGCGCTGATCCAGGCGGAGAAAGTACCTGCGGACAAGTTGGACATCCATATGGAACCGCGAGCTAACGGCATACAGGCCATTCAACTGTTCGATCGCCGAAAACCGGCATCGCCTGATTCGCCAGGGGCCGGGCATCTTGGTTGGGTCATGTACGATCCGCAAACCGGGCAGCTATTGGATAACAGCGCCGACGAACAACATCCGCTGCAACTCACCTTTAATCCGCAAGACGGCAAGCAATATCAGCAATGCCTGCAGAAGGAGCAGCGCTGTTCGGCCATTTTGGACCAGATGAAATTAGGCGCCATCATTGCCGATTCCCCAAAATATGTGGTGCGGGGTAAAGGCCGGGCTTATTTTCACGTCGCCCCCACCGAGCAGTGCGCCAATGAGTCTCAATTTGTGATCCCGGATGACAAGGTGCAGGTGGTGGGTTATGCCGCGCTTGAGCCTGTCGAAGGCGAGAAAAATGGCTATCTGTTAGTCGGTTATGGTAATGCCTCCGGCTGGATCAACGTTGAACGCCTGGCCCCACTTGACGAGATTTGCCACGATGCCCAAGCCAGCGCCGAAGCTGTAATAAGCAAAACGGCCTCGCCTACGGTGAAATATCTGGTGAAGAGCAAAAAACTGTATTTTTACAACTCGCCGGATAAGCTCTGCCAGGATGAAGGCGGGAAGTTTGTCGTCAATGGCGATAGCGTTACCGCCAGGCACAGGCAGCCTTATAAGGAATTTTTGTTTGTGAGCTATATTCACCCCAAAACCGGCGATAAAACCACGGGCTGGGTGAAGGCTGATGGTTTGGCTGGGCAATAAATGCAGGCCCTAGTAGCCCCTCACCCTAACCCTCTCCCCAAGGAGAGGGGATCGGACGTGCCACATATTGGCTTCCGTGCCCCGTTTCTGCACCAGAAAGGACCAAACATGCCGCAGATTAACTTCTTCACCTAACCACAACTCCGTACTCGCTCCCTCGCCCTTATTGGCTTCCGTGCCCAATTTCTGCACCAGAAAGGACCAAACATGCCGCAGATTAACTTCTTCGCCTGACCACAACTCCGCACTGGCTCCCTCGCCCTTTGGGAGAGGGTCGGGGTGAGGGGAAAGCAGTCTAAAACCCACCGAGCGGTGGGTTAGATAGCACTAACGATCAATCAGGCAGCCAGCTCAAATAAATAGAGCGTGTAGTCGACCTTGCTCGCCACATTACCCGGCGTTGCGCGGCCGGTACTGCAGAAGTTTGCGGCAAAGGAGGCATAAACCCCACCATTCATCACCGGGAAAAACGCCGAACTCACCAGTTGAGCATTACTGCCTGCCTGCACAAGATTGTTTTGCTGGTCACGCAGCTGAATTTGCACGTTACCTGCCTCCGCCATATTAATCAGGCCGCCGGTGGCAGCATCAACCGTTGCGCCCCCCTCAAAAAACACCAAGGCGTGAGAATATTGCTCCGAGATACCTGCAACGCGGATGTCGAAGCGGGTTGCCTGGGCCTGAGCACCCGGGTTTTCAAGCTGCACTTCGCTTATTGCACCAAGCTGTACGTAGCCATTTTGGGTTTCGCTGCCGTTAACGCTGACGGTGAGACCAGCACTGCGTGGCCGCGGTAAAATAATGCCACCCTCTTCAATCCCTATGGTTTGGGTAACGATTTGTCCAGAAAAATTGATGGTTCCATTGACGGTATTATTCATGGTAAATATCCTTATTCTATTAAGAAAGCAGATTGATTCTGATGTTCCACCTGATTTAATTCGCAGTGTTGGTTCTGCTTAATTAAATATTACCCACTTAATGATAAGAATTCCTTCTGTTACCGTTGTGCTGTCAATGGCCGGACGCTGATGCTCAGCGTGATTGACGATACTCAATCAACCTGTTGTTCTTCAACATCATATTTTACCACCACATCGTTCTGGTATAGCCGTTCGGAATGTAATACCACCGAGTCCTGCCCTTTGGTGGAGATATCACGCCAGATTTCATTCTGCCGGTAAACACGCTGTTGCCGACGGATAAATCGGTGGGACTTCTGGTAGATATGATATTTCACCGTGCGAGGGGCCGAACACAGCAGTTCACCTTCCAACTGGTGTTCCGCAACGTTGAACACCAGCTGAAAGCTATCCTGAGTCGGGTTATGCAGCACCAGATCGATATAGTTGTAGAAAATGGCGGCTCCCGAGCCAAAAGGCAATATCCGCCCTTCGTCCGGGAAAGGATCAAAACTGTGATTTGCCCGTTCAGTCACCACCAACGGTGAATGGATCGCCATCCAGTGGATTAAATTACTGAGCTGACAAATACCACCGCCAATACCGCTGCGCGCTTCGCCAAACGACAACTCCATCCCTTCAACAAAACCACGCGCACGAGTCGGCTTGCCCACCAGCTTACAAAACGAGAAATACTCACCCGGTTTGATAATAATTCCGCTGGTTGCCGCAACCGCCAAACGCAGATTAATCACTTTATTGTGCTGCAAGCCAATATCGCTATTGCCCAACTTGCGGATCAGCTTCGAGGTATGCTTGATAAAACGGTGATCCAACCGCTGCTCCGGTATTCTCTCACTGGCGTACTGGCGCGATGACCATTGCCACGCAAGATGGCGCAAAACCCGCTTTTGCCGGACCCGCAGCCAATAAAGCAGCGGATGATAGGATGATAAAGGCCTGCGCATAGTGTTAATCCATTAACCCGAAAGTTAAGTAACCATGAGGCGAAAGTGCCAATTAAACAGAGCGTTATATCGTAAGCGTAGCGCAGTGGTCAAGGGAAAGCACCGCTTTGCCCGGCCCGAGTTATTAATATGATCCGTCACCCAATTCTAATTGCGACGGTGCCCTCTCTTGAGTGCGAGCTGAAAAGCTGCGAGGCACAGAACGGCAACCTGCGGGAGAAAATACTCTCCCTCCTTTTACCAGATTCAGTGAGCCGCTCCAATTAGCCGGTTTTACCTGGCGACAGGCAGGTCAGAATAGCGTGTGGTGTAAGCTGGTGAAAGCATCTCTCGTTTCATCGCCCAGGCTTTCTGAATGCCCTGCCCGGCAAACCAGACTTTCCCTTTTCCTGAGGCGTTAATGCCATCGATCGCGGCCATCAGTGCAGCGCTGTTGGCCCTCGGCGCGTTATTATCAAACAGATTCAGCTGTGCTGTGCCACGGCTGAAGAAGTCAGCCAGCATCACGCCTGCTTTCATGTACCTGTGGCCGTCCACCCAGATGCGATCCAGCGATTCGGTGGCCGCACGTATAATGTCACGCGTATCACAGGATGGCGTCATCAGTTTCATTGATGCTTGGTTCCCATAGTAAATCTCATTGTCCGCATGCGGGCTGGTACGCAGGAAGACGCTAACAAAAGCGCAAAATTGGCGTTCACTGCGCAGCTTTTCTGCTGCGCGCTCGGCATAGGTGCAGATGGCTTGGCGCATATCGGTATAGTCGATGATGCGGAATCCAAACGAACGGCTACATATTATCTGCTGCTTTACGGGCGCGAACTCCTCAAGCTCAAGGCATGATTCGCCGCGTAACTCGCGCAACGTCCTTTCCAGAACGACGTTGAAATGTTTTTTTATCAGCCATGGTGAACTGTCGGCTAGTTCCAGTGCGGTGTTAATCCCCATGTCGTTCAGCTTTTTGCTAATACGTCTTCCGATACCCCAGACCTCGTCCACGGATACCTGCGCCAGGAGCTTCCGCTGACGGGTAACGTCGGATAAATCCACGACGCCTCTCGTGCCCGGCCATTTTTTGGCTGCATAATTCGCTAGTTTTGCTAATGTTTTGGTTTGCGCAACACCAATCCCGATCGTCAGTCCGGTGTTTTTCAGTACCTGGTTTCGCATCTCATGACCTAGAACCTTTGGGGACAGACAGCGAGCAACGCCGGACAGATCGATAAAGGCTTCATCAATGGAGTAAATTTCGATTGCAGGTACCATATCCGTCAGCGTCTGCATGACGCGTGCGCTCAGGTCAGCATAAAGAGCATAGTTTGAGCTGAAAACGTGTACTTCAGACGGGAACGTTTTATTTTTTAGTCTAAAGAAGGGTTCGCCCATAGTAATGCCGAGTGCCTTTGCCTCTACGGATCGGGAAATCACGCAGCCGTCATTGTTGGATACGACTACCACGGGTTTTCCGGTTAAGTCCGGTCGGAAAACGGTTTCGCACGAAGTGTAAAAGCTGTTGACGTCGGCCAGTGCAAACATCTTCATTTATGCGACTTAATCGAAAACGTCACCACACCAAATATTTCCAGCTCTTCAGCATTCTGAAAGGTAATGGGCGAGTAGCTGCTATTGTGCGGGAGTAACTGCAAATCTGGATGAGTGCGCAGTTCCTTCACTGTAAATTCACCGGCCACAGCGGCAATGACGATATCGCCATGGCGAGCCGACAAC
This sequence comes from Serratia sp. (in: enterobacteria), assembly GCF_046715635.1. Lineage (GTDB taxonomy): Bacteria > Pseudomonadota > Gammaproteobacteria > Enterobacterales > Enterobacteriaceae > Chania. The sequence goes on from NZ_JBKJYW010000147.1 coordinate 13,018, forward strand.
GACCGATCGACGACCAGAAGATCGCCGTCGCCAATTCCCGCGCCTGTCATAGACTCGCCGCTCACTTTAATAAAATACGTGGCACCGGGATGGGCTATCAGGAGCGTATTGAGATTCAGCCTATCTTCGACGTAGTCCTGAGCCGGGCTGGGGAAACCACAGGGTACACGCTCAGTGAAAAGTGGCAAGGTGACAGGAGACACACACTCTGTAGGGCGGATGAACGACATGATGCTGAACCTTATAACTGTATTTATATACAGTATTTACTGTAGAGCGAGACAGATCAAGCCCCTTGTCAGATATTGTTAGGAAGTTTCTGAATACGCAGTAAATTCAGTATTTGCAACACGGAGACTTTTGCTGAGATCCTATAGCTAGTGAATGTCTTATTTCAGTAGTTATCTGGTTGACATATTGAACAGCCTAAGAGTTTATGTAACATTTGCACCCATGCTTGATCAGGGTAATGTCCTGAGGGCGGTGACACTGTTAAGTCCGCAGCAGGCACAAATCCTTTTAAATAATTGGGTTCCTCACCAGACGAGTACGGCGCCGAGCAGCCGTTGAGCAAAATCTGGCTCAGGAAGGGCGATGTGTGCACCTACGGCTGGAGAGTCAACGCGGCGCAGAAAATACCGTTCTCAGTGCTGGATTGTCACCGCTAGCGAGTTGATTAACGACATTGAGTCACTTTTTGATTAAGGAAAATCCGATGAACAAGGGAACTACAACTCCGCCATGGCTAGCAGATGACGCACTGCCGGAACTAACCTTTAAAAAAGGCAAAATACCGCTAAGCCACCGCCGCTGGCCGGGTGAAGCGGTTCCTCCCCTCAGTGAAAACCGAATTCAGCAACTGGCTAATGTTTTACCGAAACGTTTTAGCCATTTCAATCAGCCCAACTGGCTCTATAGCCACTGCCAACCCGAATGGCAGCAGGCAATAGCCCAGGCGATTAGCCTGATCGGGGCCACTAAACCGTCTATCCCCGCACGCACGATGGCCGCATTAACCCGGATAGCGGAAGACAACAGCCGGGAATTGCTGGACGAAATTGTCCAGCAGGAAGGTATCGAATACGCCACGGAAGTGGTGATTGAGCGACAAAGCATCGCCATCGATTATGTCAATTCCAACCAACAGACGCCTGATATCACGTTCACTTTTACTCATCAGGATCGTAGCTATTTATCAGAGACTTATAACGAATTTGATCTGCGCCTACGCAAACATCTGTCACAGGCGCAGGAAGATATCTGGCAGCGCTGCGCCGACAAACTTATCGCGGCGCTCCCGGCTATACAGCCAACCCGCCGCCCTTTTATTGCCCTGCTGTTGCCCGAATTACCGGAAATCGCCAATGAGATAGCTGGGCTTACCTGTAACAACAGCAGCTTACATGCAAAAGAGTGGCTAAAGGCAGTGGCAACCGCCCCCGAGGCGCTGGCAGCGCTTGAGGAATACTGGACACTGGATGTCTTTAATGATCGCGAAGCCAGCTATATGTCTAGGGAAAACCATCACGGCTATGCCGCCTGTGCTGCGCTGCTGCGCGAACAAGGGCTGGCGGCGGTGCCACGGCTAGCGCCCTACGCCCACCGGGACGACTGCGGCAGCCTGCTGGTACAGATTAACCATCCGCAGGTCATCCGAATGTTGCTACTGGTGGCAGATAAAAACAAGCCCAGTCAGGAGCGTGTGAGTAAGTTTTCAAAAAAATTCCCCGCAGCAACGCTGGTGGCATTGGCGGAGTTGCTGACGCTAAACGTACCGCCCGCTCGTCCCGGCTACCCTGGTGTTGAGGCCAAAAAACTGCCGCAGCAGCAAAAGAAACAGAAAGAGAGCTGGCGAGCACGACTCCAGACTTTGCTTAATTTACATCCGCAACTGATCGAGCAGCTCACTCCGTGGTTAAGCGCGCAAGCACTGGCGTTGCTGCATTCTTTTCAGCAGCCTTCGTCGCTGGAGGCAGTCGGCGTAGCTGACAGTACCAACCTACCGGAGATTCTGCTGTCACCACCGTGGCACAATAAAAAGAAAAAAGCCGCCAGCCCCTATATTGACTTGCCCGCGCTGGCCATTACGCCGCAAGAATACTGGCAACAGGGCGAGCGGGAGGCGCTGGCAACCTCGTCACCGGCGCGATTCTTTAACGATATCCCCCTGCTTGAACGCCTTACGCACAAAGGCGATAGCCTCGTCTTGCGGGAATTAGGCTTTGAGGATATGGATTATCTTTTCCATCAGTACACCCTGCATGGACAGCAGAGGCACTTTGAATCCAGGCAAGGGAGCGACTGGGATAAAAGCACCGCCAACGCGCTACGCAGTGGCGATAACGAAGCGCTGCTTCAGGCCTGGCGAAACCATCTGGATGCGAATTATAAACCTAATGACAGCTGGAATCTTTATCTGCTGTCGCAGTTGCCGCACGAGCAGGCGCTGGCACTCTGGCAGCGAATCAACGAAGAGAACTTCAACTTTGTTGGCGCGGACTATCTGCTAAGTAGACTCGGCACCGACGCCCTGCCTGGTCTGTTGTTGGCGCTACAGCACCACCCTAAAGATATTTTCCCTCTACTGCTCAACTTCGGCGCTACCGAGCTAGTGCTACCGATGGCCCGCGCCTGGCGGCGTTTTCAGGCCCGGCGCAATCTGGCGCGCCAGTGGCTGCTGCAATGGCAGGAACATGCCGCGAGCGCGCTGATCCCGCTGGCGCTGGATAAAGTAGGCGATAACCGCGAAGCGGCGATCAACGCCCTGCGCTTGCTGCATAAGGAAGGCCACGCGGACCTGCTGCACTCCGTGGCGCTACGCTGGAACGTACCGGAACTGTGGACGGCGCTGGCGCAATTGCTGACGCAAGACCCACACGATATCTACCCAGCCCGCGTGCCGAAAGCTCCGGATTTCTGGCAGCCCACGCTCTGGCGCAGACCGCGCCTTTGCAGCAACAACCAGCCGCTACCCGACGACGCGATGGAGATCCTTGGCGAGATGCTGCGCTTCACCCACGGCAGTCACTATTACATTGGGCTGGATCGGGTAAAAGAAGTCTGCCAGACGCACACGTTGGCGGCCTTCGCCTGGGATCTTTTCAGCGCCTGGCAAAACGCCGGCGCGCCCACCAAAGAGAACTGGGCCTTCCATACGCTGGGCATTTTTGGCGACGAGAGCACCACGCGCGAACTCACACCATTGATCATGGCCTGGCCGCAGGAGGGCAAATCGGCACGTGCCGCCAGCGGGCTGAATCTCCTGACCCAAATCGGTAGCGACATGGCACTGCTGCAACTGCATCACATCTCGCAACGTGCCAAATCTCGCCCGCTTCGCGACAATGCGGAGCAATCTCTGCAAGAAGTGGCCGAAGCGCGCGATCTGAGCGAAGAGAAATTACAGGACCGATTGACACCAACGCTGGGGCTTGATAACCCACAGGCGTTGAACTTTGATTTTGGTTCGCGGAGTTTTCGTATGCGTCTTGATGAAAACCTGCAACCAGTGATTTACGACTCGCAAGACGTGCGACAAAAAACAATACCGCGTCTGCGAGCCGACGATGATCAGCTCAAGGCATCAGAAGCGCTGGCCCGTCTCAAAGGGCTGAAGAAAGACATTACCCAGACGGCGAAACGCCTGCTGCCGCATCTGGAATCCGCACTGCGGCTGGCACGACGCTGGAAGTATACCGAGTTTCAGTCGCTGTTTGTCGATCACCCGTTCACGCGCCACCTGACGCAGCGGCTCGTGTGGGGCATCTACGCCCCCAATGAGCCACGCCGTCTGCTGAGTACCTTTCGCGTAGCGGCGGAGGGGGAGTTCTGCGACGCTCAGGATGAACCGATCACGCTACCGCCGGATGCTCTCTTCGGTATTGCCCATCCGCTGGAAATGAGCGCTGAAATGCGGGAGGCATACGCGCAACTCTTCATTGACTACGAACTGATCGCACCTTTCCGCCAGTTGACGCGTCGTACGGTATTGCTCACCCCGCAAGAGGCTGCGCACAGTCAGCTTACTCGCTGGCAGGGAAAATCGGCCGCCTGCGGGCATCTGCTGTGGTTGCGCTCTCAGGGCTGGCAACTAATGGATAACAATTATTTCTGCTACGTTTTACCTCAGCATCAGTTGATATTGGAAATCTCGCCTGGATTCCCCTCTTACAATATCGATGCTAAGGCGGAAATGAGCTTCACTGGCCTCACGCTGTACTGCGATGGGCGGGAAGTTCCCTTCGCTGGCGTCGATGAGCGGGCTCTGAGCGAGGCGTTAAGCTCACCGGACATTATTTTTCACTCATAACGGGCGGCGCAACATCAGAAGAAACAGCCGCCCTGGGCGGGCAGCAACTAATCAAATACACCGTTTATCACAGATGCAACAATCGCAGTGCTTAGAGCCACCAGCACTAGATCATTCCCGGCGATACGCCATTCATAGCCAGGATAAGATGGCAGTTGTCCCAGCATTGAAGCAGGCACCATTTTCTTGGCGATCCCTGGCGGCAATGGCTTGCCCCGTGCCAGGTTCTTGGCAATGCCGGGAGGTAAAGATTGATACCCGGTTAATCCATAGTTTACCGCCAGAGGTCGTACACGGTCATAATTGATATTCACGGTAACCAGATCATCATGACCGCCCTTGGCTTTTTTTCCTTTGTCTGAATGGTCTTTGCCTGAATTACCCTTCCCGTGATTGTCTCCATGGTTAGCGGAATTACCATGCCCACCTCCGTTACCGTTACCTGGATTGGCCATAACGGAGGCTGAGGATGTGAACACGATCAACACAAGTGCGAGGGCCGACCAGCGATGCTTGAGCATTTTAAATAACCTCAATGAGGGGATACCCGATCAATCTAGCCCTCCCCTGACTACCGAGCAATAAGGATTCATCTTATAGTTAGTTTCTATGTTAAGTTGATTCATTCGTTGCAGAGCTAACCAGGTGGGTTTATGAAACTAATTGCAGGTACCCTTTTAGTCATCCTGCTGGCCGGGTGTACTTCGGTCAGCGTCTCTGGCTCTGGCGGTAGTTCGGGGCGTGCAACGACCACTATCGGCATCGGTTCTGGCGTCCGCCTTTGATGCAGACACCCGCGCTGGTTTACTGGCTGGTGTGAAAGCGTTAACTTAGGTTTTTTCGTAGAGATCGATAATCTCGTACTCTCCACCGATCACGGGTTTGCATAAAATTTTATAGCCATCGCTATCAAAGCCCGGCGCAGCAATCATTAACTCCCTCGCTTCATCCAGGCTATCTACTGCACCCAACCATAACCAATGGTGGATAATATGGTACTGCGCCATATCAGCCCCCTGCTCTCGCAAGGCTATCGGGCCACGCCACGGCCAGCACACCACGCGGCCTTGCTCGAGCGCTGAGGCCAAGCGCTGCCGATGATCGGCCAGGCTTTCTTTACCACAGCAGGCTCCGGCACAACGCTTCAGTGCAGAACGAAAACAAGGGCGGCCTTTGCTTAATGGCTCAAGCCCCAACAGCCCATAACACAGCTGATGCTGATCGGCGATAGACTGCAACGCTTGTAGTGCCGCGCGCCGGTTGGCAAAAAGGCCAAACAACCCAGCGTGCCGAGCAAAATTGACCTCTTTGGCATACACCACTGTGGGTTTGTCATCATTGAGTTGCAATGCGCAGAGCTGCCTGTTGCGGCGCAGTCGTTTATTGAACAGCGGCTGCTGCTGTTTAATCAGTTGCGCTTCCAGCAACAACGCCCCTATTTCACCCGCCGTTCTGATAAAGGTGATACGCCTCGCCTGGCGCAACATGGCCGCTTCGTCTGGGGTACGCAAATGTGAAAGCACCCGGCTGCGAAGGTTCACGCTTTTACCGATGTAGAGCGGCATGGTTTCACACTCGCCGTGGAACAGGTATACCCCAGGCAAAGCAGGCAAGCCTTCCAGCCATTGGCGTAGGTGTTCCGGGTACTGGTAGATAGCTTCCGCTTCAAACTCAAGCCTTGGTGCGGCAGAACGTCTGGCCAATCATATTCTCCATACTGATTTTTTATACAGTATAGCGGGGTTGGGTGGGAGTTTGAAGGGGGGGGTATATAGAAATCTTTGGATAGGAAACATCTCTTTTCAAGGGGGGGCGTAAATACACACAACCTAAAAACTCGGGTAAATTAATTAGTATGAATTGTATTTATCTTTACAAAATAACAAAGCAAGAAAAACCAAGTGTTGTACCTATGTAATAATATATACATTAACATTTTTGCGATACGTGTCATTAAAAAATATAGTTTATATGACTGCGTGAGAGTTGGAGTTTTATTTGGCTTTCCTTCCATTATTATGAAGTAATGCTATCTTAATGACTTTAGCATATTATTTAACGACATAAAAAACCTTAAATCATATCCAGTCACTATCTCCATAAATGAGCTCAGATAATAATTCGATTATTTTATCATTTGATATAGCAAATGAATTTTTACCAATTAACTTTTGCATTTCTAAAGAACGCTCATCTTTGATCGATGAAATGAAATACTCCGATGAGCATTCGGCTATATGTAAGTCGAGATCATTTATGCTTGGTATACACCCTTTAGATGAACCGCACAATAACTTTCTAGAACTAATAGGCAGGTATATATTTCTCAATACATCACTTCTTTCATAGTATGGCTTAAATTTTCTATCTCCTTCAACTTCAAATAACACCATGTTATCACCTAATGGTAGATCATAGTTCATACTTATGACATTGAACTCTAACTTAACGTAATCATTTACCTTGGCCTCAGGAAAAATAGATTCATTTAACGCTTTTAGATGTCCCATTTTCATAACCACTGGCAATTTTTCTCTTATAATCTCAGCTATACGTGGTTTATATACTTCAACCATACTCTCAACAGTAGTTGGCAACCAAAGATTTACGTTATTAGTCATTAATTGTTTAAGGCTATATTTCATCGCAGACGAAATAGTCATACTTTCTAACTGCCGATCGATTAACTTCTCGAGTTTTTTGGGTTTGGAAATTATATTTCTCGTAACATACTCCATTATAATATTTTTTTTAAGGAATGCATCTCCAATATTTTCCATTAAATATGAAAATGAATTTTGCATTGATATTCTTATGTGCCTTGTTCTCGACTCTAGATGTGAAATAAACTTGGAAATATCAAGTGACGCAATGTTATCAATGTTGTGACTCTGGAGAGCAACAACTAACTCAGAAAAATCACTTTCTGCATCTGTAATAGTGTCATCAACACTATGATCACTATCTAAAGAATAAAAAAAACCTTCTGTGCCAACATTTTTTATGTTTGCCAGCAATACTTTTCCATCCAATCTATATTGCCAAGTATATTGTTGCTTTTTACCATTATCAAATGAAAAGCCTCTCTGTAAAAATTGTGGCATGAAGTGTTGGCGCTTACCAGACATAATACCGTCCTTACTTTATCAAAAAAATCGATCTAAAATGGATATATACCACATGTAATACCGTAAAACACAAACTACTAACTGGAGATAGTGCTTTATATCTAACTAGATTGCAAACATCTAGGCTGTCACCTACGCACCCAATTTGTTTGGCTGCAACCGAACAACCACAATGGGTAAGATTTGCAATGGAGATTCTTTTGTAACTGGTCAGCGTCGTGAGGATGTTGTTCTCTTACACTTTGCGGACATTATCGACGGCAGATTACATGTCGAACAGGGTAAGACTGGCATGCGGATTGCCATTCCCTTAAACCTAAATCTTAAAACTGTGAACCTCTGCCTAGGTGAAGTGATAGAACGATGCCGGGCCTCGCATTCCTCAGACTACATAATTAACACCACACGGCGATCCAAAAATGGTGATAAATCGCTGCATCCAGATGCGTTGACTAAAGCGTTTGTGAAGGCAAGGAATGCCACCATGTTGGAACTTGGTGACAACCCGCCGAAGTTTCACGAGATCCGAAGTCTTGCATCACGACTGTTTAGCATAGAAAAAGGAGAGGAGTTTGCACGTCTGCTAGGCCATAAATCGGCAGTCATGACCAAGAAATATCTTGATCTAAGAGGTAAGGAATACTTACTTGTTTAAAAAGACCGAGTATAGGTTTTCGTGGAAATTTCGTGTGGTTTTTTATCTTTATAAATCAAATGCATAAAAAAAGACCGAGTACGATTCCTATACTCGGTCTAGGGAAAGGGCTCTTGGGAGAGAGCCGTGCGCTAAAAGTTGGCATTTATGCAAGGTTTGTTCAACCGTGCATCCTAAGAATAGTCCAAGGTGCCAATTTTGCCAGCCCAGCGCACACAAGTGATAGTTACAAACAGAAATTAATTACGTACATCTCGTCACCACCCGTAAACTTTTGCATAAGTATCGGGTGGTTAGCTGATTAGTCAGCACACAATTTTTCTGCTCTTTCGCGGAAAGGTTGCACGCTCATTTTCTGTCCGGGGTGGTTGGCATCATCCAGCAGGATCACGTCCAGCGATTGAGCACGTTGCTGCCCCGCTTTCACCTGTGCTTCTGCTGCTTCATTGAGCGGATACTGCATCAGGGTGCTGTTGTTGAGCACGAACAAGGCAGCCCCTTTGCGACACTGCAGCGTGACTTCCTCTTTGGTGAACGCCCACTGTTTGCCGTACTCCAGCTTCGTAACGTTAACCAGCTTATCTGCCGCTAGCGCGCCCGTCGCCGTTGCCAGCAGCGCAATACCAAGAATTACAGATTTCATGTTTTTGGCCTTAAGTTGCGATTTAAATCGATTTTCCCGCAAGTTGGGGGCATCCGGCAAGTCGCAATGTCATACCGGCGCATAGGTTGCAAATAAACTCACCAGCAGTAGCACCACAACTCCCAACGCCACCTCAAGCCAGCAGGCGATCACCAACCTGCGCTGTGCCAGATTAGGGGTGGTGCGCATCGCGGGGACAATAGCGTAACGGTTAACCAATGCCACCATCACCATCAGTGCCACCAGCCCGACTTTCACTAACAACAAGCGCTGATAGGCGGAGCCAAGATCGACTGGCCAGCGGCCAAGGATAATCAGGCTGTTGATTATGCCCGTCACGATCACCAGCACTACGGCAACATGGCCCCAGCGGGAGAAGCGAATCAAGGTGGCGATCGCATCGCTACGCCACTGCGGTTGTGGCAAGTAGCGTAGGCAAAGCAACAACGGCAACAGGCTGCCGAACCAGTAGCCTGCGGCCAACAGGTGCAAGGCGTGGTTAACGCGGTGCGCTATGCCCAATATGCCCGCATGCATCGCCGCGTGGCCGATAAACGCCATATTGACTAGTAGCAGTGTCGAACACAGCGCTAGTGCTTGTCCCCGCTTTGTCGCAGGCAACAGCAAGGCTACCAATGCCAGCAGGGAAAAACCCAGATGCCAACGCCAGGCCTCGCCAAAGGTGGTGCCCAACACCGCCCACCAAATGCTCAATTGCCAGGTATCCGCCCAGCCATCGCCCATCAATCCGGCCTGAATGGCCAGTATCAGCAAGGCGGTTAATGCAGAGATCCAGGTCGAGGCGAGCAGCAGCGGGCGCAAATCGCGGGTGATGATCGGGGAGAGGCGCTGTGGCGACAGGACGGCGGTGAACAGGCTGACACCAAACATCAGCATCACCGCCGTAAAGTGCACAAAGCGACACAGCACAAACAGGGTCGCCAGAGTCATGGCTTAGTTAACGGTAAAGCTGTACTGACCTTTGGTTTTATGACCGTCAACGGAAACCACGTGCCAGCTGACCTGGTATTTCCCCGCCGCCAGTTCACTTTCAATCGGTACGTTAACTTGGGTGTTATTGTTTGGCTCCAGATCCAGCTTGCCGGTCTTAACCACGGCGTTATCTGGGCCGGTCACTTTGACACCGCTGAAGTTAGGCTCAATGCCTTCGGAGAAATTCAGCGTCAGCACTTTTGGCGCGGAGCTGACGGTGGCGTCTGCCGCCGGGGTCTGTACTTTCAGGTGGGCATGCGCCAACGCCTGCTGAGAAGACAAGCCGACAAACAGTACAAAAATGGTGGAAAGCAGGCGATAGGATGAACGAATTTTAGCGATCACGGAGGAGTCCTTTATCAATTATGTAGGTGATAAGGGCCAAGACCGGTTACGCGGAGCGATGTTTCCGCAGCCTCAACCCACCACTGTGATTGCGCCACGGGTAAACAGCAGCAGGAGTGGGTAACTCACTGTTATAACTCTCTACCTCCCGGTAGCGTATCGCGTTAAATCATAACGACGGTGAATCGGCAAGTCGAGCACATCACTGATATTTTGCGATCTGGCAGCACGTATCGCTATGGCCGCGCGATAAACACAGGGCAAAAAAAACCGCGTACGGTGAAAAGTACGCGGTTTTCAGATTGCTGGCAAAAGCAGGTTATCAGGCCTGGCCGTTACCGCTTACTGCCTCAGCACCCATTCTCTTCAGGTCTTTATCAATGAAGAACAGTGCCTTGCCGCTGTTGCCTACCAGCGCCAACTTATCCAGTACGGATTTGAACAGCTTCTCTTCTTCGTGCTGCTCGGCAACGTACCATTGCAGGAAGTTGAAGGTTGAGTAGTCTTGTGTGGTCATAGCCACGTGCGCCAATTCATTGATTTGACGAGTGATCAGTTGCTCATGCTCGTAAGTCTGCTGGAAAACGTCCGCCAGTGATTCAAACTCTACCGGTGGTGCAGAAATGCTGCCGATCAGTGGCAACGCCCCGGTATCACTGAGATAGTCGAACAGACGCTGCATATGCTGCATCTCTTCGCGTGAATGTTCTTTAAGGAATGCGGCGGCACCTTCGAAGCCTTTATCGCTGCACCAGGCGCTCATTTGCAAATACAAATTGGCGGAATAGAATTCCAGATTCAGTTGCTCATTCAGTTTCGTGGTCATTGCTTGCGTTAGCATGAAGATCCCTTTTATTTTTGCAGGTCATAAAATTAATTGGGCACATTATGCCTTGATTAACACAAAATAAAAACACTTGATTTACATTCATTTATTTAAACGTTAATTTATCCATAAATTCAATGCGTTATAAAAAACTTAATTTAACATTAAATTATTATGATAATCATTTTCATCTTAATATTTACAGTAAGACGAATCATTCTTATTTAACAAAATAACCCAACGACATTACGCTTAAACATTATATCACCCTGCTTTTTGTAATGACTCTACGCCCAGAGTCTGAAGATGATAGGGATAGGTTGGCTTGAGAAACTTGCCAAGCGCTGCATGGTAGATTACCTTCTGCGCTGAGTTGCCGTTACACAATAGAAGGAAAATATCATGGGCTACAATCTGGCAGAACTTTCCAAAGACGAGATGGATAAGATGAACGTTGATCTGGCCGCGTCTGGGGTGGCATTCAAGGAACGCTACAATATGCCGGTGATCCCTGAGATGGTGGAACGTGAGCAACCTAAGCATCTGCAGGACTACTTCCTCGAGCGTGTGATGCACTATCGCGTCTAATCACACAAATTCTCTCTCCTGCCTTACGAACCTAAAATGAAGTAATGGCGCCTCTCCCACAGGGAGAGGGAACCGATCGAGTGTGTTTGAAGTTTATCGGGACTCACCTTGGA